>DNXU01000488.1 GCA_003505715.1 Cyanobacteria bacterium UBA8803 | reverse complement strand
GGGGTTAGGGGGGCTACTCGGCTTAAGACAAGAATTCCCCATTCCCCTACTGTCATTATTGCTTTAAGCACTTAAGTAATCAGATAGACTTCGCCACTATTTGTATTAAGTACTTATTCAACTTTTTTCTAACGCTATGCAAACCAATGAATGGGTCACCTCTCAAGAGGTTGATTTGACGAACTGCGATCGCGAAGCTATCCACATTCCAGGGTCAATTCAGCCCCATGGAGTACTTCTGGTTCTGCAAGCCCCTCAACTCAAGATTTTACAAGTCAGTAAGAACACTGACCAGTTTTTTGGTATTCCAGCAGAATCTTTAATTAATCAAGACATAAGTACTTTAGTGCCTACTTCTGAACGAGAAGTATTAGCTCATTGTATCTCTCACTCAAATTCTGAGATTTTTAATCCTATCAAGTTATCAATAATAAGCCAAGATAAATATATATTATTTAACGGAACTATACACAGCAATAATGGCATATTTATCCTGGAAATAGAACCTATTGTACCTCAAAAACTTTCCTTAGAAACCAGCTTTTTTAATTTATTAAAAGCTTCACTTTTAAAAATAAATAGAGCTGCCAACTTCCATGAAGCTACAGAGTTAATTGTTAAAGAAGTACGACAGATTACCGGATATGACCGAGCCATGATCTATCGGTTTGAACCCGATGGCTCTGGGGTAATTATTGCCGAAGATAAGCAAGCCGAATTGGAATCTTACTTAGATTTACATTATCCAGCTTCAGATATTCCCAAACAAGCCAGAAAACTATACTACGAAAACTGGCTGCGATTAATCGTTGATATGAACTATCAGCCTGTAGAAATTATTCCCACTAACAATCCTCTGACAAACGCGCCGCTCGATTTAAGTTTTTCCGTACTCAGAAGTGTTTCTCCTTTGCATGTAGAGTATTCGCAAAACATGGGAGTTGCTGCCTCAATGTGTATTTCTTTAATCAATGAGAGAAGGCTGTGGGGCATGATTGTTTGCCATCATAGCTCGCCTAAATATATTGATTATGAGACAAGAAATTATTGCGAATTATTAGGGCAACTCATGTCAGTGCAACTGGTTAAACAGCAAGAGCAAGAAGCAGAAGTTTATCGAAAACAGATTGGGATAATTCAACAAAAACTGAAAAATGAGCTTAGTTTAAATAGTAATTTTATTCGCAAGGTATTAGAACATAATAGCCAAAGTTTATTAGAATTAATCAAAGCTAATGGAGCAGTTGTTGCGCTGGGGGAAGATTTGACTCTGCTCGGTCAAACGCCATCAAGAGAAGCAGTGCATGACTTGCTTCATTGGCTAGTGAATTACCACCGCGAGAATGTATTCTTCACCAATTCTCTGTCCCAACTTTATCCCCAAGCTCAGGAATTTCAAGATACGGCAAGTGGTTTACTGGCAATTTCCATATTCGTCAATCAAACGTTTTATTCTATACTCTGGTTCAGACCAGAAGTCATCCACACCGTCCACTGGGGGGGAAACCCCAATAAACCAGTATTAGTTAACAATGACGGTAGTTTGCGATTGTCCCCGCGTCGCTCCTTTGAATTGTGGAAAGAAACCGTTCGAGACAAGTCCTTACCCTGGCAACAGGTGGAAATTGATGCGGCATTAGAGTTGAGAAATACGCTCATGCTGGCGGTTTTGGAGTTTTCTCATACAGCGCTACAAGAAGCAGCCGAGCGAGCGGAAGTGGCGAACATTGCCAAAAGTCAGTTCTTAGCGAAGATGAGTCACGAACTACGCACTCCTCTCAACGCTATCCTCGGTTTTACCCAAGTGATGAGCCGCGATTATACTCTATCTTCGGAGCAGATAGAGTATTTAGGAATTATCAATCGCAGTGGCGAGCATTTGCTCTCGCTCATCAATGATGTCTTGGCAATGTCCAAAATTGAAGCAGGCAGGTTGACTCTCAATGAACATAGCTTTGATTTGTATGGGACGCTCGACTCCATTGAAGAGATGCTGCAACTTAAAGCCCAAACCAAAGGGTTACAGCTAATTTTTAACCGAATGCCCAACGTTCCCCGCTATGCGATCGCCGACGAAGGGAAGTTGCGTCAGGTGCTAATTAATCTTGTGGAAAATGCCATCAAATTTACACGATCTGGGACTGTAACGCTTTGCGTGTCAGCAATTGAGGATATCCAACCCCCAACAACTGATAACAAACTATCAACCATCCTATTCAAAGTTTCTGACACTGGTTCTGGCATTGCTGAAAGCGAACTCGACACCATATTTGAAGCCTTCGTACAAACAGAAACGGGCCACCAATCGATGCAAGGAACGGGTTTAGGATTGCCGATTAGCCGACAATTTGTCCGATTGATGGGGGGAGATATCACAGTCAGTAGCGTTGTTGGTAAGGGTTCGACATTTACTTTTGAGATTCCAGTCCGCCTTGCCTGTGAAACTGACGTGCAACCCCCAGGCACTACCAAGCGAGTCATTGGCTTAGAACCGAATCAAACTCAATATCGCATCCTCGTTGTTGAGGATGTGGAAGAAAACCGCCGCCTGTTGGTGAAGATTCTTACAACTGTGGGATTTGAGGTGCGATCGGCATCAAATGGTAGAGAAGCCATCGCTGTTTGGCAAGACTGGCAACCACACCTGATCTGGATGGATATACTGATGCCTGTAATGGATGGTTATGAGGCGACTAAACAGATTAAAGCATCCCTTAAAGGTCAGGCTACGGTGATTATTGCCCTAACTGCCTTTGCGTTTAATGAGGAGCGATCCGCTATCCTAGAAGCTGGTTGTGACGATTTTCTGCCCAAGCCTTTCCAAGAAGGGATACTCCTAGAAAAGATCGCCCATCACTTAGGAGTGCGCTACATCTATGAGGAGAAAACACCCTCGACAGGAGAGGAAAGGGCAAAAACTCAAGCATGTCTGACTCCTGCCGAACTCAAAAGTTATGTTTCAAAAATGCCCGAGGAGTGGGTGAAACAGCTATACTATGCAGCTCATCTCTGTAGCGATGAGCTGATTGCGGAGTTGATCGAGCAAATTCCTGAAGAAAACTCTGTTTTGGCGATCGCTGTGGCTGAGTTAATTGACAACTTCGCTTTTGACGAAATTGTGGCATTAACGGCTCATGGTGCATAATATCAAGCCTTTCACGAGCGCGATCGCTCGTTGAGACACTAAACAAACCCGATGGGTTTCTTAGGAGTCCGTTTAATTGCCCACATTGTAGAGACGTTCCACCGGAACGTCTCTACTACTCTCTGCTTTGCGTTCCTTTGCGTTAAAAATAAGGGCTGTGTTTCTTGCGCTTGAGAACCGCGATATCAACCCGTATTGCGCATACCAGCAGCAATCCCATTAAGGGTCAACAACGCTCCACGCAGCAACTCCCCTTTACTATACCGGGATTGCACGAAACCAGATGCTGTCTGGGTGCCGTGTTGGCGCAGGCGTTTGAGTAACGACACCTGCAAGCAACCGAGAGGTACAATGCTGCCATTGCGTAACTGCACCGAGCGCTGCAAATCCGGATCGCCATCTAGCAGTCGCTTATGTCCTGTAATTAAGAGGATAAAGTCACGGGTGAGGTTAAATTCGCTGGCAATCTGCTGAAATAGGAGATCGAAGCGCTCTTGGTCTTCCGGCTGGGACAATTTTTGCACGTAATGACTGGCAATTTGCAGATCCACTTTAGCTAAGGTCATCTCTACCTTAGAAATTGCCATTTTGAAGAAGGGCCATTTGAAGTAAAAGTAGCGCAACAGTTTGAGATTCTCCTCGGGTTCCTCATCCAAAAAATCTTTTAGAGCCGTGCCAACTCCATACCAACTCGGTAGCAAGAAGCGGCTCTGAGTCCAGCTAAAGACCCAAGGAATTGCCCGGAGACTGCTAAAATCTTTCTTACCCCCTCGACGGGCAGGGCGAGAACTAATTTGCAGTTGGCTAATTTCTTGAATAGGTGTTACTTCATTGAAGAAGTCTAGGAAGTCTGGCTGCTCGTAAATCAGAGCGCGGTAATGCTGGCGCGATCGCGTTGCCAATTCCTCTATAATTTCATTCCAAGGCTCCAGATTGTCAAAGCCGCTTCCCAGCAAGCTAGCTTGAATCACTGCTGTGGTCACTGTCTCCAAGTGATATAGAGCCAGTTCCGGGAGGGAGTACTTCGATGCTAATACTTCCCCCTGTTCGGTAATCTTAATCCGCCCGTTAATACTATGACCGGGTTGTGCCAGGATCGCCTCATAGGCAGGCCCCCCGCCGCGTCCCACTGAACCACCGCGTCCGTGGAAGATGCGTAAAGCGATACTGTACTGTTCGGCAATTTTCTGTAGAGCTTTTTGAGCTTTGTGGATTTCCCAGTTACTGCTTAAGAAACCAGAATCCTTATTACTGTCGGAGTACCCCAGCATTACCTCTTGGAGGTTGGTTGTTAGTTGTTGGTTGTTAGTTGGTGGTTGGTGGTTGGTGGTTAATGATGAATAACCTCCGGCTAAAGAGGCACGGTAGGGGGGTAACTCAAACAAGGATTTCATTACAGCAGGAGCCCGCTTCAGATCGTCTACGGTTTCAAATAGGGGCACTACCTGAAGGCTGCTGGTAGCTGTAGCCGGATCGTACAATCCTGCTTCCTTTGCCAGCAATAGCACTTCCAACAAGTCGCTCGCCTCATGGCTCATGCTGATGATGTAGGTTTGGCAAATTTCGGCACCAAATTCCTGTTGCAGTCGCCGCAGCATCCGCAAGGTTTCAATCGTTTCGCAGGTTTTTTCCGAAAATGGCAATTCCGTAGGGATTAAGGGGCGTCGAGTTTGTAACTCTTTGCTCAACCATTCGGTGCGCTCGGTTTCAGATAATTGGTGGTAAGGTTTGGGCAAAATTTGCAGGTAGTCTGTAATCTCGTTCAGGGCGTCTGAGTGACGGGAGCTTTCCTGACGGATATCTAAATTTGCCAGATTAAAGCCATAAATTTGCACCTGACAGATCAGATTTTCCAACTCGCCACAGCTCAATCCTGTCTCAGCGAGGTTGCGCTCAATCAGCTGCAACTCAGCCAAAAACTCGGCTCCAGATCGGTAAATGCAGGGGTTGGCAACTTCAGCAATTTCCGGTTGCAGGAGTTTGCTCGTGGAGAGACGGCGGTTGCGTTCGAGCGTATTTTCTAACCGTTGCTGCACGTAGGCAAACTTTAACCGATAAGGCTCTTGTCGATAGCGAATGGCTAGTCGCTCGTAAACCTCTGGCATTTGGGAACGGTCTAGCTCTAGCGAGTCCAACAGTTCGGGTAAGACATCGCACCAGTGCAGGGACAAGCTCAGCAAATTAGTCAGATTCTTGACTGAACTAATATACTTCTCCAGAACCAAATTACGCTGATAGCAGGCAGTTTGCCAGGTAACTTGAGGAGTCACTGAAGGATTGCCATCCCGATCTGACCCCACCCAAGAGCCAAACTTACAAAAGTTCTTGGCTGGGGGTGTCAGCCAAGGGAACGAGGTATTTAAAGCTTGCTTGAGGCGCAAATACAATTGGGGAATGGCCTCAAACAGCACTTCTTGGAAGTAGTGGAGGGTATAATCTACCTCATCGAGTACGGTGGGCTTGAATTGATGTAACTCATCAGTGCGCCACCACAACCGAATTTCTTCCCTGAGTTGTTCGATATATCCTTCCACCTCCCAAGAAGAGGCCAACCCTAAAGCCCTTGATGCTTCCTCAGCTTGGTCTAGCTGTTCCAGGATATTGGCAATGCGTCGCTGTTTGGCTCGAATTGTGTGGCGGACGATTTCTGTGGGGTGAGCTGTGAAAACTAACCGAACATCCAAATTATTAATCAGCTGCTGAATTTGTCGGGGTGGGACATTGAGCTGCCGCAAGTGGGAAAATAACCAGTGAAACGTGCTGGGCGTGCGTTGCGAGGTACTATTTTCCTGCCAGTTTCTTTCCAGTAAGTCTGCCATCGCACTTCCAGCTTGAGCGTCTGCCTCAACCCCGTTGGCAGATGCCATGGTCGAATTGCCATTGGTTTTGAGGCTAGCTTGCAAAAATGAAGATTTTTCTGCCCCGACAGTACTGTGGTAAGCAGTGCGTCTTAAAAGCTGTTGATGGCGCTGTTCGTAATGTTGTTCGACACTGTTAATGAGTTGGAAGTAGAGAGCAAAAGCGCGTGATGTTCTAATCGCGGCGTTGAGGTCGAGCTTTTCAATAACTTCAGGAACACCAGATTGGACAAAATCGGTTGCTTGTCCTTCTGGCGAAGACAATTGACGCAGTGAGGCGAGCAAATCGACCAGTTCCTGACCGCATTCCGAGTTTAGAACAGATGCCCACAGCTCTTCTACAACTTTGAGACGATGGCGCAGCAAAAGTTGAGAGGTAGAAGCAAGAGTGAATTCCCGATCGGATGACTGGAGAAGCGAACTCATAAAGACCTGACAGTAAGTGTTAAGACAGGGCAAATACAACAAACAGAGACAGAGGGATCAGGGAGACGGGAGAGAGATTTTCATCATCTTGGTTTTGAGCCAAAGCCTATGGTATCTATATCGGGTATCCAGCCATCTGGCAAGTGGTTTTGTGGATAATCCGAACTGGGCAACCATTAAGGGAGTGTTTTAAAGATGATCTATTTTACGGGTTTAAGGTTATTTTGAATCGTTCCCCAAGTCACGAATTGGATTTTGGGCAGGGAGAGGGCCTCACGCCGAAGTCCGAACGCAGGCAGAAGGAATAAGAAAACAACCAGCAGTTTGTTGCTGAAGTGCGGCTGGTTCAGCCGAAACCCAAGTAAGGGAGGATATCCGATCGGGCTGTAAGCCTTGATAAATAATCGTCTATGGTGATAGTGGTGGTGGGAAACGGATATCGTAGTGAAAATTTTCTATCTCTTGAGAGTGGTGAATCGGTAGAACGTATTCCAGATTTTCATGGGGACGGGGGATAATGTGATGAGATAGTACTTCTCCTCCATTTACCCGCACTACTGCTTGCAATCCAGCTGCAACTGAAGCTTTGACTTCACCCACTTCTCCCCGAATAATTACTGTAATCCGACCCAAATCCGTATTTTCATAACTAACTAACGTTATGCGAGCTGCTTTGCACATTGCGTCTGCTGCCTCCAACGCCGCAGGCACCCCTAAGGTTTCAATCATGCCGATCGCCAGTGTCATAGTTAAGGATGAAGGATGAGGGATGAAGGATGAATTATTTTCATTCCTTCTTAGTGAGCGACAGCTTATGGTGCTTCGCTTGAAAATTAAGAGACGTTCCGATGGAACGTCTCTTGTTGATTTTATTTTGCAATGTTAGTAGTACTTACCCTAATAAAGGTAAACTTACGTTGCATTCACTTGTACATTTCTCAGGAAGTGGTAAATTAGAAATTGAAGCTGAAAAGCTTCTCTGACAGAGACTACAGCAAAGTAAACGTTCAAGTTAAGAGGTACAAAAAGGCTGTTTGATCTAAAATCTGTCTCATCGAATAACAACAGCAACACTCATCAAGATAGCGGATATTTCCTAAGCTAGTCGATTGGGAGCTATACGACTGAATCGGATGATTCAGGGTAACTCTGAAGGGAATGGCCTAACACAGGAAATCACTCGGCAGTCTGATTGCAGTGTTGCTGTTGTTTTAACATTAACGGATATCATGGAACTGATATTACGCCGCAGCTAACGCACCATCAAAGCTTTGGACAGACAGAAAGGGCGAAGCATGGCGGAAGTCATATTTGGGGTAGTTACGACAATAGCGATCACTGCAATGCTTCGCCCCTACATGGGATATTAATTAGGGCGAGTCAAGTGATATTGTCGTTGGCGCTGCGATTTTCAAGCCGCGACTCGCCCCTACATCGGATATTTATCGCGGCGAGTAGCCATGGTGCGTTAGCTCCCGCATAAAGCACCCTACTAATAGATAGCGGTATCATTACATTCGTTAATCCCCTCCTGTCAAATCCACTGCCACTAACTTTCCTCGAACCTTTATCACACCTTGCCATACCCCAAACCTCGGCCTAACATGCTAATCTCTCTTCATCCAACAAACATAACAGGCAAGGCCAAGAGACCAACCTCACCTAGACCTGCCTAAATTTGTAAGTCCTTCACCCTTCGAGTACCAGGAGCGTCCCTATAGTGAATACTAGAAGGTTTCCCCACTTATCCCGCCGTCAAATTATTCGCGGCATTTTAGCCACCACCGCCTTTGGCATCACCTCCAAATTTGGGACGGGGTGCAGTTCATCCCCTCAGGGACAAGCAGGTTCAGGTGCCAAAACTAAAGATCTAATTGTCGGTTTCATTTACGTCGGCCCCAAAGATGATTTCGGGTACAATCAAGCCCATGCTGAAGGGGCCGCAGGTATTGCCAAACTTCCTGGAGTGAAAATCGTCGAACAAGCTAGCGTTCCTGAAACCACCGAGGTACAGGAAGCCATGCGCAGCATGATCGAACAGGATGGGGCAACTGTAATATTTCCCACTTCCTTCGGCTACTACGACCCCCATGTTCTCAAAATTGCCGAGGATTATCCAGAAGTACAATTCTTACACTGCGGCGGACTTTATGTAGAAGGAAAACATCCCAAGAATGTGGGCAGTTACTTTGGTTACATTGATGAAGCTGAATACGTGGCAGGTATTGTAGCTGGCCTTACCTCTAAAACAAGTAAACTCGGCTTCATTGCCGCCAAACCTATACCCCAAGTTTTGCGCAATATTAATAGCTTCACCCTAGGCGCACGCAGCGTCAATCCCAAAGCAACCACCCAAGTCATCTTCACCGGAGACTGGTCATTACCCGTAAAAGAAGCCGAAGCTACAAATAGCCTAGCCGACCAAGGAATTGATGTCATCACCTGTCACGTAGACAGCCCGAAAGTCATTGTCGAAACAGCAGAGAAACGAGGTATTTTCGCCAGCGGCTTCCATGCTAGCCAAGCTCAACTTGCTCCGAAAGGATATTTAACTGGTGCCGAGTGGGACTGGACACAAGTCTATACCAACTACGTCAAAATGATTCAGGAGGGCAAAACCCTCATGGAAGGGGGCATTCCCCATTTAGTCCGAGGCGGTTTTAAGGAAGGCTTTTTGAAACTCTCCCCTTATGGCTCAGCCGTGAGTGAAAACGCCAAAAAAGATGCCGACGCCGCCAAAGCCAAATTCCTAGACGGTAGCATGGTGATTTACAAAGGGGGACTGAAAGACAATACCGGAAAAGTAATCATTCCCCAAGACAAAGAATACAAACAACAAGACCCCGAACTCGAAAAGATGAATTGGCTAACCGAAGGCGTGGTCGGCAAAGTTGGAAGTTAGTTATTAGTTGTTAGTTATTAGTTGTTAGTTGTTGGTTGTTAGTTGTTAGTTGTTAGTTGTTGATTGTTGGTTGTTGGTTGTTGGTTGTTGGTTGTTGAGTTATTCGCAAGCAGCAAACCACAAATAACAAACCACAAACCACAAACCACAAACCACAAACTACAAACAACAAACAACAAATAACAAACAACAAATAACAAACAACAAACAACAAACAACAAATTATGATTACTGCTCAAAACTGGCGCAGAGGGGCAGAAGCCATTTGTCTGCCTATCGCCGCCCTGTTCTCTGCCTTAGTAATATTTGGCCTATTTTGTGCGGCGGCAGGTGCTAACCCCTTTGCCGTTTATGGCTCCATTTATAAAGCTGCCTTTGGCAGTGGGTTTTCATTCCAAAATACCTTAATCCGAGCGGCACCCTTAATGCTAACCTCCCTTTGTACCGCTCTTCCTGCTCGTTTGGGGTTAGTGGTGATCGGTAATGAGGGCGCATTAGTACTTGGCGGTTTAGGTGCTGTGGCCGTTGGGTTATCCTTATCTGGTGCACCTCCGATCGTCGTCCAAATTAGTATGGCGATCGCAGCCATTATCTGCGGAGGTGTTTGGATTGCGATAGTGGGAGTTTTGCGTCACTACCGTGCCGTGAATGAAACCATTAGTAGTTTATTGCTGAACTACATTGCGATCGCTCTTTTAAACCATCTCGTCGGCGGGCCATGGAAAGACCCCAGTTCCCTTAACAAACCCTCTAGCTTTCCTATTGCCGAAGCTAACATGCTAGATAAAATTCCCGGCACCCGCGTTCACTACGGCCTGATTTACGGTCTGATTGCCTGTATCATTACCTATTTCCTGATTCAGCGCACCACCTTTGGCTTTGCCGCACGTACCGCAGGCGGCAATATCCGTGCCGCTCGCATTGCTGGATTGCCTGTAGGTAAACTGACTGTAGCAATTTGTTTTCTGGCAGGCTCTTGTGCTGGGTTAGCAGGCATGGTGGAAGTTGCTGCCGTACACGGTCGAGCTAACGAATCCCTCAACGCTAATTACGGGTATAGCGGTATTTTAGTAGCCTTTATTGCCCGACACAATCCCCTTGCGGCAACGGTTGTGGCCATTTTACTCGGTGGCATCCTCGCTAGTGGTGGTATCTTGCAGCGAGTCCATCAACTACCTGATGCTACGGTTTTAGTCTTTCAAGGGTTAGTTTTCTTAGTCGTATTGTATAGCGAATCACTTTACGGACGTTTGCCGATCTTTCAAGAGAGAGAATCTGTTACAGCTACGGTAAATCCTTAGGGATTTAAAACGCCAAGGATGCAAAGATTTGCTATTTAGATCGTAAATGATCTCCAACCCATTCTTTTTTTAACGCAGAGGGTATTGCTCCAGGAGCGCAGAGTTGTGAGGGAATATCTTTGTTAATTTTTAGGAGGTATTAGAGAGTGGCAACAGAAGCAATTGGTTGGTTAGGAGTGCCTTTGGCGATCGCAGCCGGAACGATGCGAGGGGGTACGCCTTTTCTCTTCGTATCCTTGGGGGAATGTTTAACCGAAAAAAGCGGCAAAATTAATCTGGGATTAGAAGGCACTTTACTCACTGGGGCGATGAGTGCTTATGCGATTTCTTACCTAACGAAATCTCCCTGGTTAGGAGTAGTTGTAGCTGGGTTAGCGGGGATGGTGTTGGGATTTATCCACGCTTGGCTGTGCCAGCAACCTAGGGTGAATGATGTGGCAGTTGGTATTGCCATGATTATTTTTGGTAGCGGTATGGCTTTTTTCCTTGGCAAACCTTTCATCCAACCCTCAGCACCCCAACTCCCCACCCTTAATCTAGGAGACTGGAGTACGATCGCTCCCCTGAAAGAGGCATTGAGAATTAGCCCACTTTTCCTGTTAGGGATAGCGATCGCCCCCCTGATGAAATGGTTTTTCAAATCAACCCGTTGGGGTTTGTTTGTTCGTGCCGTTGGCGATAGTCCCGATGCGGCTTTAGCGATGGGAGTTTCTATTAAAAAAGTAAGGATGCTCTGTATTATCGCTGGGAGTTTCTTAGCCGGAATTGGCGGAGCCTCCCTCTCCCTCTATTATCCTGGTATTTGGAGCGAACGCATCTCTAGCGGTCAAGGACTCATGGCCGTAGCCCTAGTGATTTTCGCCCATTGGAACCCCATGCAGTGTCTTTATGCCTCATTACTCTTTGGGGGCGCACAAGCACTAGGCCCAGCCCTACAATCCGTTGGCATTACTCAAGGCTACTACTTATTTAATGCCGCACCCTACGTCCTCACCCTGTTAATCATGATTATTACTTGTTCTCCCAAACAAACCATGACAGGAGTACCGGGAGCATTAGGGACTAGTAATTAGCAAGACATTAATGACAGACACTCTAAACCTAGCCGTCAATGGCACATTAATGAGAGGCTTAGAACTCAACGGCAATCTACAAGCCGTGGGAGCAACCTTTATCCGAGAAACAAAGACAGAACCTACCTACCGACTCTTCTCAATTAGCGATCGCTATCCTGCCATGGTGAGAGTAAAAGAAGGAGGAAGTGCGATTGTGGTTGAAGTCTGGGCCGTCCCCCATGCAGGTCTAAGCCAAATTTTATTACAAGAACCTCCCGGATTATCTATTGGCAAAGTCCGCCTCTGCGATGGCGAAATCGTATTAGGAGTTTTAGGAGAACCAATCATCTGTGAAAACCAACCAGAAATTACCAAATGGGGAAGTTGGCGCACCTATCTGGAAAATCTCTAAATAACCAATCTTTGCATACTTGGCGTTAAAAACAATAACCAACCGATCGACCTATGGGACATTTTGTTGAAGCAGACCCCTATCCCTATCCCTATAACGGAGATTTGCGGCCAGAAAATACCGTACTGCTCATTATTGACATGCAAACTGACTTCTGCGGTATCGGTGGCTACGTCGATAAAATGGGCTACGACTTATCCTTAACCCGTGCCCCTATTGAACCAATCGAGCAAGTACTAGCCTTAGCACGGGAAAAAGGATTCCATATCATGCACACCCGCGAAGGACACCGCCCCGATCTATCCGACTTACCGCAGAACAAACAGTGGCGATCGCGTCAAATTGGCGCTGGCATTGGCGATCCCGGCCCCTGTGGCAAAATTTTAGTCCGGGGCGAACCGGGGTGGGAAATCATCCCCGAACTCACGCCACTACCAGGGGAAACGATTATCGATAAACCAGGAAAAGGTTCATTCTATGCCACGGATTTAGACTTACTGCTCAAACGTAAGAACATCCAAAATATTATCTTGGCTGGAATCACGACTGATGTATGCGTCCATACCACAATGAGGGAAGCCAACGACCGAGGTTACGAGTGCCTCTTATTATCGGACTGCACAGGGGCAACTGACTATGGCAACTATTTAGCCGCCCTCAAGATGATTAAAATGCAAGGAGGAGTTTTCGGTGCTGTTGCAGATTCCCACAGCTTTATCGAAGCAATTAAAGACTAAAGAAAATAACCAATTGAGATTTTAATTTTCCACTCCCTCACCCCC
>DNXU01000324.1 GCA_003505715.1 Cyanobacteria bacterium UBA8803 | reverse complement strand
AAGGGGTTTATTTTTTAATCTATTGGTGAGGAGAAAGAGGAAGGCGATCGCTCCTAACAGTATGGCTAGGATGCCCTTAGTGAGAGTAATTAGTCCGAGGCAGATCCCGATACCTATTGCCCAACGTCGATCTTGACGTGCTTTGAGCAGGCATAACAGCAACAGTAAGAAAAAAGAAACTGCCATACCATCCAGCATGGCTAAACGCCCATGGCGCACCACTGGTAGCAGAGTCAGGTAAACTGTCGCAGCAAACACAGCTGGCGGACTTTGATAGAAAAGNNGTTCTCGTGCTACGAGATAGAGCAAAGGCACACCACAGGCAGTAAAAAAAGCACCAGGCAGGCGGGTGGTTAATTCTCTAACACCCCAAAGCTGATAACTCAAGGCGATCGACCAATCCATCAATGGAGGTTTGAGGAGATAGGGTTGTCCTTGAAGGGTAGGATGGAGCCAGTTACCAGTGCGGTAAATTTCTCTAGCAATTAGGGCACGAGTTGCCTCGTCCCAGTCGCGTAAGGGTACGTTGCCCAGACTAATACCCCAAAGGAGGAAGGCTGCAAGGAAAAACCCCAGAAGCCACTGCATATCTATAAAGGAGCGATTCGAGGTGAAAGCTAATTTGCTCATCTCTGCGACTTATGGGGGCAAAGCCCAATGCCCAATGCTCGTACCATTATTATTGCCCTTACTGCCCATGCTGGTGAAGAGGGGCGAGGGAAACTCTTGGCCGCAGGCTTTGATGATTTTGTAATTAAGCCTGCTGTGGATGAGGTAGTTTTTGATAAGATTTCTGAATTTTGATAAGATTTCTGAATATATAGGGGTGCGTTAGCGTTATGCAAATTTGTCACCATCAACAGCGGCTCCTTGGAAATTTGAAGCTACGGTACAAAAACCAGATTCTTTCTGCCAAAGTGGGTTGGCCACCCTGCCCTTAAGCTGGGTGCTAGACCTGGATCGAGCTGCTTTAAAAATTGAATGAAGAGTTAGTTCTTCGGTTAATTGAGCAACTCCCAGAGAACCAAGCTGCTCTAGCAGCAGGTTTAAAGGATTTACTTAAAGATTTTCGCCTCGATCGAATTATTTGTTTAACGGCATCCGTTATTAGAAATTCGTAGTTAGGGCGGAACTACTCAGCAAAGATACCCGGCCAAATGAATAAGCAAGATATCAAAATATTGATTGTTGACGATCACCCAAACAACCTGCGCTTTTTATCGCAGATTCTTATCGAACGGGGATACAAAGTGCAACGAGCGATTTCCGGGAAACTTGCACTAAATGCAGCGGTAGAAAGTCCTCCTGATTTGATTTTGCTTGATATTATGATGCCACAACTGGATGGCTATGAAGTTTGTAAGCAGCTGAAAGACAATGAAACCACTCGTGAGATACCAGTAATTTTCTTGAGCGCTCTCAATGAAACCCTTGATAAGGTTAAAGCCTTTGAAGTTGGTGGAGTTGACTACATTACTAAGCCGTTTCACGTCGAAGAGGTTTTAGCTCGGATCAGAAATCAGCTAACGATTCAAAACCTCTCTAAGCAAGTCAAGGAAAAAATGCAACGGCTGCAACAAGAGGTTGAGGTGCGCAAGCAGGCAGAAGCAGAACTTACCCTCAAAAATGCTGCCCTAGACCAAGCCAAACAGGAAGCGGAAGCTGCTAATCGTTCTAAAAGCGAGTTCTTGGCAATGATGAGCCACGAGATCCGCACTCCCATGAATGGCGTCATTGGGATGGCAGGACTCTTACTAGAAACGGAACTCACGTCTCAACAAAGAGACTTTACTGAAACCATCCGTAGCAGTGGCGATGCTTTGCTTACCATTATTAACGATATCCTAGATTTCTCTAAGATTGAGTCCAACTGCCTCGATTTGGAAAAACAACGTTTTAATCTGCGTATCTGTGTTGAAGAAGCCCTGGAAATCTTTGCTCAAGCCGCCGCCATGAAAGGTCTGGAATTAGCCTACTCGATTTCAAAAGACACT
Organism: Cyanobacteria bacterium UBA8803; assembly: GCA_003505715.1. GTDB lineage: Bacteria > Cyanobacteriota > Cyanobacteriia > Cyanobacteriales > Coleofasciculaceae > UBA8803. The sequence continues at coordinate 5,760 of DNXU01000324.1, read as the reverse complement.
CCTGTAGCGATCGTGGCCGATGCTACCAGGTTGCGACAAATTTTGGTGAATCTCATCGGTAATGCGATTAAGTTTACCGATCGGGGTGAGGTGGTGGTTTTGGTTACAGCGAGATTGGAGAATAGACCATCAGCAGGCAAGGAAACAGAGGAAAACCCACTCCCCATTCCCCATTCCCCTTCGGCTATGCTCAGGGTAAACCCATTCCCCTTCGGCTATGCTCAGGGTAAACCCATTCCCTATTCCCCATTCCCAATCGACCAAATTTGCTTTGCCATCCAAGATACCGGGATTGGTATTAGTCCAGAGCGAAGGGAACGGCTGTTTAAACCCTTCAGTCAAGGTGATGCTTCCATGGCTCGCCGATATGGCGGTACTGGATTGGGTTTAGCAATCAGCAAGCGTTTATGTGAAATGATGGGCGGTACTATATGGGTGGAAAGTCAAGAGGGAAGGGGGTCTACTTTCTATTTCACCATCAAGGCTCAATTGGCTTCACCAGAGGCAATTCAGCACACCGCTACAGAGGTTGACTTAGAAAAACCCCGACCTGAGTTGGCCGGAAAGCGGCTGCTGGTGGTAGTAGACAATGCTACCAACCGCCAAATTCTGACCCTGCAAGCTCAACATTGGGGAATGATTGTCCAGCCTACTGAATCTGCTATACAAGCTCTGGCTTTGATTCACCAAGGAACGCCTTTTGACTTGGCCATCTTAGACAGGCAAATGCCCCAGATGGATGGCATCACTCTAGGTAAGCAAATTCGCTCAATACCGGGCTGTGAAAAACTACCCTTGGTTGTACTAAACTCTCTAGAGCAGCCTACCACTCCACTACTGCTAAACCGTACAGCGTTCTTAACCAAGCCCATCAAGCTAGCTCAGCTTTATGATGCTTTGATCTCTAGCTTGGGCGGCCAACTAAAGCAGGAACTATTAGCGGCAAAGGAGCGATCGCAATTTTCTGAAGAGTTTGCCCAAAAGCTGCCGTTACGCATTTTGTTGGCAGAGGATGTGGTTGTAAATCAAAAAGTAGCTTTGCAATTGTTAAAGCGACTAGGTTATCGTGCTGACTTGGCCAACAACGGCCATGAAGTTCTCGAAGCCTTGCACCGTCAGTTTTACGATGTGGTTTTAATGGACGTGCAGATGCCGGAGATGGATGGTTTGGAAGCTACTCGCTGCATCTGTCAGGAGTGGCCCCCTGAAACCAGACCCTGGATCATAGCTATGACAGCTAGCGCCATGCAAGGCGATCGCGAGGATTGTTTGAAAGTGGGCATGAATGACTACATCAGCAAGCCGATCCGATTTGAGGCGATCGCTCAAGCCTTCACCAACATTGCTCTAGAGCAACGCTTGGCTAAGCGTTTGGCTAATAGTTAATTGGTAATTTTGGGTTATACTTTTTGTACATAAATTAGTCTTTCTGTTCCCTATTCAGGAGTTCCCTCTTTTCACGCACTAAAGTGCGTACTACAAACAATCAAGGGCAATATCGGTAGTAGGCTCTACGCCACCCCAAATCCTGTGTACTCGCGCACATAGGGTGCTTGAAAGCCCAGAATGATATCCTCTTTTGGCACACCTCTGGCCGTCAACTCGTAAGCGACTCGCATCTCAGTTGTATTGTGCTGCACCCAAATCTTGCCATTCTTAATATCCAAATGCAACACGCACCCATGCACTCGACGATGCCCATCCCAACCCACATTCATCACCTGATAATGATCTTGCTGGGTATCAAAAACCGTTTGGGATTCGATCGCACCATTGGAGATCGGAGTTGCGGCTTATTCTGTCAATAATGCTTGAATTAAGTTACGATATTGCTCTAGCTTATCCATTGTAAAATCACCTCATTCACTGGCTCGTAAATAATCCGGTTAACTTGATACCGTTCTACAGACATTTGCAAAAACTCTCGCTGAAACAAGGCTTCATGAAATAGCTCCCGTGCTGCCATTTTTCCCTTTCGTAGCCTTTAAGTCGATTGTACTGCCAACTCCATCAGCCAGTCTATTTGAAATAATTTGTATAAAATTGAAGTTTCATAGCTCAACTGATGCACTAGAGCTTTTCCCTTACCTAGCTATTCTCGCCACTGTTTATGAGCGATATCCCTGGCTACCAGCTGCTATCCCAAATCTATGAAAGTGCCAATTCAGAAGTCTATCGAGGTATCCGAGAAGCAGATAACCAAGCCGTTATCCTTAAGGTACTCAAACAAGATTACCCCACTCCAGAGGAACTCGGCAGATATAAACAGGAATATCAAATCACCTGTCATCTGAATTATCTGAAGCTGGATGGGGTGATTAAGGCGTATTGCTTAGAACCGTATCAGAGAACTCTAGTCATATTCCCGTATCGCCGCTCAAATATGTCTGGCGCACCCAAGAAACTTTGGTACTTAACGAAGCAATTAGCCAAACCACCTTTACTGCCGATCCTTACATCATAAAGCATCAGCCTCAATCGCTTCTGTGTACCCCAATCCAAAATCAAGGTCAAGCGATCGGCATTCTTTATCTGGAAAATAATCTGACCGCAGGTGCTTTTACCCCAAATCAGTTGGAACTCTTAAAGGTTATATCCTCCCAAGCTGCTATTGCGATCGCCAATGCCCAACTCTATGCCACTTTACAGGATTACAACCGCACTCTAGAAGCCCAAGTTACTGAATGCGCTCAAGCACTAGAAGCTAAAAATCAGGAACTCCAAAAGGCCGAACTTTCGGCACGAGAAAGCCGCGCCAAATTTTTCGGTATTCTCCAAATTGCTGAGGATGCCATTATTTCTGTCAATCTAGACCAATGCATTCAACTATTCAATCAAGGCGCAGAAAAGATTTTCGGTTACCAGGCAGCTGAGGTTCTCGGCCAATCTCTCGACATCCTCCTCCCGGAGTCCTTCCGCCAAATTCATCGCCAACATATTCGCGACTTTGGTAATAGCAAAACTGTAGCCAGGGCGATGAATAAGACCAAGCGAGGTATTATTCGGGGTCGTCGCAAAAATGGGGAAGAATTTCCAGCAGAAGCCTCCATTTCCAAGCTGGAATTAAATGATGGCCTGCTCTTTACCGTCATCCTTAATGACATTACCAGACGCCTGCAAGCTGAGCAAGCCGTCCAGCAAAAAAATAAGGAACTGGCAACAACTCTACAACAACTAAAAACCACCCAAGACGAACTGATTCAATCGGAGAAAATGGCTGCCCTGGGACAACTAGTAGCCGGGGTCGCCCATGAAATTAATACCCCTTTGGGAGCTATCAGGTCATCTATTGGCAATATTGCGGGTTTCTTGACCAATAACCTCAACCAGTTACCTCAATTTTTCCAAGAACTCCCCCCAGAACGGCAGCAAGATTTCTTTACCTTACTGCAAAAAGCTACATCCCAAAATAATTCTCTATCGACTAAAGAGAAACGTCAACTAAAAAGAGATGTGCAGCGTCAACTCGAGTCTCTGGGTATTGAAAATGCTGATAGCCTTGCCAGTACCCTGGTTAATATTGGGATCTGGGGCGAGATTGATGCCATTTTGCCCTTGTTAAAAGCTCCAGACTGTAACCATATTTTAAACATGGCCTATGAATTGGCTAGCGTTATTAAAAGCAGCCGCACCATCACCACGGCTACAGAGCGTGCGGCTAAAATCGTATTTGCTTTGAAAAGCTATGCCCGTTACGACCATTCTGGTGAAAAAGTCCAAGCTAATATTATCGAGGGGATTGAGACTGTATTAACCCTATATCAAAATCAACTCAAACAAGGGGTAGAGGTGATCAGGAACTATGGGGAATGCCCAGCAATATCCTGCTATCCCGATGAACTGAATCAAGTCTGGACAAATTTAATACATAATGCCCTCCAAGCGATGGAATACCATGGTATTTTAAAGATAGAGGTTACCTGTCAACAGCACAACATGTTGGTTAAGATTACGGATAATGGTAAGGGAATTCCTCCGGAGGTTATGCCGAGAATCTTTGAGCCGTTCTTTACAACCAAGCGTCCTGGAGAAGGCAGTGGTTTGGGATTGGATATTGTGAAGATGATTATTGAAAAACATCAGGGGAAAATTGAGGTGTTTTCCGTGGCAGGTAAAACTACGTTTAGCGTGCTGTTGCCGATATAGCAGCTGATTTGACAGGAGGATGTAACGCATATAAGTAATTGAGGAATCTGTAGGGGCGGGTTTAGTGACAAATATTTGAAACTTACCGATATGTCTTAAGTCAAAACCCGCCCTAGGACTATGCTATTTATTTATAATTGCCAGTAGCCTACCGATTGAATCAATTAGGGTTTTGCTGAAGTAAGTGAATTATAGCGATTGGCATTTATACTAATTCTCAATTGCCTCGAACCAACCTACAGCTCAGACTCTTCTTTGCTGGCGACAACTAAAGGAATAGTTGTAATAAAGGGAATCTCATCTCATGTCGGTCAAACCTCTCAACTTTACTATCGAGCGAATGGCTAGGACGTTACCCTTACGAACGGTTCTTGCCATCTCCTGTGTTCTGCAAATCATGGGTGCCGTTGGGTTAGTGGGGTATCTTTCCTGGAGAAATGGGGAAAAGGCGGTCAAAGATCTCGCTAATCAGTTGATGCACAAAGTCAGCAACCGCATTCTCCAGTCCCTAGAGTATTACACGGCAACACCTGATGCGATTAATCGAATCAACACCAACGCCATTCGTTTAGGTCAACTCAATTTACAAGACTCGCAGAGCCTAGAGCGTCACCTGTGGCATCAGATTCAAGTTTTCGATTCCGTGTCCTATATTCAGTTCGCCACTGAGCAAAGAGAATTTGTTGGCATCGCCCGTTTAGATAATGGGGAATTTACCCTCACCATCTCAGGTCAATCTACTAATAATTTTTATACGATTTATGCCCTTGACAGCCAAGGCAATCGCACTAACTTATTAAAGCGTACCCCCAACTACGATCCTCGCTTGCGACCGTGGTACACAGCACCGATTAAGCAGGGTAAATCAGCATGGACTGAAATTTACACCTATTTTGACTTTTCCACCTTGGCAATTACTGAAGGCTTACCGCTCTATAATCCCCAAGGTCAGCTCTTGGGCGTGACTGCCGTCGATCTGTCTTTATCCCAAATTCGTGACTTCCTCCGTACCTTGGAAGTGGGGAACGGTGGTAAAACCTTTATCGTGGAACGCAATGGGATGTTAGTTGCTAGTTCCACAGCAGAACAACCATTTATTAAGGAAAACGCACAACCCAAGCGTCTGGCAGCTATTAATAGCAAAGAGCCTTTAATCCGAGCGACTACCAAGTATTTGCAGCAAAAGTACAGTGACTTAAACGACATTCAGGATCGTCTAGATCTCAAAATTGACATTGAAGGCCAACGCCACTGGGTTGAGATTACACCCTTCTCGGAGCGGTTTGGTCTAGACTGGCTGATTGTGGTGGTGATTCCCGAATCGGACTTCATGGCACAAATTCATGCCAACACTCGTACTACTATCTTCTTATGCTTGGGGGCACTAGCTTTATCCATAGTATTGAGTATCTTTATCGCTCGCTGGATTAGCAAACCGATTCTGCGTTTGAGTCAAGCGAGTCGGCAGATTGCCAACGGCGAACTCGATCGGCAGGTAGAGGTGGAAGGTGCAAACGAACTCCGAGTTTTGGCGCAATCGTTTAACCAAATGGCGGAACAGTTGCGCTTCTCTTTTACAGCTTTAGAAAAGATTAACGGGACTTAAACAAATTT
>DNXU01000119.1:42728-48339 GCA_003505715.1 Cyanobacteria bacterium UBA8803 | reverse complement strand
CCTCACCCCCTCACTCCCTCACCTCCTCACTCCCTCACCCTATTTTCAACTCAGCTCTGCTGTAGGGGTAGTAAGATTGCGAATTCGGTTCCTTGACCTAACTGCGAGTTACAGTATATTTCGCCGTTATGTTTTTTCACCACAATAGAGTGGGAAATTGACAAGCCTAAACCCGTGCTTTGACCAACGGGTTTGGTGGTAAAGAAGGGGTCAAATATACGATGTTGAAGGTTAGGTGGAATGCCAGCACCATTGTCAGCAATGCGAATTCTTACCTTGTCATTTGATGGTTGAGCGATCGGGGCATGGGAACTTGGGAGTTGGAAATTAGCGCAGTTCTCTGTTACCCCCCACTCCCCACTGACAACTTCCGTACAAATCAGAATTTGAGGAGCTAAGGAAGAATCATTGGCAATTCTTTCTTCAAGGGCATCAATGGCATTATTCAATATATTCATAAATACCTGATTCAACTCTCCAGGGTAGCAATCCACCAAAGGCAGATCGCTGAATTGTTTAATCACTTGAATAACTTCTCTATTGGGCTGCGCTTTCAGGCGGTGTTGTAAAATCATCAGGGTGCTATCAATGCCCTGGTGCAGGTCGGCTTTCTTCCTTTCTGCTTCGTCAAGGCGGGAGAAGTTGCGCAGAGATAGAACAATTTCCCGGATGCGCGAGGCTCCTTCTTGCATTGACCGCAGTAATTTGGGAAAGTCGTATTGGATAAAATCAAGCTCGATCGCTTCAATCTCATCTTGGATTTCAGCAGAGGGTGTTGGATAGTGCTTCTGGTAGAGGGAAATCAGATCGATGAGGTCAGCGGTATATTCTAGGGCATAGAAGGCATTGCCGTAAATAAAACTGGTGGGATTGTTGATTTCATGGGCTACACCTGCAACGAGTTGACCCAAACTGGCCATTTTTTCAGATTGTACCAGCTGAGCTTGAGCGTTTTTGAGTTCTTGGAGGGTAATTTCTAACTGTTGGGCTTTTAAACGCTCTCTGGTTTCCGATCTCTGCAACGCTGCTTCGGCCTGTTTGCGATCGCTAATGTCAAACAGTACGCCATCAAGGCAAAGTAGATCTCCATCATCTTTAAAGATGCCCCGACCTTTTTGATGAATCCAACGTATGCTGCCATTGGCATGAAAAATCTGGTATTCTAAAGAGAATGGCTCTTTAGCTCTCACAGCGACCAGAATTTCCTGCTGAATCCTAGGAGCATCTTCAGGATGAATGATACTAGTAAAGCTGCGCTCCTCATTCCCTAGAAAATCCGAGGCCGGATACCCACAGATCCTCTCAATCTCGTCGCTGAGAAATTCCATTGTCCAATCAGCGCTACCCTGGCACCGATATACAGCACCAGGAATATTACTGACCAATGAACGGAATCGCTCCTCGCTGATACACAAGGCTTCTAGGAGACGCTTAGAGTTGGTGATATCTCGAATAGTGCCGATTAAAACTTTGCTGCCATCAGGATTTGTCAATAGGGTTTTTTTGGTAGAGATAATGTGAACGTTACCTGAACTGTCTGTCAAGGTCTCCTCATTTTCATGGGCTATCTCAGTCGCAAACACCAAATTATCTTTTTCCCAAAAAATGTCAGCTTCAGCTTTTGGCAAAAAGTCATAATCCGAGCGACCGATGAGTTCTTCACGAGACCTGCCCATCAATTTACAAAGGGCATCGTTTAAAATTAGCCAACGATGGTGTTGATCTTTAACAAAAATTGGTTCGGGGACAGCATTAATGATCGCATTTAAAAATGCTTCCGAGGCTTTGAGCTGCTGTTCGTAGCGATGGCGATCGCTCAAGTCTAAAATTACAGCAATTAAGTGGTCGCACGCTCCATCCTCGCGGCGAATACAGCGCACTGAAATGCGGGTATAAACCACCTGGCTATCTTGACGGATAAACCGCTTGTCTAAAACATAACCATCACTTTCACCCGCAAAAATCCGGATTAACTCCTCTAGTTCAGCTTGTAAATCTTCAGGATGAGTCCACTCCGTCCAATTCTTTTGAGTTAGCTCTGTCCTTGAATATCCTAGTAAATTACACAGCGCCTCATTAACTTCAACTAATCTTCTATCCGGCGTAATAATGACAATGCCCACCAGGGAATTCTCAAAGTAACCTCGCAAGCGGCTTTCACTTTGATACAGAGCTTCCTGTGCTAGCTTTTGAGAGGTGATGTCGTGCAGCGTTCCCGTTGTCCCAGAAATCTTACCCTCACGGGTAAAGGTTAAATGCACATGAACCTCCAGCCAGCGAAATCCGCTGGTTTGGGCAAGGTAACGAATTTCATAGCGGCAGTAGATTTTTTTTGCTGCAATTAGAGAACTAAATTCTTCTATATGGCGTTGGCGGTCTTCTGGATGGATGTAATTTAAAACTGGCTTTCCCAAGGTTTCAGGTACTGAGAAACCAGTAATTTCTGTCCAAGCTGGATTTAAAAATGTCCAATTAAAAGCAGCATCGGTTGTGAAAATAACTTCTTTTAAACTATCAACAACAGAACGATATTGCTCCTCAAGAAGTCGAAACCTTTCTTGCATTTGCTGTCAGCTGCCAGTTGTTGTTTAGAAGAATGCAGGAGTTCAGTAGTTCGGGAGTTCAGATACGAAGTTGAACTTCCACGCGACGAGCTGAAATCTATTCTGAATTAAATTATATTCTAAATTAAGCCAACGCTCAAGGCTACCAGACCCTGCGTGTGAATCTACAGCAGGCATATTGGGCAGAAATGAGCCATCTCACTAATTTTCTATGCTGGTTTTGAAAAACTATCAGTTGGAAGCTTAAGCTTACCCTAAGCTTGGATAAGTAGTGAAAGCCTGATATGGGATTAAGAAAGTGTAAAGATAAGAGATATTTTGAATAATATTCATTGCATCAACTCAATTCTTCTGGAGCGTTAGGTTTAGATCAACCAGATTTGAGGATAAATAAATCGGTTTCATCCCTCCTGAAGTTCTACAGCACAAGGGATCTCCCGTAGATATGGTGATAAGAAAAACTGATTAATAAAGGCAAACGCTTACTGGGTAAGGAATTACCAATTACCCATTACCCATCACCTATTACTAAAAATGCGGTTTTCCACTATAAGTACGGGAGAGCCATAAAATGTTAAATTAGATTAAGGGGTTTTAGGCTTTATTGGTGACTAAACTGCTAGGGCTAACCCCAAGCCCAGGCAGGCTGCCATAATGGCTTGAAGGATTGCCTGTTGTAGGCAAATAGAGGGAGATAACAACTTGGGTACAGAATTGCGAGCTTATGTATTTCTAGACAGCTTGCAGCCTCAGCACGCAGCTTACATAGGGACGGTGGCTTTAGGGTTTTTGCCCTTGCCGGGAGATGCTTCTCTATGGATTGAAATCTCACCAGGTATCGAAATTAACCGGATTACGGATGTCGCCCTCAAATCTACCTCGGTGCGTCCGGGAGTACAGATGGTTGAACGACTGTACGGCCTTCTAGAAGTTCATTCCAGCAAACAGGGAGAGACGCGGGCAGCAGGTAGGGCGATTTTGACAGCACTGGGAGTCCGTGAAAATGAATGTCTCAAACCACGCATTATTTCTAGCCAGATTATCCGCAACGTTGATGCCCACCAAACCCAACTGATCAATCGGAACCGACGCGGGCAGATGATTCTAGCAGGACAAACTCTTTATGTATTAGAAGTTGAGCCAGCAGCCTACGCAGCCCTAGCAGCCAACGAGGCGGAGAAAGCTGCCTTAATTAACATCCTCCAGATTACAGCCGTTGGTAGTTTTGGACGCCTTTACCTGGGTGGAGAAGAACGGGATATTTTAGCAGGTTCGCGAGCAGCATTGACAGCGCTCGAAAACGCACCTGGTCGTGAAAATCCGGCTCTGATCCGCAAGGAATAGGCAACCGATGTTGACGAGAGGAAGCGATCGCTACAGCAGGAGGTCTTAATGGCAAATATAGAGCATCTAACCCTACTCAAGCAGAATACAGCGCGATGGATTGAGTGGAGAACGCAAAACCAAACGATAGAACTAGACCTCAGCGAAGCGAACCTAACCCAGGTAAATCTCAGCAGAGTTAACCTCACAGCCGCTAACCTCAAAAGAGCCGATCTGGGTTTAGCTAAACTGATGGCGGCTAATCTCAGTCAGGCCAATCTCAGTCAGGCCAATCTCAGTCAGGCCAATCTCAGTCAGGCTCAACTCCTCGAAGCGTCCCTGGTTGACGCTAAACTGCTCGAAGCCGATCTTACTGATGCCGATCTCCGCAATGCCAACCTGATTGGAGCTGATTTGAGAGGAGCTAACCTTAAGGGAGCCGATCTTAGTGGAGCCAACTTGATTGGGACTGACTTGAGAGGAGCTAATCTGAGAGGAGCCGATCTCAATGAGGCTAACCTGAGACGAGCTAACCTCAGCTCAGCAGACTTAATTGAAGCGAATCTCAACCAGGCCAATTTGGGTGATGCGAACCTCCACCAAGCAGAACTGATCGGAGCTTACCTTTACAGGGTAAATCTGATGGGGGCTAACCTCAGCTCGGCTCACTTAAGTGATGCTTACCTCTTTGGAGCTAACCTCAGTATGGCTGACTTAGAAAGAGCGGACTGCCGATGGGCTAACCTCACGAAAGTGAGTCTGCCAAGAGCCACTCTGCGAGGGACAGACTTAGAAGGGTCTAAACTTCACAAGGCTGACTTAACAGGGGCAGAGTTAGAAGAGGCTAATCTCAGTCAAGCAAATCTCCAAAAAGCAACGATGCCCGATGGCTCTATTCATCCTTAGGGGTTGCCAACTGGTAGGGTGCGTTACCCGAAAGCTAACGCACCGTTAATAATAATCTTCTAATTAACCTCTCAGCTTTCTCAAATTAAATACTTAATTATCTCTCATATTTTAATAAATTCAGCTAGCCATAATCATATTAATCTCCAAGCATAAACTTACAACTTATGCAGCTACCCTACATATAGTAGTCATGGTGCGTTAGCTTTGGCGTAACACACCCTACATATATGGGATTTATGGTGCGTTAGCTTTCGCATAACACACCCTACATATATAGCGTAAGTTATGAAAATCAAAGTCCTTAATTGGCATAATTATTACCACTAAGTAGGAGGCAGCAATGGTTGAAAGCCTGGGAAAAATTAAGAATCCCTTTGTTAGAAGCGTAACAGCAGCAGTAACAGCTTGCTCAGTAGTAACCTTGACTGTGGCTGTGGCACTTGGGGTAACAAAAGCCAAAGATGAATCTGCCTATCGGTTGGGTGTGTATTCTTCAATAATTGCTGGGGCTTGCGGTGCAGTTTTTGGTTTAGTTTATACGAGTAAAGCCGGTGAGGATAAATCTGGTATAAATCTTAGTCATAGCCAATCTATTCACTCAGAAGGTAACGGCCAGGTTTGGCGAGATTGGCGTAATTTTGTAGTAGTCCGCAAAGTAAAAGAAAGCGAAGAAATTACCTCGTTTTACTTAAAGCCTGAAGATCGGGGCGAAGTGCCCAAATTTCAACCCGGCCAATTCTTAACCATCAAGCTGGATATTCCCGGACAGAGTAAGCCTGTGATTCGCACTTACTCCCTTTCGGATTATCCCGAAC
>DNXU01000119.1:31543-42667 GCA_003505715.1 Cyanobacteria bacterium UBA8803 | reverse complement strand
TTACTTCTAACTTTATGCACGATCGCATTCAAGAAGGTGCGGTGATTCCAGCGAAGCCACCCAATGGTAAGTTTGTCCTAGATGTTAACAAGTCAATACCTGCCGTACTGATTAGCAATGGTGTCGGGATTACTCCTATGCTGAGTATGGCAAAAGCCTGTACTCGTCTCAACCCCAATCGTCCGATTTGGTTCGTACATGGTGCCAGAGATGGCAGGTTCCATGCTTTTCGGGATGAAGTAAAGGCGATGCAACAGCAAAATCCCAACCTCCAGATACATTATCGTTATAGCCGTCCTAGAGCAGAAGACGAGGGACATTACCACAGCGTTGGTTATGTAGATGCAAGTCTAATTAAAGAGTTAGTTGGGCCGGAGGCGGAGTTTTTCATGTGTGGTTCTCCACCCTTTATGCAGTCTCTCATGGCAGGACTCAAGGAATGGGGAGTTCCCGACGAGCGAGTCTTCTTTGAATCCTTTGGTAAGCCGATGAACGTCTCCTCGGAGAAGCAACCTGCTGCTGAAGTAACAAATGGCAAAGTTAAACAAGCTGAAATAGTCTTTGCCGACTCTGGCAAAACTTTAACTTGGCGCGAGGGGGATGGTAGCATCCTAGAATTTGCCGAAGCCAACAATATCAATCCTCCCTACAGTTGTCGTGCAGGTATCTGCGGCACTTGTATGTGCCAAATTAAAGAAGGGGAAGTTGCTTATCAAGAAACTCCAACGGCTGCAATTGATAAAGGTTCAGTGTTGATTTGTATTTCTCAGCCAGGTACTTCAAGAGTGGTTCTCGACGTGTAAAATATTATCAAGACTTACGCATTCGTCCCCCTGTCTCCCAAGGTTGGGGGGTTACTCAGTTCCTCGTTGACTTGGCATTCCTTGGCATTAAAAAAAGAGAAAAAATACTGTGTTCATTTCAGCCTGAGAACTGCTCTATAGTACTATCCTATTGGATGACTAAAACACTCTCATTCTATGACAAACTCCGGTTTAAATGACACTTTCCACTTGCTCTCTGTAGCTCAAACTGCCAAGCTACTGGATATAACCCGCCAACGAGTTCACGATTTAATTAAGAATCATCAGATTATAGCTCACAAACTTGGGCGATACTACTACATAGAAACTGCTGAGGTAGAGAGATATAAGAATCAACCCCCTGGAAAACCATATCAACCACGCAGTACAACTTCTCAAATAAACTCTGTTGACAATTGTCAATAGAATATATAAACTCAAGCTATACTAACGTACTAAAGGTTAAGTAAATGCTCCCATTTCAAGCGATCGCACCTGATGTGGCAGCTCAACAAGGACTACAACAGGCTTACATAAGTGAGTATGGCATCCTGTATCAAGGAGATGGTCTTAAACTTCTGTCAGTGTTGCCCGATCAATGTGTAGATCTTGTGTTTGCCGACCCACCCTTTAATCTTGGCAAGGAATACGGTAAAGGTGTCAGCGATAAGATGGAGGCAGATAAGTATTTAGGCTGGTCACAACAGTGGCTTAGTGAGAGCATTCGAGTGCTGAAACCTGGTGGAAGTTTATTTGTATTCAACCTGCCCAGATGGTGCATAGAATATGGTGCGTACTTGAACCAGAGAGGTATGTGGTTTCGGCATTGGATTGCTTGCAGGATGCCAAAAGCTTTTCCCAGAGGGAAAAAAATGTCTCCGGCTCACTACGGATTAATTTATTACACGAAAGGAGAGCCAGCAGTATTCAACAAAGTTTATACACCTATTCAAGTTTGTCGGCATTGTGGTGGAGAAATTCGTGACTATGGTGGACATCGTAAAAGCCTCAATGACAAAGGCATCAATTTAATGGATGTCTGGGATATGCCAGAGGATGTTTGGGAAGACGCCAATGAAGCTAATTCTACTGAAGTTTTATGGACGTTAACTGAGGAAATGTGGACTGATATTCCACCAGTTCGGCATCCTCAGTATAAAAAGCGAGTTCCTAATGAACTTGCTCCAATTATGCTAGAACGGATTATTGCTATGGCATCTAATCCAGGCCAGATTGTGGTCGATCCGTTTGGAGGATCTGGAACTACATTTTACGCAGCAGAAAAACTACACCGTTACTGGATTGGTTCAGAAATTGGCGATACAGAACCAGCAATAGAACGATTGACTGATTTAGCTAATGGCATCATTGAGCAATGGGAATCAGCGAGGGGAAATAAGAAATTAAAGCAACGCAAAACCATGAGATCGCAACTACCAATTACTTACTCTACATAACTTCCATGCAGAAAGATTTAGACTAATGCACGACCATCTGTTCCTTTAGTGATTGTTGGTACATTGCTATCTACTTGATCGTGTTCAATCACAAAGATTGCCAGAAAACCCTCTGCAATCCGGACTGCTCGCCAAACATCAAAGTATGGCTCCAATTCCTCATAGTTGCCAATCCGATCGGTTAGGTAGGAGTAAAGTTTTCTACTTGGGAGTACCAAGACAGCACCTAAAAAAACACCACGTAGCAATCCAAGCACCATTTTATTGACTGCTCGATGACTTGAAGAGATATTTCCCGTCTCCCACTCAAGAGCAAAAAGATGGTTATCAATAACTTTTGTTGCATCCACTTTTCCTGGCGATCTGGTCGCATAGTGAATCGGAGTTTCCAGGCTCCATCCAAACTGCTCCCTCAGGGCAACCATGCAAGCTTCTTTAATTGGCTTGACACCATTACCATGCCTGGTGGGATTGATTGTAAAGCTTGATGTACCAGGAGGATGAACGATTAGAGAAATAGCATCACGAATTTCAGTCCGAATAATGAACCAATCGCTTGATTCTTCAAAACTGCCAATACTAATTAGAGAAACCTCTTGAGTAATTCTCATACTGGTTCCTACTTGAGATAATCGGGAACAGTTATGGTTTAGGTAGTGTATTACCAAAGGTTGTATTGCCTCGCTTGCCAAATACTGACAGCTGCGGTTCCTGCGAAAGGTTCTACCAACCTCTCTACCCGATTAGGTAAAAACCTGAGAATGTTTGATGCCAGGTTTCTTTTACTACCCTGATACTGAATGGGATGCGGTAGGCTAGCCATCACAATAGAAGAAGCAAAGATCTTAGTTATGTCTAAGATACATTATCCTTCTCAGGAAACTATCAGAATTATCCAATTAGCCTCTCAGTTCCACATCAGCCTCTATTCATCTGCGGCATTTAGATTACCCATACAGCCAAGGCTACTCCACTCAACGATAGCATCTCTCTTGGCTCTCTGATCGCTACACATTTATATATGGAGCAATCAAATGTCTACAAATAACCATTACGACATCATTATTATCGGAACGGGCGCAGGAGGGGGAACTTTAACCTATCACCTAGCCCAGAGTGGCAAGAAAATTTTAGTTCTCGAACGCGGGCCTTTCCTGCCTAGAGAGAAAGACAACTGGAATACTAAGGTTGTTTTCAATAGCGATCGCTACCACAATTCTGAAGTCTGGTACGACAAAGACGGCAACGAACTGCATCCCGGCATGAGTTACTTCGTCGGTGGCAATACTAAAGTATACGGTGCGGCATTGTTCCGCTTGAGAGAAAAAGACTTTGAGAAATTCCATCACAAGGATGGCATTTCCCCAGAATGGCCCCTGAAGTATCGGGACTTTGAACCCTATTACGTTAAAGCGGAAAAACTCTACCAAGTGCATGGGCAGAGTGGCGAAGATCCAACCGAACCATTCCGCAGCGAGGAGTATGCCTATCCTGCCATCAGCCACGAAGCTCGCATTCAAGAAATTAGCGATATGCTGAGGGCGAAAGGACTGCATCCCTACCATACTCCATTAGGTATCCGACTGAATGAGGCTCAACGCTACCTGAGTGCTTGTATTCGCTGCAATACCTGCGATGGCTTCCCCTGCTTGCTTCAGTCCAAGTCAGATGCTGAGGTAAGCGCAGTTCGTCCCGTCATGGGTCAAGATAATGTCACCCTACTTACAGAAGCGAAGGTTCTGAAACTGCATACTAGCCCTTCTGGACGTGAGGTTACAGGGGTTGAGGTTGATATGCAGGGTGAGACTCGGATCTTTTCTGGAGATATCGTTGCGATCGCCTGCGGTGCCATCAATTCCTCTGTTTTGTTACTCAAATCTGCTAACGAAAAGCACCCCAACGGACTAGCAAATAGTTCTGGGTTAGTCGGACGCAACTTCATGAAGCATGTATTGGGTTCCATTATCGGCGTATCCAAAAAGCCCAACCCGACTGCCTTCCAAAAAACCCTATCCATCAACGATTTCTATTGGGGTGAAGACAGCTATGACTACCCGATGGGACAAATTCAAACCCTAGGTAAAGTCAGTAAAGAAGCCTTAGAGGGAAATGCTGAAGTTTACGCCCCTCTAACTCCTGAGGACGTAGCAACTCATTCCATCGACTGGTGGTTGACGGTGGAAGACTTGCCCGATCCCAACAACCGCGTCCGAGTTGATGGGGACAAAATTATTCTTGAATATACCGAGAATAACAGCGAATCTTACGATCGCCTGGAGCAGCGCTGGATTGAAATTATCAAATCAATCGAATGCGGTCAAGAAATTTTGCCCAACTGTTCCTATTTCGTCAAAGGCGGCAAAACCTATTTCACGGGCAAACTTCCCTTAGATGGTGTAGGACACCAAGTTGGCACTTGCCGCTTCGGGGAAGATCCAGAAACTGCGGTGCTAAACCTCAATTGCCGCACCCATGACATTGACAATCTTTACGTTGTTGATGGCAGTTTCTTCTGTTCGAGCGGAGCAGTAAATCCTACCCTAACTATTATCGCCAATGCCTTGCGGGTAGGAGAACACCTGATTGAACGGATGAAGTAAATTTGATTAGCCCAACAACGAGGCATTATGGAAGCTTTCGTCACCCATTTAACAACTTGGCTTGCCACTGCCGTTGACATCTTTACTGGCATCATTATCGGTATTGGTGTCTTTGAAGCCGTAGTCAAAATTCTGGCCTTTTACCTCGTCCGCCGTAAAAGGTTGAAAGAGGCAAAAGAAGAGATTCGGCTAATGCTGGGTATGTGGCTTGCCCTTTCCCTAGAGTTTGCCCTAGCTGCTGATATTCTTCGCAGTACCATTGCTCCCACCTGGGATGAAATTGGCAAGTTAGCAGCGATCGTCGGGTTGCGCACAGTCCTAAATTACTTCCTAGCTCAAGAAATCGAGCAGGCAACCATGAAAAAACATTATGTCGAGCGTGAATCTTTTTAGTTTCTCTCTGTGGGCAGCAGTAATTCAGATATTTGGTACTTTAGCGATCGCTGGTTATATCCTGGCTGCCCTTTTTGCTCTAATGCCCAGGTGTCATATAGATCGGGCAAGGCTGCTAGTGGCAGAAGGAGTACTCACCAGTCTGAGTTTTACGGTTGCGGCAACCTTATTAAGGACAATCGAACTCCAAACTTGGAGGCAAATTCTAGTTTTTAGCGTTATCTTCTCACTCCGTACCTTCTTAAAGAAGGTGTTTGCTTGGGAGAGAAGTCAAATTCTGAAAACGACTTAGCGATTACCAACTATTTTTCAATTTTCAATTGGAACAATACGAGCTTTAACCTGAGCTTTATTGAGGGTACGCACCAGGCGTTGTGCTTGGTGTTTGTAAAGGGGTACTCGCAATATCCCCGGTAAGTTGTGCATTAAGGAGCGAGCCGTGCTAAGGTCACAGCTAGAAATTCGAGCGATCGCATTCGCCCCTTCAAAAATAGCCTCCTGAGTCAAGGCTTTCTCAACCGCAACTTGCCAGGATTTCGGTATCATACTAGTAACCCCCTCCTCAACCCGCCGTAGACCCTTGCTCGTTGCCAAAACTACCATGCGATCGCCTACAGCCAGTCGCGTATCTTCAGAAGGCATCAAATGGGGAGTTTCTTGCCCTTTCTGGTAGAGAATTGGTACTACTCCGTAGCCATAGGTAACCTCCGCCAATAACAGCTCGTGGAGAGTATCCTCAGCCTCAATAGTATATTCGGTCACTAGGATAGTCTGATTGTTCAGGCGAAACAAGTTATCAATATTTTCACCAAACGCTGCCCCCGCAAAGGCTTCAGCAGCCAAAGCATAGGCACAAAGGACTTGGGCATCCGGTAGCAACTGAGCCAATTTTTTACTCAAGCCTTCCTCAAAAGTACGAATTACCAAAGTCCCCGTCGGATTAGCTGCATGAGCCATTAACCCAACTTCCAAATTCACCATTTCATCATCAGTAGCTACTAGAACGCTTTTAGCTGTAGGGAGATTAGCCATCTCCAAAGCTCTAGCAAAGTCATCGGTAATGACGGGTAGGTCTGGTAATATATTTGGATCGAGTTCTGTGCTAGTAATCCCGACTACAGGCTGCTTGAATTCTTGCAACCGAGCTGCCACCTGCTGACCGACTCGGTCTAATCCAATTAGCACGACATGATCTTTTTGTGGTACGGGTGGACGCCGCTGCAAAAATTGAAACCTAGCACTTAAAAGGCTCTCGGTTAACAGGGCGTACAGCACCCCTACAAATGCCGTACCGACGAGAGTAAGCCCCAAGCTAAACAGCTGCAACCATCCCGGCATAGGAGTCTTCAGGGGCAGTTGTCCAAATAAATCTCCGTATCCTCCCAATAACAAAATTGCTGTTGCATAAAATGCATCTTGTCGCGTAATGTCAGGATAATTCCACTGAAATAACCAAGTTCCGCACAGCAACAAAATTAATACGATGATGCCACAGATGAATGCTACGTGCCGGACTTGATGGTGATAATTTGATTGCCAAAAGGTAAATAGTTTTTTCTGGAGATTTTCCCAGGCAATTAGTTGAGCAATTTCCTGCCAAAACTTCCGCCAATTGGTTTGAATAGTCCGATCTGGTTGCTGGGCACGATGCGTAAATTTTTGTGCCACCTCAATATAAACGAGAGTGTCTCCCCACTGCAAGCGGACTTCTGGTTCCCATTGGTGAAAACTTGCCAGTTCTTTAGATGACTTGGCAGCGTGACTTAGAACCAAGCGTGTTAGACTGTTCAGTTCGTGCAGGCGGCGTCCGTAAAAGCGATCGCCCGGTTTGATTTGGTGCTTCACTACTCGCATTGGCTGCCCGTTCAAATCGAAAAAGCCTAATGTCTCGCTAGCTAAAGCCGCAAGAGCAAAGGTGGTGACGGGCAGTTGAGTTGGCTCAAAGGTAACAAAATTGCCCAGATGTTCGCTCAACAGTTCATTAAGATTTTCTTTAGCTGAGCGGATTGCCAAGCGAGTTTGAGGATTCAACAGCCGTGCGGCAAAGGCTGTTTCTATATTCACGCGCTCGCTGCTGGTGACTAAAAGAACAGCCCGACATTGCCGAATTTTGGCCTGTTCCAAAAGACTCTCTTGACGACAGTCTCCGACGATCAGGTCTTCTAATAAATTTGGTAAATTTGGAATCTCCCAATGCCGGGGTAGCGCTTCTTCAATGGCAACAATGCTAACCCCAAACTCCTTAAGGGCAACAACACATTGCTGTCCTAAACTACCCAAGCCACAGACTAAAAATCGGTTGAGTCTTACCGGGGAGTTGTTAGCCAGCTGATGGGAATTTGCAGGCTTTGGCATCTTTAATATTATAGTGTAACAAAGATCGCCCCTCAATATTATTGCTCATCCCTGAAGCGAACGAGCTAAATGTTAAGTGAGCCATGCCCACCCTAGAACTATCCTGTAATAACTCCTGGAGTGCAATGAATGCTGGAAACTCCTCAACCCTTTAATGTTATTGCTGCTGCTGTAGTCATTATCGGTCTGGCTGCGGTCAGTTTTTTTATCTGGCAGGCGATCGCCACCTCCAACATTTTCCAAAAAGGGGCTACTCTTTACAGCCAAAAAGACTACCCAGGTGCAGAAGCGGCATTTCGGCAAGTAATGCAGCGACAACGGAGTAATGATATGGTACGCTTGCTCCTGGGAAATGCGTTAATGGCACAAGGTAAGCTGGATGAGGCCATCGACGTATTTCGGGAATTGATTGATAGCTCCCCTAAAAATGTAGATGGCTATGTCCGATTGGCAGAAGCGTTAATCGAGCAAGGTAACTTAGAAGCAGCCATGACAATTTTGCAGGAATTGATTCGCTGCCATCCCCAAAATACTGAGGTTCCTTGGCAAGTAGGAAGAATTTTATCTAAACATGGCTCTTTAGAAAAAGCGATCGCGTCATACCAACAGTTGGCAAAAGACCATCCTGAACAGGCGATCTTTCACTTGAATTTAGCTAATATTTTAATGGCGCAAGGAAATGTAGACGAAGCAACTAAGGAGTATCAAGCGGCCATCCGCCTCAACATCAAAAAGCCGGAAGCTTACTGGTATTTGGGAGATGCCTTAACTCAACAGGGTAAACCCGATGCAGCACTTGCTATCTGGCGGGAAGGGATTCGCTATTATCCTAATGATACAGTAGCTCAATCTAGAATTAGGCAGACTTTGAAAGAACAGGGTAAATTAGGTTAGTTGGTTGTTGGTTGTTGGTTGTTGGTTGTTGGTTGTTGGTGTTGGTTGTTGGTTGTTTGTGTGATTAGGAAGAAATGCTACAGGGGAAAATCTATATTATTGGTGCTGGGCCGGGAGATGTTGAGTATTTAACGATACGGGGACAACAGCTGCTGAGCCGAGCTGAGGTGCTGGTATATGATGCCTTGGTGGATGACCGACTGTTGCATTTAGTACCAACCAATTGCCAGAAGTTTAATGTCGGGAAACGAGGTGGTAGTCCGTCAACCCCACAAGCTGAGATTAATCAGCTACTGGTAGAACAATGCCAACAGAGCAAACAGGTAGTACGGCTTAAAAGTGGTGACCCTTTTATTTTTGGTCGATCTAGTGAAGAAATTCAGGCTTTGATCGCGGCTGGTTGTTTATTTGAAGTCGTGCCAGGGATTTCTTCAGCCTTGGCAGCACCTTTATTAGCAGGTATTCCCCTGACAGATCCGGTTCTGAGTAGCTGTTTTGCCATACTCACAGCACATCAGCCAGAGGAACTTGATTGGGATGCCCTAGCCAGGATCGATACCCTAGTAATCTTAATGGGTGGGCGTCATCTTGAGGTCATCGTGCATCAGTTACAGCGCTACGGGCGATCGCCCCAAACTGCCATTGCCGTAATTCGCGCTTGCGGACGCCCTCAGCAGCAGGTTTGGATCGGCACGTTAGGGGATATAGTAGAGCAAACGGCTGGCGTATCTCTCTCTCCTGTGGTAATTGTGGTGGGTGAAGTGGTAGGGCTGCGGAACTATCTTTCGTTGGGCATGTTAGAGAGGGAGTTTCAGGTGCAAGTTTCAAATCAAAGTCAATTAGCAACCCAAGTTCTTAAAGGCAAAACTGTTTTAGTGACTCGTTCCGCCGATCAGTCCAGTCAATTTAGGGAACTCCTGCAACAGGAAGGAGCCGAGGTAATTGAAATGCCGACTTTGGTTATTACTCCACCTTCGAGTTGGGATGCTTTAGATCATGCGATCGCTAATTTAGCCGACTTTGATTGGTTAATTCTGACCTCCACTAACGGCGTTGATTACTTTTTTGAAAGATTACTCGTGCAAGGCAAGGATACCCGTGCCTTAGCTGGAGTCAAAATCGCTGTAGTGGGCAAGAAAACCGCTGCCAGTCTCAAACAGCATAGCTTACAACCCGACTTTATTCCCCCCAACTTTGTCGCCGACTCCCTCATCGAACATTTTCCCGAACCCCTGAGCGATAAAAAAGTTCTGTTTCCTCGGGTAGAAACGGGTGGAAGGGAAGTGTTAGTTAAAGAATTAAGCGATCGCAGTGCGCGAGTTGTTGAAGTCGCTGCCTATCAGTCTAGCTGTCCTACCGCAATCTCACCTGTAGTCTTAAATGCTTTACAAAAGCGAAATATAGATATTATTACCTTTGCCAGTTCCAAAACGGTTCAAAACTTTTACCAACTTTTAGAACAAGC
Source organism: Cyanobacteria bacterium UBA8803 (assembly GCA_003505715.1). Taxonomy (GTDB): domain Bacteria; phylum Cyanobacteriota; class Cyanobacteriia; order Cyanobacteriales; family Coleofasciculaceae; genus UBA8803. Next base: position 32,700 of record DNXU01000119.1, on the reverse strand, counting down.
CTTAAAAACAGATAGGGACTCCTCCATCAACTCCCTCCTAGAAGGTATTGGCATCGCTTCTATCGGCCCCCAAACTTCTAAAACCTGTCATCAACTCTTCGGGCGAGTTGATGTAGAGGCAGAAGAATATACATTAGAAGGGTTAACGCAGGCAGTTGTGAAATGGGTAACAGCCTTGAAAATGGAGAATTGAAAAATGCAGAGGGCAGACTTCGACGGTGAACTTGCGCCGAAGTCCGAACGCAGGCAGAAGCAATAAGAATTTTCAGGCGTCTTGGTATACGAAGCTCATAGCAGCTTACTTTCTCTCAAGAATCCCCTAAAATAAAACCTACCCTCATCCCTCATCCCTATTATTGCCGGAATAACTGAGGATAAATCTGCCGCCAAGCTAGTACTGAAAAAACACTAATCCACAGCAGTAGCCACAGTAACTGCAAAAACCAGAACCAGGGTAAACCTAAAGGCCAGCGCAAAAGGTCAATCACAGATGATAAAGGCAATGCAGCTGCTACAGTACCCAGTACGGGAGGCAAAGTATCACGAGGGAAGTAAGTGCCGCAAAGGGTGAACATGGGAACGATAAATAAGAAAACTGGCACGTTAATTTGATCGATAACTCGTACTGTTCCCGCCGTACATAACCCCAGAACCCCAAAGAGCAAACTTCCTAAGACAATTAGAGGCAAGGACACCAGTAAATGCCAACCCGAGTAGAGTCCCCAGACAACAGCAACGAGTCCAGTCAACAAACCTGCCATAGTCCCTTTAGTTGCTGCCCACAGCCAATCGCCCAGAAACACCTCTGTAAAACTCAACGGTGCGGTTAGCAAAGCTTGCCAAGTTTTTTGATAGCTGAGACGGATGAAACTACCGAAAGCTCCTTCAAAAAATGACTGGAACAACATCCCAACTGCCATCATTCCAGGAGCAATAAATTCCAAGTAAGAGACGGTTTGATTGTTATAAACCACATCCCCTACTAGAGGCGTCAGACCATATCCAAAAGCGACTAAATAAATTACAGGTTCAGAAAGAGGGGGTAAACTATTAACCAGCCAAGTTTTCTGATAAACTCTGGCATGACGGTGCCAAACGGAATAGACTCCCCAAGGGGTAACGGAAATACCTTTCATTTTGGTTGTTGGTTGTTGGTT
>DNXU01000119.1:20124-31369 GCA_003505715.1 Cyanobacteria bacterium UBA8803 | reverse complement strand
AACAAATAACAAACAACAAATAACAAATAACAAACAACAAACAACAAACAAAATTAGTCCAGTGATGTACCAGTTAGCCTCAAGAAAACATCTTCTAAATTGGTATGGCGGCGAGTCAGGCGTTCGGGAGAAGTGGCATTTAACTTTTCCCACAAAGGTTGCGGATTGTCGGTAGGTAATCCCACCAGGTAGCTACTGCCAAACGGGCGATACCAGCTTTTTGCCTGCTGTGCCAGTTTTTGGAGAATTTGCTCTGCAATGCCCTCAATTTCTACTACTTCTCGCCCAACCGTGCGCTCGATCAATTCCGCAGGAGTCCCTTGGTCAATCATCTTGCCGTTCTGAAGTAAGATGAGGCGATCGCATAATCTTTGGGCTTCATCCATATAGTGAGTAGTCAACAACACCCCGCAGCCACTTTGTTTGAGTTGGCTAACTAGCCGCCAAAAGTCTTGTCGCGCATGGGGGTCAAGTCCGGTTGTAGGTTCGTCGAGAAACACGATTTGGGGATAATTAATCAATGCCCGTGCTAAAACCAGACGCCGTTTCATCCCGCCCGATAACTCATCAACGCGATTGCGGGCATAATCTTGCAATCCCACCTGTGCTAGTAATTCGCCAGCTCGTTGTAGAGCTGCTTTACCAGTAATACCGTAGTGATGGGCAAAGAAACTCAAATTCTCCAGTACATTAAAGTCTGGGTCAAGATTATCTTCTTGGGTAACAATGCCCATGGAGGTACGCACTTGCCGTCCTCGGGCTTGCACTTGATTTTTCCCCAACTGGACGAAGCCGCGACTAGGAACAATCGCACCGTAGAGCATTCCTACAGTTGTGGTTTTACCAGCTCCATTGGGACCGAGAAGACCTAAAATTTCCCCAGGATTGAGGGTAAAGTTGACGCCTTGAACAACTGTGCGCTCTCCATAGGATTTCCACAAGTCATAAACTTTCAGCGCCATCGGTTCGGTATCGGACATTGTGAGAGTCATGAGACCAGGTAGCTCACCGCTTAATATTTGAACGACAGTCGGTAGAAGGGTCTACTTCTAAGCCGTGTAGTATGGCATACTACAGTCTAGTCTCAAAATACAACAGCGAACGAAAATAATACCTCATCCCATTGGGTGACCCAGTTAGGCGATACTAAATCCAAGGGAATGGGGAATGGGGAATGGGGAATGGGGCATCCATCACCTCCTCACTCCCTCATCCCTTCACCCCCTCACTCCTTTCTTAAAGCCTTAACATACAATAAATCTAGCAATTTGTCTCTGGCTGTGACTAATTATGTATAGCTTTAACAAGGAAGAGGGAGTCTATTTCTTATGGCTGAAGTTAATACCAAGGAATAGATAATACCCTTGTCCTTACCTTGTATTGTAGGCAATTGAGAAACCCTAGAGCAAATAACAGAGCATCTATATAGAAACTTTCGTTATGCAGTCAGAACAGCTACAGCAAATAATGGGCTATTACATTAAGGAGTCTCAAAAAAATCTGGCCGTTATCGAGCAGTATTTGCTGAATCTGCAAGGCACGGTTCAAGACTCGGCAATGGTTGACGATCTATTCCGTGCTGCTCGTTGTGGTATCGTGGGTGGAGCCAACCTGCTACCTATCAGTAACCTTCATATCAGCTGCATCCATAAAACTGCCCTTTGTTTAGTAGACTGTTGCCAAGTCTTCCAGCAGCAGGGTGCGTTCGAGGTTGACCAAAAGCTAGAGGACTTATTAATGGAGGTGTTTTACACCCTCCAAGGACTGATCGAGAAACTTCGGGAACCCTCTCGCTTGACGGATGATGAGGCTGAGCAAATAATCTCACAGATAGAGCCCCTTGAAAAGTCGTTGATGGCTCATCTTCATGGGCTACTCAAGCGATCGCACCGGACACAGTTGGTAAATGCGATCGCATCGGAGGAGGCAGATGAGCTTGCCTCTCTGGCTGACTTGGAATCACTCATTGACAGCCTTGCGCTAGATAATCCGTAAGCTCATGCCATAAGAGTCAAGACCGGACTGCCTCATTAGTTATTATGCAGGAACTGCAAATTGGTATTCCTAAATGCTATGATCGTCGGTCGAACCCTGAAACTTTATCTCATTCTAGAGTGCATCTCCTACTGTCATAACCAAGCATACCCCCCATGGCTGAAAGTGCTTGGCATAAGTCGAGGTTGCGTCTATAAAAATTCCTAGTTTTTCAAGACTATCCGGACATATTCAGGTAAGTCTCCGAATAGAAGAAAAAGTCAGTGGGCAACAGCTAATGCTATGGTGCCGTTACATGGTTCGGCTCATGCTTGCCAAGAGCCAAACTTTTGCCATGCCATCAATTTTTTAAGGATAACTAAACATGAGTACAGTTTTACTTGTTGAAGACAATCACACCCAAATGGAGCTGATCGATACTTACCTGCGTGATGGAGGGCACACTGTCATCCGGATTTCAGATGCTAGAGATGCCCTAAATAAAGCCATAGAGAAAAAGCCCGATGTCATTATTACAGATGTAGTCATGCCAGGAATGAGCGGCTTTGAGTTATGTCGCCGGCTCAAAAACAACCCAGCGACTGCCAATATTCCTATTGTAATTTGCTCATCTAAAGACCAGGAAATTGACCGTCTCTGGGGTATGCGGCAAGGAGCTAAAGCTTACTTAGTCAAGCCCTTTTCCCAGGAGCAATTAATTCGTACTGTTAAAATAGCAATGGCTTAAATTGGTTATTTGTTATTGGTTATTTGTTGTTGGTTATTTGTTGTTAGATCAAGATCCAACAACAACCAACAACCAACAACCAACAACCAACAACAACCAACAACCAACAACCAACAACCAACAACCAACAACTATTCTTGAATCGGCTCGGCTGAACCAGTTATTGGCTCTTGGGCGATATGTTCTAAATTCATGGCTCTGAGAAGTTGATGCCACACTTGAGAATCGTTATAAATTTGAGCTAAATCAGTTGGAGTATCATACCAAATACCGTTGTCAATGTAGAGGTTGATACGTTCAGCTAAGGTCGCTGTTTTCAGTTTACTTTCCAAAGCAGCTGTATCGATTCGTTCTACTAGCCCATGATGCACCAAGGTTTGGGAAATATCTCCTGGTACATCCGATGCACAAGAAAAACTGAACACCCAATGATAGGTTTTATTTAGTTCTAGGGGTTTTTCTGTAGTTGGCAGGCTAACACTTACAAAACCAGGAGTTTCCGGGAGCTTTAACTCAACCTTATAAAGGGGAGCCATTTGTGGCTGTTCTTCTATTGATATAGAAAATACGGCTCCGTTGATACTAGTAGTTTTATAGGGAATATAAAACCAAAAAGTTGGATATCCAGCGATGGTGAAGCCAGAAAATTTAACGTCTGAGTTAGCAACAGGTAACAAGGGAGTAAAATACTCTAGAAATGATGTATCCATTTCCTCACAACTTTCACCTCCACGGGTTCCTGCTGGTTTGCGATCGGGAGAGCCGCCGGTCGGGACTTTGGGTTGTTGGGGATCAGAGGCTAGGGCAGCTTGGGAGAAATAACCCGGCAGTTCAAAAAGGTTAAAAAGCTTACTGTAAAAGCTTTCCTCCCTTCTGCGTTCTTGCGTTAGTTCTAGGCTGGGAGGCACCTTCGCCTGTGCTAATTGTAAGCAACTGGTCAGTGAAAGCCATACGAAAGCGAACGTGTATAAGACACGTTTTGTTAACCCTAGAGCTGATAGTTTCGCGCTCATAATCTTAAAGGAAAAAGTTTTAAGCTATTCCATATATATAGCGGTTCTTGGTTAACTAAAATACCGCCTGGTCACCTAGGAGAGATGAGGGATGAGGAATGAATTCCTGGGTTTTAGCCAAATGAGAACCGCTATAATTACCAGGATCGTAGTAATTAAAATGCTTGGTAGTACTAGATTGAGCATGTTTAACATGGACTGGCTTATTGTGGCCGTTGAGTTTTAAATACTGTATAAGCTAAGATACTGCCACCACTAGCTACTACTGCTAATGCTGAAGGGACAACAGGTAACAAGGCACCGTTAGTCACTAAAAGTAGCAAGCCAATCCCATTTAAACTCATGATGGCTACTCCAACTGCTAATCCTAAGGATAGTGGTGATGAGAGAAAACGCCAAGCGATTGCGCCTCCCACCAACGACCAAACCCAAACGTAGAATACATCAACCCAGTCAGGTAAAAACCCAAGTAAAGAACGTCTATCTTCAACCGCACTAACAATCTGACTCACCATTTGAGCGTGTAGGAGTAGTCCCCGTATTTCCTCCTCATAAGGTGTCTGGAAATCGTCTTTAACTGTAGGATCAGTAACACCAACTAAGATAATTTTATCTCTTAAAAAATGAGGTTGCACCCGATTGGCTAAGACATCGGTTAGCGTCACTAGCGCTGCAATTTCTTGGGGAGATGGGTTGGAGCGGTAATTGAGCAGAATTTGGAAGCCTTCTAGTCCCACTCGTCGTTGGTAAAATCCTCTACGTTCTGATAAGTTTTGCAAAACCCGCGACCCCAGCTGCCAGCGATTTTCTGAGATGAATTCGGGTGAGATGTCTTCTGTCCTTAAATAATGAAGTGCCAGCTGAAAGCTGAGGGCATAGAAGGTAGAACAGGGGGATGCCGGAGGCGGTGCCATCGCTATCAGATGACGGCGAACGATACCATCGGGATCTATAACCACATCAGCAAAGCCGAGTTGATCTTGTGAGAGTCGGGGCACTGAGGGAAGTCCATCAGGTAGTTTCAAAGAAGGGGCAATACAGACAGGAATTACCCGATCGCTTTGTTGCAAGTATTGGACTAACTCAGCACGGCCCTCTCCTTCCGGTCGATCCCGATAGATATCTAAGCCAATGACTCGCGGTTGATGTTCCTCAAGTTTTCTTAATAGCTTGAGCAGAGTGCGATCGTGTAGCGGATACTCACCACCCAATTCAGCGATATCTTTTTGGGTAACCCCAACCATCAAAAGGCGGGGATCGGGGGGTTGAACTGGACGCAGTTGCATGAGTCGGTCAAAGGCTTGCAGTTCCGCCGACTGCCACCAGCCTAGCGATCGCCCTCCCATAACTAAACTGGTGATAACTAGACTTGTCAATAATACAACCTGCCAACCCAGCCATCCCCGCTGAGGTAACTTGGCTGGAGGTGCAGCCTCTTCTAGCCAGTCCTTCCAGGTTGGCGGCACTTGTGCAGGATTCTGGCAAATTACTGGCAACCAGCTAGCACAGGGAAATTGGCTCTCCCACCCCTGTAATCGTTCCCGTGCTTCCCGGACGGCGAGATAAAAAGGCTGACCTCTGGCAAACGCTGTTAGAAAATGCTTCAAAAATTCTTGCGCCACCTCGTCAGGAACCAACTCCCGCATGACAATTATTTGCGGAATTTGTAAATCTTCTAGTTGCCGCGCCAATCCCAACCCGTCGCAGGAGTTAAAAATTGCTACTTTTAAACCCCGCTCTACCGCTTTTTTGAGGGCGTACCACAGTTCGTTAATGGTTAAACTCTCAGTTTGATTGATATAAATCCGGCCTGTTTCTCCCTCCGTCTCGCTATGGCCTGCAAAAAAGATAATATCCCAAGGTTGCTCCCACAGTTGGTCGTTGATTTCTGGGCGGGACTTTTCGACTAAAAAGGTGGTTTCAGCATCAGATAAATTGGCCAGCAACTGTCGGTCTTTGTCGATATCGAGACCTTGGCTGTGACCGAGAATAGCTAATATTTTGATTTTAGACTTGCGGGTGTTTGCAGTTAATGTTTGAGGTCGTCTGAACTCGGTAGAACTCAACGCTACTTCGGCTTTGGGATAGCGCTCAAAAAAATCCCATAGATGCCAAGGCAGCTTCTGTAAGACCGAGTCTTGGGAGCAAATCAACAACCGAATTTCCTCATCTCGGTTGAGTTCTTCTCGCAATCGTCGGTCTAGGAGACGAAATTCCTGAGAGTCAAGCCATGCTGTCAGGCGATCGCGCAGATCGTTCGCCGAGTCCTGACATTCTTTGAGCCGTTGGTTAATCGAGCCATCGTAAGTGATTTTTTTGGGATTGATGCGATAAGGCGCTCCAACGGTGCGGTATTTTTGCAACCAATGGTGCTGGACGCGATCGGCAAGTTCGGGAGCAGCAGGTAAGTAACCCGTGAGTTCGATTTCCGGCGGTGCGCCTTCAAGTCTAATGGCTAGCGTCACCCGAAAGCCATGCTCCTGAACATCACCATCCAATTTCAGAACAACTAACTTACCCATGAGGGATGAGGGATGAGGGAGAGGTGAAGAATGATATAGGGGCGGGTTTAGCCATTGAAGTGCGTATCTTACCAATAACTTTTGTTCAAAACTTGCCCTGAGTGGGGAATGAATTGTCATGTGTTCTTGGTGTATGCAGTTCAGGACGGCTATTAACTCAATTCCTTCCCGATACATTATGAGAGTTTGGCCAAATTTATTTCCTTCAAATGAGAAAGGCTTCAGTAATACTGACATCGCCTAAAGCTACACTAACGCCAAAACGTTCCCCTGGTTCGCCGCTAAACTCTAATTTAATTGTTTTAGTGTTTCTAGCTTCAGCTTGCATCAGGGCATCTCCCTGTTCATCAAGTACTTTTAACTGTAAAGCCCTTGGCAGATAGGGCTGACCGCCTGTCGGATACACTTCAACGGAGATATCAAGTTCTGATGAGGTTGTTGGCGTTAAACCAACAAATAAAGCGATTTGCCTATCCTCGTACCGCCGTCCCAAAGTTAGCAGCTTGCCTCTTTTAATAGTAGTTGGTGTATTGGTCATTTGGGGATGAGCAGCTCTGAAATTGAACGCTAGTTCCGTGGGTGGCAGTTCTAAAATTGCCTCTACAGTCTGCCAACCCACATCAAAAATATTTTGCAGCCATTGGTTGAGGTTTATTGGCTCTTTTACGGAAGAATGGGGAGTTAGGAGTTGGGAGTGGGATGTTTTTTTATACTCAGACTCAGGATTCCTTAACGGTTGTACTGGCGTGAGTTGGCTGAGGTGTTCTAGTAAACTATCCAGGGATATGAGCCGATCCAAGGGGAATTCCTCCATTGTGACTGCGGGCAAAAATCCCAGCAATGTTGCCTCGGTTAATGATTGATTTAGCTGAATCGCCATATAACCAATTCGGTCTGACCCAACCTCTGGTGGCACGTAACAGACTTGCGCCTCTGGTAATACTGGGCGGCATTCCAACTTGCCCAGACTTTCGATCCATAAATCCGCTGTATTTGCCAGAGTCTGCATTGCTAGATGCCAACTGTCGCTCGCTTCTAGGTCAGTCTCAATTCCCAGACATCTTAGGTAAAAATTTACTGCATAAACCGCTAAGGTATTGAGATAAACTTGTTTGGCCTTCTGTAAGTTAGAGTGCCGCTCGTAAAACTGTTGGGCTATGCGATGAGCCTCGATAGTTAGCGGTACCGTGAAAGTTAAATAGTCGTTTGTAGTATTCATAATTCTTGAAGGTCTGGCTCAGGTGCAATGGTTAAGATAAGTATTCCCTAAACTTATGGCCAAACTTTGCTAGGCAACGTTGGTAAAAGCTGCTCAGGGTTGAGATTTTGATATCCAGCTCGGCGGATATCTCTTTCCAGGAATATCCCGACAATAATTTGATGGCTAAAAATTGGAAATTCGCTGCTGGCTTATCTGATGTATAGGTTCCTTTAAATAGTCCTTCCGGGTCGGCTTGTAAGCATTGCATGACTTCTTGGGAAAGGGAAGGAATTAACTGGGAATTCAGTTCAGTTGAACTGTTTCTATCTAAATCATCTATTGCTAACCGTATAATGCCTCTTGGATCTATCCCCTGATGTACGGTTGGCATTATCGCTCGACTCGCCTCAATAAAAAAACGGTTCTTTAGTAAGAAATTCACCCATTGCAATACTTCCCGGTTGGGGTCGTATTCATCAATCCTTTCACAAATATGACAAAAAAGTCTCTGCTGCGCTTCATCATAAATATCCTCATAAAAACCTTGAAATTGGCCAGGGTAAGGACGAGTCAGCTTGCCCGACTGCTGAATCGCACTCAGCAATTTAGCTAAAGCCTGTTGCCGTTGTTTGGTCTTAGGAGGGTGCCGCTGTGCTTCTCGAGCCAGTTGTTTTAAGCGTTCGTCTACTTGATTCATCATTTTTTAGGTCGTACACCAGGAACCTCAAATTGCTCTTGATGCACCTGTTTAACCTCTAGCTATAGAGATCTCGCTCGTCAGAGGTAGATTTTACGCAAGCTGGTATAATCTTTACAAAAATTCACCCAAGTAAGGGTAGTGGAGCATTGGGAGTGAGGAGTGGAGTGCAAAAACCTATACAAAACATTGATGCTAAGCAAAAAGCTGTTAAAAGCTAACTGTATTTTTAATTGTAATTAAAAGCACTATATATTTTAACCAAAAACTATCTAAGGACATAGCCAATACTTCTTTCTAATGAAATACGAATTAATAGAAATGTGGTTCTAAAGTGTTAAATGCCTGAAAAAAAGTACTACAGGCACGGGAATCAGCAGATAAGACACGGAAGACACATTATGACTCAAGCTAAAGAAAAAAAGGAATTACAACCGCCGCAGCATCAAGAACAGCAACCTGGCATTGAAGCTGAAATGACGCCAAAACCCCAGGCAAAGGATTCTAAATATCGGGGTAGCGGCAAACTTCAAGACAAAGTGGCGTTGATTACAGGTGGCGATAGCGGTATTGGTAGAGCTGTGGCGATTTGCTATGCCAAAGAAGGAGCAGATGTTGCAATTGTTTACCTTAACGAGCAACAGGATGCCGAGGAGACAAAACAACTGGTTGAAGCTGAAGGCAAGCGCTGTCTGATGATTCCGGGAGATATAGGAGATGAACAGTTCTGTCAACAAGCCGTACAGAAAACAGTTCAGGAGTTGGGGCACTTGGATATTTTGATTAACAACGCTGCCGAACAACATCCCCAAGAGAGCATTGAGAACATTACAGCCGAGCAACTAGAGCGTACCTTCCGCACCAATATCTTCGGCATGTTCTTTATGACCAAAGCCGCTTTGCCTCACCTGAAAGAAGGCAGCGCTATTATCAACACTACTTCAGTAACTGCCTACAAAGGCAGCCCCCAGTTGCTGGATTACTCTGCTACCAAAGGAGCGATCGTTGCCTTCACTCGTTCTCTATCCCAATCCCTGGTGCAGAAAGGCATTCGCGTCAACGGCGTTGCTCCCGGTCCAATTTGGACTCCCCTGATTCCTGCCACATTTCCTGAGGACAAAGTGAAGAGTTTTGGCGCACAAGTACCGATGCAGCGAGCCGGACAGCCAGAAGAAGTTGCTCCTAGTTATGTATTCCTGGCGTCGGATGACTCTTCCTACATGTCAGGTCAAATCTTGCATCCTAATGGTGGTGAAGTGGTGAATGCCTAGTGCAGATCGGCGGAAATAACTAACCAGTACCCTTCTTGCACTAGAAATCGATAAACGGAGTAAAGCTGACATGGATATTTTTGAACTAATCAAACAAGATCATCGCCAAGTTGAAAAGCTGTTTGCTGAAATTGAGAAAGCCAAAGGTTCTCAAAAGCTAGCTAGGTTTTTCGAGGAAATTGAGCAAGAGTTAAACCTGCATGTTCAAGTTGAACAGCTAACGCTCTACCCAGCGATGCGCGAGTATGAGGAGATGGAAAAACTCCTAGCAGAAGCAGAGCGAGAACATACACAAGCCAGGATACTTTTGGAGGAACTGAAACCCCTTAATCCTACATCTTCTGAATTCCAGGACAAGATAGAACAATTAAAAGATGCCGTACAGCATCATGTCAGGGAAGAAGAAGAGGAGGTATTGCCCCTAGTTCAGCAGGTTATGAGCGACCAAGAACTAGAACAACTTGGTGAAGAGTACCAGCAGGCTAAAAACAAACTTAAGCAACAAATGGTGGCTGCTCGCTCATAGGGAAAGTGAGGAGAAAGCGGCTCTAACACACCCTACCTAGCTACCTAGCAGTAATGGTGCGTTAGCTACCGCATAACACACCCTACTAATAGAGGCTGCTGCGATCGCCCACACTGGATTCCAAGTACCGTTACCTAGTAGACCGAAGCGAAGGTTGCGATCGCAGCTCCATTTTTAAGCAATCCCCTGTAAAGTCAGAAGCAAGCCTACGCTGCACTCGAAGAGTCAGCGTAGGTAGTTCACGTCAGCCTCAAAACGATCTCAAAATGATCTAAACTGCTTGGAACAGCTTGTTTGTGTTAGGTTCGCCGCTCATGATCGACCATAGTGATTTAATCAGTCAAGAGGAAACAACCCGCGTGCGGGTACTGAGTGAAGCTCTACCCTACATCCAACAATTTGCGGGGCGGACGGTAGTTGTTAAGTATGGAGGTGCGGCGATGAAAGACAGCACTCTCAAAGATAAGGTAATTCGCGATATTGTTTTCTTGGCCTGCGTAGGCGTGCGGCCTGTGGTCGTTCACGGTGGTGGTCCGGAAATTAACAGCTGGTTGGATAAGCTGGGTATTGAACCCCAATTTAAAAATGGCCTGCGGGTCACCGATGCCGCCACGATGGACGTAGTGGAGATGGTATTAGTGGGTAGGGTAAATAAAGAATTGGTGGCTCTGATTAACCGTGCTGGTGGTTTGGCCGTCGGACTATGTGGCAAAGATGGCAATTTAATTAAAGCTCGTCCAGAAGGTCAAGAGGGTATTGGCTTTGTGGGGGAAGTTAACAGTATAGATATCAAGCTCTTGGAGTCTTTGGTCAAGAGTGGCTACATTCCCGTAGTGTCTAGTGTGGCTGCTGATGAAACTGGTCAAGCCTACAACATTAACGCTGATACTGTTGCTGGTGAAATAGCAGCAGCATTGGGGGCGGAAAAGTTGATTTTGCTCACCGATACCCGTGGGATTTTGCAGGATTACAAAGACCCCTCCAGCCTGATGGCCAAGGTAGATATTCAACAAGCACGACATTTAATCGAAACAGGTGTCGTTGGCGGTGGGATGATTCCCAAGGTCAACTGTTGCGTGCGATCGCTAGCTCAAGGGGTACGAGCCGCTCATATTATCGACGGTAGAATTCCCCACGCCCTACTCTTAGAAATTTTCACCGATGAAGGAATCGGTTCAATGATTGTGGCATCGGAATTTATTCACTAGGTAATGTTCATTGTTAGTTGTTAGTTGTTAGTTGTTAGTTGTTAGTTGTTAGTTGTTCGTTGTTCGTTGTTAGTTGTTCGTTGTT
>DNXU01000119.1:14528-20102 GCA_003505715.1 Cyanobacteria bacterium UBA8803 | reverse complement strand
TACCAATTACCAATTACCAGATTTATTGCTCAATGCGAATCCGGATTTCTGATGAAGGGTAGATGACTCGCGATCGCAATACTGTCCTTCTATTAGACCTGGATGAATTGATGATTATGGGTTCAACCAGTACTGAGTCAGAAATCGTGGAATCAATTATGGTGGGATTAATTAAGGTTGAGTTCCGAATCGTTCCTCTTATAGGGGTTCTGATTGAGTCGTAATCCCGGTATTTAGGGGATGAAACCGAACAAGGTTGGCCTGTGGCGGGATTCACTGGTACTGGGGCAGGAATTGGACTACCGTAAATTACGGAAGAGCAGGTTGATGACTGAACGATCAAGGGCCTTGCTGCTACTGGTAGTGCCGATGATGTCACCCAGGCAACTCCTACAGTCAAAGAGGTGATAACGGAACTCAGCCAAGGTTGCTGCAATGAATCTCTCTTCAGCATGGTTTTCCCTCAAGATAACTTGATAAAGGTAACTGAATGTCTAGCATGGGATTGAGTTCCAGATAATTATGCTTTCATCAAAGATAGTTTTGGGCTATTCTCAAGGTACAAGGGAGATAAGGGGGAGGACTTCCCCGAAGTGGATGACCCGATTGGGGGATTGGACTAAACGTGAGTTCAGAGAATAAAGAACAATTCCAAATTGAGTACCAAGCTGGAAAAGCCGCCTTTGAGCGGGGCGAGTATAAAAGTGCTGTGAAGCGTTTAGAGGCTGCCTGTGCCTTGATGAACCGGAACTCACGCTTGGGGGGAGAGGCGCAAATGTGGTTAGTAACTGCTTACGAGGCGGCGGGAGAAACAGCGGAGGCGATCGCGCTTTGTCAGCAGCTAAGCCGCCATCCTGATCCAGAAACCCGCAAGCAAGGCAAACGCTTGCTCTACATTCTACAAGCTCCTAAGCTCAAACGACCCGAAGAATGGATGACTAAAATACCTGACTTGGGAGCGATCGCTGAGAGTGAGTCCCAATACCGTCGTGGTAGTAGTGCGGGCGCGAGTACAAGCGATCGGCGACCAAAGCTTACACCTGAACCTGTAGATCTCAGCCAGGTTAACACCAAGGATAATCAATTTATTTGGGTTGCTTTGATTGCCATTATTCTAACTGTAGGTGGGTTGATTTGGTTAGGTATTTGAAAGTGTGTGCCAAAAGGCTTTTCGTCTATGCTACCCAATACCATAGCACTTGTTAGCCCAACGGTACAAAAGGAATAGGGCACCCAAAAACGCCAGGCTGTTTACTAATGTACCTGCTACTTCAAACGGTAAACCAAGGGTCATCACTCCACGAGTGAGTAAGGGAAACAGGGGAAAGAACGCGACAGACTCGTATCCCCCGGTATTTGCATAGTCATAGCCTGAGATAGCAATTTGCCGATACCAAACACCATCCCAATGTGAGAAAAGTTCCCAGCCAATTTGGGGCACAAAGTTGGGAGTAAAACCCAGTGCGTTCTCTTCCCGTGCAGGTGAAAGGGGAAGTAAGGGAGCAACTAACTGCATCGCTATGAAAATTGTGAGCCGACTGAGAAGCCACATAGCAATTACAAAAATCAACCCATCAGTCCATGGTTTAGTCTTGGACTTGACCTCTGAAGCTAAAATTTTTTGTGAGTCTAATGGATTCATAACTCAAACTGAGTGCATAATTGTACATAATCCTATGAAACCAGATATCGCGTTAATGCTGCCTAGAAAACAAAAATTTAACCGCTTAAAGATTTTTTGGGTAATTCTGCTAGTGCTGGGCGTAAGTTTTCGGTTCGTTAATCTCGACCGAAAAGTATACTGGCGCGACGAAGTTTATACCTCCTTGAGGATTGCTGGCTATACAACAGGAGAATTGGTAGGTGAAGTTGCTGATGGTCATGTAATCAGTATTGAAGATTTACACAAGTTTCAAAGGATTAATCCTGACAAAGGTGTTACTGATACAGTGATGGGTTTAATGTTAGAAGAACCTCAGCTTACGCCATTATATTTTGTAATAGCTAGATTGTGGGGGCAGTGCTTGGGCAGTTCAGAGCAAGGTTAGTTGGGGAATTTATGGAGCTACTATAGCGCTGGGTCTCTATTCCTTTTTTTTGTCCGGGTTAGTTGCTATAGGGCATGGTATATATTTATTAGCAACTGAAGACTTTCGATGGAGTAAGAAAGTTAAGGCTTACCTATTAGCTTTGCTGGCTGGATGGCTGACTTTCCTACCTTGGCTATCAGTTTTTCTAATCGACAAGCCTCATAAAAAAGTGGGTTTATCCTTCTTTCCCGAAGGATTATTGTCTTCCGTTAAACATTGGGTAGGTATTCTCAGCCGGATTTTCTTTGATTTCAACGTTACAACAGCAGCTTCGCCACAATTTTTGATTCCTTTAAAGATATTGGGCCTACTGCTTTTATTACTGACAGGCTATTCGATTTATTTCCTCTATCGCCATGCGGCACAGCGAGTTTGGCTGTTCATATTAGTATTAATTTTGGTTATTCCAGTAGCACTTATACCGAAAGGAAGCTTGTCAGCCACTATCCCACCAAGGTACTTACTCCCCTCATATTTGGGCATTCAGATTTCTGTTTCCTACCTCATTACTATTCAAATTACCTCTAGTTCGGCTAATCTAAAAAAGCAAAAGCTGTGGCAAATCGTTGCGATCGCCCTAGTTTTGCTGGGAATTGCCTCTTGTGGGATGAATTCTTCAGCTAAGACATGGTGGAACAAGCAATCTAGCTTCTGTTACTTCCAGGCAGCTCGCGTTATTAACCAAGCTTATAACCCACTGGCGATCGGTGAGGCTAATGGTCGTAGGGTTGATTCTGCCTTAGGCAATATTGTGTCTCTCAGCTATCTGCTCGATCCAAAGGTGAAGCTTCTGTTGGTTGTTGAACCAAACGTGCCTCAGATTCCTGATGGTTTTAGCGATGTGTTTTTAGTCACACCTTCCCAGGGATTGCGGTATAAAATTGAGAGAACGTCTCCCTGGCAACTAGAGCCTGTTATCAAATACAACAAGCCTATCCGGGGCTCTACCATCTGCCTGTGGAAACTTATTCCGAAAGTAAGCTTACCCCCAACTCAACTACGGCAGCTTTCCCTTCAATCTCCAACCAAATTCAACGTAAAATTGATGTAGGATTTTTGATAGTTCTCTTATGGGGAGCATAAGCACTAATGGCGTGGTTTTGAACGCCGTTGGCAACTATACCTAAGACCGAAGCTCCAGCAATCTTTAATCCATCAAATGCTTTCATTAGCATGGTACGGTCTGTTTTATCGATTGCTACAACTAGTAATGTGCCATCTGCCTTAGCCGCTAGCAGATTACCGTCTCCAAGGCCCAAAAGGGGTGGCGTGTCGTAGATTGGCAGGTCAAAACGGGCTTGAAATTGATCCATGAGATACTGCATCTTATCAGATGAGAGCAGCTTGATCGGGTCTGGTACGGTCTGACCAGCGGTCAATACAAAGAAGTTCTCATCTGGAGAAGGTTTCTGGATGATATCATCTAGATTTAAATCTGTGGTTATTAGTTCATGAAGTCCAGTTACATTTGGTAATTCCAAACGATGGTGGAGTTGAGGAAAACGCAAATCGGCGTCCACCAGCAAGACTTTCTGGCCAATTGCTGCTGCCGTTTGTGCCAGGTAAACAGCAACGGTTGTTTTCCCATCCCCAGGTACTGCTGAGCTAATGGATAGAGAATGGATAGGCTTCTTAGACCTCAGCAAGTGGATGTTTGTATAAAGAGAGCGGAAAGCCTCTAAAAATGGGAAAATTCTGTACCTATCACCTGTATTGCCATTGGTAGCTACAGGAGAACAATCCCTTATTAACACTGAGTTGATTGCTTTGGCCACAATAGCCAATTTCTGCGATTTATGGGATAGTTTCTTCACTTGCTTGGTCAAAGGAATCATTCCCAAGATGGGCAGTCTGGTTACACCTTTGAGATCCTCAGGACTATGGAAAACTGTATCCAGCACCTCGATCAGAAAACCAACCCCTATGCCAAGTAGCGAACTTAAAATCGCAGCTATTAGTAACTGACGCTTGGTTTGTGCAGATTCAGCAGGAATCGGCTCGCCCTCTGCATTACGGGGTATCTTTGGCCCATCAATGAGCTGCCAAGGCACTTCCTGCTGGGCGGCGTCTAATCTTAAAGCTTCTCGTTTTTTGAGAAATTCCTTGAGGTTATCCGTAGCAACTTCTAATTTCTGCTCTAAATCGTGATGCCGACGTGCTGCCTCTGGCAAATTGCTAATTTGTTGATTGACCTGATTTTCGGTTTTGGCAATGGTTTGATAGCGCTCCTCTAATCCTTGAATTTGGCCAGCTAATTTTTCAAGTACTTCCTGAGCTTCTTGAGTTGACAAACGCTGTAGATTTTGCTGCTGCTCCCGTAGCATCTGCATTGGCGCACTGTCTTCACGAAATACAGATGAATCTATGGCAATTTGGGTTTCTAGTTTCTGGATTTGTCCTAATAAAGTTTCGTAGGCATTGGCATCCTTAGCCAGAAGTGCAGTAGTATTTGCGTTATTCAACAGTCCTTGTAGAGTAGCGTAGAGAGAGCGGGTTTCAGCCAGTTGTGCTTCAGTATCTAATCGTTGCCTTTGAATGAGTAGAGCATGTTCGGATAGGGAGTTACCTGCCACTTCTGGATCGATAAGATTGTACTGTTCCCGCAAGCTTTGGAGTTGTTCCTGAACTGTATTCACTTGCTTGTACATATCTGGTAACTGTTTTTCCAGAAAAGTGATGCCCTGACGCAGGCTGGTTTGGCGCTGATCGAGACTGTACTTCAGATAAGCTTTGGCAACTTTATCGAGGACAAAATTAATTTTTTCAGGGTCTAAGTCCAAGTAATTAACTTGTAAAATTTTAGTCCCTTGTTGTTTGCCATCTTTTTCATACTTGACCCTGCTAATACTGAGTTTGCCGAGCAGGGAGTCATAGCTCATCCCGGGATACTGGGTTTGAATCTGTTTGAGAATTGGCTCTATGAGTACAGGACTCCGTAAAACTCGAATCTGGGTTTCGTAGTCCAGCAAAGCCGTTTCATCAACCCTGATTTTCTGAATGTCTGTACCTGCCTCAGTTTGAGCTGTTAAGAATTCTTGAGCTAATCGGCCTTGTGCCGTGATCGGCTCAACCAAAAGCCGAAACGAGCCTTCATACGTGGGGCGCACGCTCTTCGATTTCCAGACTATGAAGCTACCAGTAATTATTGTTAAGGCAAGGGCTACACCTGCCATTACTGTAGCTCGACGACGCAAAACCGCCAACAACCAGGCCAAATCCAACGCCTGTTCTTGACTCTCGTCAAACTGAGCTGTATTGGTTTGAGGCGAAGACTGAAGCGGCTTGCCATTCGATTTAGATGACAACGGCTGGAAATCGTATTCGGGGTCCATCGACAGCACCTCTATAGTCTTGGGTTGACCTGCACCCAGGGAATGCCATCAACCCTGTTTGAGTGGGTTTGGGGCAGAAGCTAAAACTCATGTCTACATACATTCTATTCCTATACAGGATAAGGGATGAGGGATGAGGGATGAAAAAAATC
>DNXU01000119.1:0-14500 GCA_003505715.1 Cyanobacteria bacterium UBA8803 | reverse complement strand
GGGATGAGGGGGTGAGGGAGTTGGGGAGATGAGGAAGATTGATAAATAATTCTCTAGTTAGTTCCTCTCCTACCTCAGTACCTTCATTGCTCTCATCCCCTCACCCCTTCACTCCCTCACTCCCTCATCCCTATTTTCCTAGGAGAACCAATTGTTTCTTCACTTCCTCAGCCAACTGCGCCAATGCTAATTCTACCTGCTCTCCTGTTTTCAGATTCTTGAGACCGCATTTTTGCGCTTTTGCCTCTTCAGATCCGATAATGACACAAATTGGAATCCCCCGTTTGTCTGCTTGCTGTAACTGTTTGCCCACCGCTCGCTCTTCAAAGCTGGTAATCGTACTAATTCCTACCCGACGCAGCTGCTGAGATACCTCTAAGTAAAGCGCCATTAGGTCAGTTTGCATGTTAACTACCATGACCTGAGCTGGTGTGGGAGCCAAAGACTGAAGAATTCCTGCTTTAAGCAGCCGACTCATCAGGCGCGTTAAACCAATAGAAATGCCTACTCCGGGCATTTTTTCCCCCACAAACATTCCCACTAACTCTTCATACCTTCCCCCAGAACAAATACTACCTAACGCTTCGTGACCGACGAGGGTAGTCTCGTAAACAGTACCCGTGTAGTAATCCAAGCCACGGGCAATGGACAAATCAATACAGAATAGATGTTCTTTCACTCCTAGATTGCGCACCCCTGCAATTACGGTTTCCAGTTCGGCAATTCCAGCGCTTAGCAGTTGCGCCTCAAGATTAGTCTCAACCATTGTCTTTAACTTGGCGAGAACCTCATCTACAGAACCCCGAATCTTGGTAAATGCTAGAACTCGTTCTACCTGCTCGTCAGATAATTCTGCTTCGATCAGCGATTTTGTGACCTTAGCTTCGCCAATTTTTTCTGTAGCATCGACAATTCTGATACAAGGAACGATTTGGCGGTTGTCCAAACCGATGGACTGGAAAAATCCCGTGAGAACCTTACGATTGTTGATACGGATTAAGAAGTCACCGATCGCGATCGCTTCAAAGATTTCCGCAATAATTGCCGGCATCTGAGCGTCGTATAGCAAACTTAGTTGACCGCGACCTACCACATCAATATCGCATTGACGAAATTGACGATAGCGGCCATCTTTTGCCCGTTCTCCCCGAAAAACGATATCCATTTGGTAACGGGCAAAAGGAAATTGCAGTTCATTCAAGTGACGGGCGATGTAGGCTGCTAAAGGCACCGTCTGATCGAACTTTAAAGCCCGTTCCTCCGAGCCGCCTTCCCCTGCCAACTCCTTTTCCGCTTGGCGATTGGGGGGCAGAATCGGGTGAAGACCATAAATAATATTATCCCCTTGGTTTCCTTTCGCTTGCAATACTTCTATTCGCTCCACTGCTGGAGTTTCAATGGGTGTAAATCCATAGCGCTCGAAAACCTGACGGATTGTATCCATCAAATACATCTCCAGACGCTTCTCTCCTGGGAGAAACTCTGGAAAACCACTCGGACAAGAAAAATTAACTTTATCAGCCTTTGCCATGCTTTACCTCTAATACCCGCTCTCCAGCATTGCCCTACCTGTTTGCTAGCAACTATGAATGCTCGGCTCGCTTCCCTGTAGGATTGCGCCTTTATCGTTTCCTCAGGTAATGGATGCTGAAGAGATGGTTGGCATCCGTCCATACTTTAGCAGCCTGGAATCCCGCCTGGTTGGCAATGGCCTCGAACTCTTCGACGCTGTACTTATAAGAGTTTTCCGTGTGAATCGTTTCACCTTCCCTAAAGTTAAAGGGAGTCTTTTCTACCATTACAGTCTGATCCTTGAGACTGAGCAAGTGCATTTCAATGCGGCTCTCATCCTGATTATAGAAAGCCCAATGCCGAAAGTTTACCAGATCGAAATTGGCCTCTAGATCGTTGTTAATGCGCAAAAGCAAGTTCAAATTAAACGCTGCGGTGACCCCAAGGGCATCATTGTAGGCTGCATGTAAAATGGCTGGGTCTTTCTTGAGGTCTACACCAACCAGCATCCCGTCTCCCGTTTCCAATAGACTGGCGGATTGTTTGAGTAAATGCAGTGCCTCAATCGGATCGAGATTGCCGATGGTGGAACCAGGAAAGAAAATTAGCTTTTTGCCAACTGGTTTTTTGCCATAGCTTGGTAGCTGTAGCGGCTGGGTGTAATCAGCACAAACGGCCATCACATCCAAGTTAGGATAACTTTGTGCCAGCTCGGCTGAAGCTTGGAGCATGTGTTCAAAGGAGATATCAATGGGCATATACCCAACAGGATGCTGCAAAGTATCCAGCAAGATGCGCACTTTGTAGCTGCTACCACTACCATACTCGATCAGCAAGCCCTGTGGACCGACTAGCTCAGCAATTTCTCCACAATAGGTTTTCAAGAGGTGAATCTCAGTTCGGGTGGGATAGTATTCTTCTAACTCACAAATTTGGTCAAAAAGTTCAGAACCACGCTTGTCGTAAAAAAACTTGGGAGCGATCGCTTTTTGGGATTGAGCAAGACCTTGGAGAATCTCTTCGCGAAAGCTACTAAGTTTCGGCTGGAAATTATAGCACTCTAAATTATTCATCCACCCTGTAGTTTAAACAGCTAGTCCCCTTGAGGGGTTGGTTATTATTAAATTGATCGGCATTTTCAGGTATTATCACATGATACAATAATACCAGCTACTGGCCGTAGGCTGTTAAATCAATACCAAAAAATTGCCAGTTGTAGTTGCCTAAATAAAATTAAAAGCCTGGTAAGATTATTTCTGAAAAACAGGTAAGCTAAAAGGCCAAAACACACTATTACCTTTGGAATTTTAAATAACTTATGGCTCCTCCCAACAACCGAATTAGCCTCTACTTGCCAACCCCCCTCTACCAAGCTCTCAGTGCTTACCAACAACGCCAAAAACTTGAGATGGCCTCCGATGCGATAGTTGAAATCTTAACCCAGTTCTTTGAGCTTGGCGTACCGAGCCAACACTATGTGACAACAGAGCAGTTGGCAGGACTCGAGAGAAAGTTTGCCCACCTCACCGAGCAAGTAGCTCAGCTGCGTCAGGCGATCGCTAGTTCTACTCCAACCCAAGCTAATAAAACCGTATCGGTTGCCCTACCAGCTCACGCACCACCAGCTCCCAGCTTACAGCAGTCGGCAAGGGTTTGGGCAGACGATAGTTTTGAGGATGTGGAAGAGGAACCAGACGAAATTCTTTATGACTTCTTGAAACCCTAGTGCGGTGAAGGCTCCAAGGGAAGAAAGGTTGTAAAGTAAGCTTTTTAACCTTTTTTAAAGGGCGGGTTATTTCTGCCCCGCTGCACTAGGACTCCAAGTTTAAGGCTATAATCATCCCTCAAACCCTCAAACCCTCAAACCCTCAAACCCTCACACCCTCACACCCTCACACCCTCAAACCCTCANNCTCATCCCTCATCCCTCATCCTCATCCTTCCGAACAATTTAGCAATCTACTATGGCAACCATTAACAATAACTACCTCAAGCTGAAAGCAGGCTACCTGTTTCCTGAAATTGCGCGACGGGTTAATGCCTTTGCTGAGGCCAATCCTAATGCGAAAATTATTCGGCTGGGTATTGGCGATGTGACGGAACCTTTACCGGAAGCCTGCCGCACAGCCATGATTAAAGCGGTTGCAGAAATGGGCGATCGCGCCACGTTCAAGGGGTATGGCCCAGAGCAAGGCTATGCTTGGTTGCGGGAGAAAATAGCTACTCACGACTTCGAGGCGCAAGGATGCGAGGTTGGTGCTGATGAAATCTTTATCTCCGATGGTTCTAAGTGCGACACGGGTAATATTCTCGATATCTTTGGTGACGATAATGCGATCGCAGTTACCGATCCCGTCTATCCCGTATATGTAGACACTAACGTGATGGCAGGACATACTGGCTCTGCCAACGATAAGGGTGAGTTTGAGGGTTTAGTATATCTGCCCATTACCGCTGAGAATAACTTTACTGCCGAGATTCCCTCGCAGAAAGTGGATTTGATTTATTTGTGTTTTCCTAATAACCCGACGGGAGCAACTGCCACCAAGGAACACCTAAAAGCATGGGTAGACTATGCCAAAGCCCACGGCTCTATCATTTTCTTTGATGCAGCTTACGAAGCATTTATTACTGATCCCAATTTACCCCATTCCATCTACGAGATTGAAGGGGCGAGGGATTGTGCGATCGAGTTCCGTTCGTTCTCCAAGAATGCAGGCTTTACCGGAACTCGCTGTGCGCTGACGGTTGTACCGAAGACGCTAACGGCCAAAGCGGCGGATGGTACGGATGTAGAACTGTGGAAGCTCTGGAATCGTCGCCAGTCTACCAAGTTTAATGGGGTGTCTTATATCGTGCAACGGGGTGCAGAGGCAGTTTACTCGGAAGAGGGACAGGCGCAAACGAAGGCATTAGTCAGCTTCTATCTCGAAAATGCCAGAATTATTTGCGAACAACTGACAGCAGCTGGATTAGCAGTGTACGGAGGGGTTAATGCACCCTATGTTTGGGTGAAAACGCCCCAGGGTTTATCAAGTTGGGATTTCTTCGATAAGTTACTGAATAACGTGAATGTAGTGGGGACACCCGGTTCTGGTTTTGGGGCGGCAGGTGAAGGCTATTTCCGTATTTCAGCCTTTAATAGTCGGGAGAATGTGGAAGAGGCGATGAGGCGAATTACCGAGAAGTTTAGCGTTTAGGAATTGGGGTGGGTATTGCCCACCCTGCTAACCTAAAAATATGTTAGCCAATTACCATTAGGACTCTTGTATGCACCTGCAACGAATTCAAATTCCTGATTTTCGGGTCTTAAAGGATATTGATATCACGTTTGAAAAAGAGTTTTTGCCAAGAATTTTTCCTTTAGGTAGTCAGAACGGTGGTGGAAAAAGTACGCTTCTCCAATTAATTTTTGTATTGCTCCACTGCTCATTTGAGCCTAACAGACTAACTTTTGTTAAAAATCTACTCCATGGATTAAAAATTCCAAAAGATCGGCCAGAAAGAGTTTTGTTAATCAGCGATATTTGGGATGGCTAAAAAACTGTACAGCTTAATTTTTTTTGTTATAGAGACTCCTATATTAATGTCCTATTAGATTCAAACACTAAAGATGAATACATTAAATTTTCAGTTTTTGAAAAAAGAGAATTAATCACAAAAAAAATTGATAGTTTGGAAAACAAAATTGACCATCTAAAAACAAAAATTAATACATTAAAGAAATTAAGGAAAAATGAAGATGAATCAGAAATTAAAGATGAACTCAGAAAACTTATTCGGTTTTCTGGATTGGAAATTCCAGCACTCATAACTAGAAGAAGTAGATTTGATAAAACAAATAACTTTACTCTCGAAGAAGTCCAAATCGAAGAAATTCAAGAACAGATTCAAGAATTACTAGAAACATCTAAATTAAATCTCGCTCAATATTGTGAGGAACGTAAAAATATTGAACAGTCTCTACAAAAAGTAGATGAATATTTAAAATCTCAAAATCTGATTTATATATGTAATTATTCAGCTAACGAAAATGAAGAAGAGGAGACTTTGCTCTGCCGTATAAGTAACATAGACATGAATGAAGCTCAAATATTTTTAAAAGAACTATCACAAAAAATATTTCTGGCAGCTCCTGTCACTCAAGTTTTTCATTTTCTTTCTAAAAACTCTAAAAAGTTATTATTTAGAGATCATAGCGAGGATGATTACTATTCAAATCTTAAAACTGCCAAATCTAAAATACCAGGTTTTTTTACTTACGACTTTCTCGCTGTAGATATCCTAATTAAAGCCTTTATAAAGGCGCGAGATCAAGATTTTGTAGAGGCTATAGAGAAGGATAAGTATGGAGAAAATTATAACGTGCTTAAAAATGATTTAAATAAAATCTTAGTGACAAAAAAAATAAATATAGATAGGGATTTAGCGGGAGTTAATTTTAAATTAAATACAAATGAAGATGATTTAGAGTTGTATCCCGAAGATTTAAGTCATGGAGAATTAAAAAGACTTAGTATCTATATGTGGATAAAACACTGTAATATAGAAAATGCTATTGTCCTAATGGATGAAATTGAAATTGCCTTTCATCCAGATTGGCAATATCAAATAATTTCGGATTTGAGGGAATGGTCTCCTAGTAACCAATATATCCTGGCAACCCACTCATACGATTTATGCCAAGCTCTTACACCTGCTCATGTTAAGGAATTAGAACCAAAACTTCTCAAGCAAGAAGCCCAAAGCGAGAAATGAGCCTCAATATTGTACTGGAGTAAGCCAATTACGAGATTCATGGAAAAAGGAATTCCAAAATGCCAATAATGATACGCGGAAGAACGAGTTAATTATTTCTCTGCTAACAATCACAAAAGCTAAGGATTACTGGCGAAAAATTTGTCCTCCTCGTGACTGGCCGCGACCAGTTGAGGTATTTAGAGATCAACTTCTGTTAGAGATCGGACGATTCTATTCAGATAAAAGTAACGATGTTAGGTATCATATTCCTTTTTTGTTAACAAGCTTGTATCAAGTTGTTGAATAGTAAAACAAGGCGTCCTTGCTTTAATCGCATGTTTAAAAACGTGGCTTCTTTGCTGCCGTCTGCTTCCATGAACATCAGCCGAGTTGTACACCTGTCTCATATCATCGAACCCCACATTCCTCAATGGCCGGGTGACCCTAGAGTAGAGTTTGAAACCGTTGCTGCTGTGGAGAACGAGGGTTATTACCTGCGTCGCTTTTCGCTTGGGGAACATAGTGCCACCCATATTAATGCTCCCAACAGTTTTCATCCTCAACTAGGCAGCATCGATCGATACCCAGCTGAGTCGCTAGTTGTCCCAGCTATAGTTATCGATATTCGCAACCAAGCAGCGGCTAATCCCGATTATTTACTATCATCCTCGGATATTTGGCACTGGGAGCAACAAGAAGGTCAAATTCCTTTTGGGAGTGTGGTGCTAGTGTATACGGGTTGGCAGTCCAAATGGTCAGATGCAGTAGCGTTTCTTAATCAAGATACTTCCGGCGCGTTGCATTTTCCCGGTATCGGCACAGAGGCGGCTCAGTTCCTGCTGTCGGAACGCCAGATTGCTGGGGTAGGGATTGATACTCACGGTGTCGATGGCGGTATGGATACCACCTTTGCTACTAACCGTTTGGTTTTAGAAAAATCCGGTATTGTGTTGGAGAATCTCACTAACTTAGACCAACTCCCACCCATGGGTACGATATTGGTCATCGGTATCCTGCGCCTGAGAGGGGGTAGTGGTTCCCCAGCGGCAGTTTTAGCTTTAATTCCTTAATGTAGTGGGTACACCCGGTTCTGGTTTTGGGGCGGCAGGTGAAGGCTATTTCCGTATATAGTAACAATGGTGCGTTAGCTACCGCGTAACGCACTACTAATAGAGGCTGTGCATAAGTCCTAAACTGTTCCCTAATTGTCCAGTGTCAACTGTTCCCTATTCAGGATTTTCCTAAAAAAGCAATCTCTTGATATACAGTTTCTAGCTCTTTTTGAGTGGATAATAATTCAGCCTGGGTGATGTCTAAGGTAGCTTTGGTCTCTTCGAGGGTTTTAGAGACTCTGGCTAAGTCTAAATTCGTGTGTTCGCATCTCTCCTCAAGCTGCTTATTTCCAGTGACATCTGTAAAGGTCAAGTTTATAGCAAGTAGATGCCCGTCCGTACTGAAAACGGGGGCGATCGAGATGTCGAAATAGGTTTTATCAGCTGGCGTTCTCCACTCGACATTTTTTAGAGTTAATGGACGCTGATCGCTATTGATTTGTTTGATAGACTTGTATAAACCCAAAAGCTGCCCAGGTTTGAGACTCCGTAAGGGACGCCCCCCATCGTTGATGGTTAAGCCAAATAGAGCGTTTGCCTGTTCATTGGCAATAACTAAGCAACTGTGAGAGTCTATTGCTAGTTGGGGAAAGGGACTTATCTCGAATGCTGTTTGCCAGATGCGAATAGAAGTGGCTAGAAAATCGATGGCTGGCTTTTTGCGCGATCGCGGACTGATTTGCAAGTGTTCGTTCACCCCCAGTTTCAGCCCTTTTACATAAACCCGGTGCTTGAGGTGAATTGGAGTGAAAATTTGTCTTTTGGTAATCAATGTTTCTGCCTTGCCGAGGAAGAGAAAGCCGTTGTTCTTCAGAGCAAAATGAAAGCGAATCATAATGCTTGCCTGAGTGTCTGTATTGAAGTACATTAGAGCGTTGCGGCAGGTCAGCAAATCAATCTTAGATATGGGCGCATCTTCAGCTAGGTTGTGACGACCGAAGATGACACTGCGGCGAAGTTGGGGATTAAAGACATAGCCTTGCTCAGTTTGCTCAAAGTATTTCTCCAGCAGATGGGGCGGAATTTCTGTAACTTCTCTGGGTTGATAAATGGCTTGTCGCGCTTGCCCAAGGGCAGCTTCATCCAGATCGGTAGCGTAAAATTGAACTCGCTGTAAACAGGATTCGATGCCGAGAGCTTCTGCAAATAGGATAATCAGGCTATACACTTCAGGGCCTGAGGCACAGGCTGCACTCCAAACTCGAATGCCTTCATCAGGCTGCTTGCTAGCGATGATTCTAGGGATGATGTCGTTAGCCAAGTAATCCCAAGCCTCGGGATCGCGAAAAAAGGTGGTAACGTTGATGAGAATGGTATCTAAAAGGGCAATACACTCCTCAGGATGGCTCTGCAAATAGCGCAAGTAGTCCTCATAGCTGCCAATATTTAGCTTCTGCATCTGGTGAGCGAATCGGCGCATTAAGGTAGGATGCTTGTACCCAGTCAAGTCACAGCCACGGCTGTGCTTGAGATAATCTAATAATGCTTCAAATTCTGGGTTAACTTTATTGGTGCCCTCAGCACTATTGCAGAAGGAGCCTTTCTGGAAGGGTATTTGAGCAGACATTGCTTATCCTGTTAAATAAACGGAGTTGGCGTCTAGTCGTCCTACAGGAGCGGAGTTTGCTGCTGAGCTCACATTAAGACAATAATAGTGCAGTATGATTCGTGTCCATTTATTATAGAGCCAATTCAGTGCGCACGAATCAAATGTTATTTTCATAATATAGGGAAATTTGCATACGAATCAAAAATGCAGAGCGTCGAAAAACTTCAATCTGCCCTAGATGCCCTTAATACCAAACGATCGCAGATCGCAGGTGTTGGTTGGTATCTGCAACACTGCTGGTTGGTGCAAGTCAAGCCAGGAGGCAATGCCCGAACCAATCGTAAATATTGGCAAGTGAGAAGCCGTCAACCCATGTTTGATGGCAAGAAACTGAAGCACTTAAAACCGGATGAAGTTGAGGATTACAGAGCCGCGATCGATCGGGGTCAGCAGTTAAAACAGATCGATCGCCAGATTGAGCAGCTTCAGCAGCAACTCGAGCAACTCATCGGCAAAACTGACTCATCAGGGAGTTTATCAAAACCGCATCAAACCCCACCGCAAAATCCCATTCTCTCTACTGAGAGCCTTCAGAAATCGCTGGCAGGACAACCTCAAAGTACAGTGAGATTCAATGATTTAGCTGAACAAGAGCGTCTCGTTAAGGAAGTGCTTGCCAAAAGCCAAGAATTGAGAGATGCAATAAAAAAGTCCCTCGCTGTGAGTAACTGTCTCAGAGTGCGGGTTACTAACGTCAGAAACCGCCATCCAGGTCTTCAGTAAACTTCTCTACACTGATTGAAGCATCCTTGATTTTTTCATTGAGCTTCACTTCTTCATTTAAATTGTCCTGGCTGAGTATTTCGTTGCTCATCAACGCTTGCCTAACCAAATTAGCTCGCCGCTTGGCGTTCTCAGCTTTTTGCAACAATAGGTCTGCCGCTTCATGCTTGTTGAGTCCGCGCAAATGCTTCGCCGTATGGGTCATCAACATCTCGCTCGCTTCAATCGTGCGAATTCCATCCCAGAGGCTTTCTTCGATCGACTGCGTTACCTCGGCTAAAAGGTTATTAAGCGAATAGGCGTGCCCGGTATAGCAGCGAAAGCGGAGCAGGTTGCCTTCTTTTAACTGCATTAGTACGCCGTGGCACTCAGGGCAAGTATAAGGAGAAAGTTCACCTAGCTTCATAATGCCGCTTTCCAGCCCGTTATCTCCCCCCCGTGCGATGCCCACTTCAATCTCCATTTGCTCAGACACCTGATTCACCTCCTGTACCGGAATCGGTTTGTTAACCAGATCTAGCAACAAAGCTCCTATTTCTATGCTTGGCACGCAATGATCGACCTTGACCGCTTTCATCGCCGCCCTCGGCATCGAGGAGTAAAGCGCATCCAAGGGATCTTGAACAACGGCTATTCCACCTCGCTCCTTGATTGCATATAGCCCAGCCGCTCCATCGTCGAGGTTGCCACTCAAAACCACCCCAATCACTCGCGCTCCATAAGACCGAGCAGCAGAGCGAAACAAAACATCGATCGCCGGACGAAAGCGGTTTTCCTTGGGACCGTGAGAGAGACAGACATAGCCCCACTCAACCAACATATGATGATCGGGAGGGGCAACATAAATTTGACTGGGTCTGATTGGCTCCTTGCCGCTAGCGTGTTTAACTGGCAGCGGAGTAAAATTAGCCAAAATTTCGGGTAATAGACTTGGGGAATCTGGAGAAATATGCCAAACAATCAAGACTGCGGCAGGTAAATTAGAAGGCAATTGAGAAACGATTTTTTCAAATGCTTTGAGACCTCCAGCTGATGCTCCAATTACGATGATGTCTGGCTTCAACACCCAATGCTGCTCCTTATCGTTCTGGGTTTCAGACCACCCGCTAGACTAACATGTTGGACTTGGTGGGCAACACTTCCTTAAGGACGAGATCCCGGACTTTTTCAAAAAGTCTGGGATCTGGGCAACAGGCAGGTGAAGCGATCCACAATTTCCTACCCTCTGGTGCCACAGGGCTAATCTTTATAAAAAATGCGATCGCCCATCTCTAAACCCAAGGCGATCGCATTGATTTGTTCACACTAGCTACTCTACTGAAATACTGAAATTATGCTTGCGGTTGTGCCTTCGGGGGCATTACTACCTTCTTCGCCAAACCAGCCACTTGCAACACTTTAATTGCCCACCAAGTAGTATCAATTTCCCACCATTGCCGTCCTGCTGGAGCAACATTAGGTTGGGCGTGGTGATTATTATGCCAACCCTCGCCATAGGTTAAGATTGCTGCCCACCAGAGATTGCGCGAGCCATCATTTACTTCATAAGTTTGATAGCCACGTAAGTGAGTTGCTGAATTAATCAACCAGGTACTGTGCCATAGCAATACCGATCTCACAAACATCCCCCAGATCACAAACGGCCATCCACCCAAGACATAAAGCAAAACACCTAAGGGCAGCTGAAGTAATAAGAAATACCGATCCAGCCAACGATAATAAGGTTCTCTAGCTATATCCGGAGCATTTTTTTGATAGATATCGCTGTTGAAAAACTCGCGTTTCTGATAGAATAACCACATCATGTGGCTCCACCAAAAACCCTGTTTGGCTGAGTACGGATCTTTCATCTCATCATCTGGGTGAGCGTGATGCTGGCGGTGAGCTCCTACCCAAAAAATTGGTCCTCCTTGTAGGGCTAGAGTGCCGATAGTAGCGAGGATATATTCAAACCACTTGGGTACTTGAAAACTGCGATGGGTCAAAAGCCGATGATACGCCAAGCAGATGCCAATGCTACCAAATAGCCAGTGGAGAAATATCGTAACTCCTACCGCCGACCAAGAGAAGAACCAGGGAGCCAGCATTGCCAAAGCGTGAATTGTAGCGAAGAACACGACACTAGGCCAGTTCAGGGTAACTTTGACGCTGCTTGGGGGAGAAGCGGAGATTGAAGTGTTGGTCATTGGCGGATTGCTATAGTGGGCATTGAAATGCAAGTGTTACTTGCACTTCCTTCATATTAGCTAAGAACAATGCCAGAATGCAAGTGCCACTTACATTTTTAAACTTTAAATTATGTCTCGCACCAATTCTGCAACAAGAGCGCGTTTGATTAGGGCAGCGCTTGAGTTGTTTAGCGCTCAGGGTGTTACCGAGACGACTACTCGGCAAATTGCCGAATTAGCACAGGTTAATGAAGTGACGCTGTTCCGCCAGTTTGGTAGCAAGCAGGGCTTGCTTTTAGCTGTGATCGAAGACTCTGGAGTATTTACTCACCTGGGTGAATCGTTGAGAGCGCGAGTGAGTCAGACAGCTGATGTGGAGCAAGCTTTGAAAAATTACGGGCGCGATCGCATCCAAGTTCTAGAAGCGATGCCAGAGTTACTGCGATCTGTGGTGGGGGAGTCAGGGAAGTACACTGTCGAAAATCGTCAGGCACTAGGAAGAGGGGTTACTCAAGCCAATCGTGATGTTGCCGAATACCTGGCTACTGTAATCGAGCGGGATGGCTTAGAACTGCGTTTGCCTGCCGAAAAATTAGCCAGTTTACTCAACAGCATGTTGTTCGGCTATTTGGTAATTGAATTAACCAGCGAGTTTCACGAACTTTGGGCTAACCGCGAAGATTTCTTGCAGAGTTTGGTAGAGTTGTTTCTACACGGAGCTATTTCACCCATACCAGATACTTCATCAAGTGCTGTGATGACGAACCCTCAGTTAATGGTTGAAGCCGCCGCCACTGCAAAAGTAGCCGATCTACCTTCTGCTTTAGTTCACTCGATTTTCCAACAAGCCAAAAGACGGGGCTTGCAAGATTATGCCCTAGCTTACGTACTCTTTGGTGCCGGTTTGCTACCTCAAGAAGTAGTCGCCTTAGAACGCCAACACCAAATCAGCGATGCTCACAAGCACCTATTGCAGATCCTTCAAGGTGCAGTGCGACAGGTGCCAGTGAATCAGTGGATTATGGGAAAACGCTATGGTTCCTATACTCGCAATCCCTTGAGCCAATGGTTAAAAAGCCGTAAGGATCGCCAATCAGCTTTATTTATTAACGATCGCACTCAGCAAATGTCCGAGGCAGAGTTAAGCGCGACGTGGCAAGAACTTACGTCCGGTTTGTTAACGCCTGAAGGTGAACCCCTTTTGATAGAGCAAGCGCGACAGACTTGGTGTGTAGAAATGTTAATCAGGGGCATGAGTGTGGAAGATTTGAGTATTCTGAGCGGTTGGGATACTAGGCAGTTACAGCCGTATGCTCAGAGAGCGAGAGAGAAAGTAGCCCTAGCCAGAGCGTTGCGTTTGGATCAGAGAGGTTAGGGAGGCTTTCATTTTTTGTTGTGTGCGTAGCTCATAGGAGTGCAAGACACCCACGAGCGATCGCTCATAACAAAGGAGCAAAATCCCTGTTCCTCCCTCTCTCTTGATCCTCTCCCTATTCATTGGAGGTAACATATTGATTCGCCACAGATTGAAATGCTTCCATCGATTGGAGCGTCACTGCCTTTTTATAGTGCGCTTTCTAACTTCGTTTTCTGCCTTCTACCTTCTTGCACTAGGGAACGATTGATAAATCACTGCCTTCAACTTCAGCCCTTGCTTCAGCTGCACCCGAACTCCCCGGACGCGGTTTGGGTAGTCTGACGCCTGATTTGCCCAGAGGGGGAAAATCTGGAGGCCAAAATAGTAAACTGCGTGTTCTGAAAGTTCGATAGAGCCAGAATGCCACGATTGAGAAGCTGCAAGCGCCTCCAGCTGCAAGCAAATAGATAAGGAGCATGTCTTGATCACCTTATATCAGATTCCGATGTATCCATTTAAAATATATCTTATATCGATATAATTAACCAATGGCTGAGAAAACATGAACTCAAATTCTGAGGCAAATAGTTTCCTCCCCCTCAAACCTGCGACATTCCATATACTCTTGGCTTTGGCAGATGAGGAACGGCATGGGTATGGGATTATGCAGGAAATCAAGCGTAGTACCAAGGGCAGCGTAAAAATGGGGCCGGGTACGCTTTACGGCACCATCAAACGTCTGTTAACCGATGGATTGATTGTTGAGTCTGAAGAAAGGCCAGATCCGGCTAGTGATGATGAAAGAAGGCGCTACTACCGTCTAACCGATCTAGGTCGCCATGTCATTACCATAGAGTCCGAACGTTTGGCTGACTTAGTGAAGATAGCTACAGCGAAACAAGTATTGGGGCGAACGACCTTAACAGCCAGTAGGGGAGGGAATGAGCCATGAGGTTATTTACCCAAGGACTGATATCAGTTTCGGTTTATCTCTACCGTTGCTTACTCCTGTTGTATCCTGCACCCTTTCGCTGGGATTATGGGGAGGAAATGATTCAACTGTTTCGCGACCTCTGTTGGGATGAGATACGGGAGGGTAGAGGTTGCTTGGGACTACTGAAGGTGTGGGTTTGCGTTTTGAGTGAGTTGAGAGGAACAACTAGGGAACAGCACTTAATAGCAGGTAGCTATTATCGTTTTCACCATACTTTAACTAGAGTGTGGTTAGTGATTATATCTGCTCTCTTTCTATTTGGGGGATAAACTACTCAGGCTTGCC
>DNXU01000585.1:13448-18884 GCA_003505715.1 Cyanobacteria bacterium UBA8803 | reverse complement strand
TCATCCCTCATCCCTCACCCCCCCCCTCTCCTGAACAAGGCAACCCACCAGCGAAAATAACGTCAGGCTCTTTGCAAGTGGCAAGAAATCCCTAGAATTGGAGTGGCTTGCACTTTAAAAGACGAATTGTGCTTGGCTAGCAAGGGAGGTAACAGCAAACTGTGGATATTGTTGATGTATTTGAAAAAGGCGGGATAGCGATGTGGCCCCTCTTGGGCTTATCGATCCTCGCTGTAGGGACAATTTTAGAGCGGATCTGGTTTTGGGCAAGCATCTTGTTGAAGGAAAAAGAGATTGTTAATCGCGTTTTGGATGCGGCAACCAACAATTGGCAAATAGCTAAAGAGATTGCCCTCAAAGCACGGCGACAGCCAATTGGGCGCTATTTATACGCTCCCTTACGGCTGACCGAACCTGACCCAGAATTATTTCACCTAGCCCTAGAGGCAGCTGCTGATGATGAATTGGCATCAATGCGGCGAGGGGACAAGCTGCTAGAAGCCGTGATTGCCCTATCACCTCTGTTAGGATTACTGGGTACGGTTTTAGGATTGATTCGGTCTTTACGTTCCATTACCATTGCCGACCTAGGCACCGCTTCCACAGCTGGAGTTACCTTAGGAATTGGGGAAGCCCTGATCAGTACAGCATCGGGGCTAATTGTAGCCATTACCAGCTTGGCCTTCTATCGACTTTTTCAAGCGTTTTGGTTCAATCAGGTCAAACTTTTCCGCAAAGCTGGCAGCGAGTTGGAGTTGCTCTATCGGCAAGATTGGTTGCAAAACGAGGAAGGGAAGCATGGTTGGAATAACAACACCTCAGAGGTTCCCGAAATTACCGACTCGCTTACCAAGCGAGACCTGGAAAATTAAGAGCTACGGCAGAAACCATTAAAAGTTTCCCCGTCTATGCCACAGCGGCGAGTGTCAAACCGTCCGTTACCCGATGGTGCCCAATATTAATTCGATGAAAAAAAGAGTTCGTTCATCCCTTTATCCTCCACCCCCCCGTCCCCTAAGGTTGAGGATAGAAACTCAACCCGAAGAAGTCCGGGTTGAGGTTGTCCCCCTAATTGATGTCATTTTTTGCATTCTGACGTTTTTTATCTTGGCAGCGGTAGGATTTTCTCGTCAGCAAGCCATTAGCGTAGATTTGCCCAAGGCGAGTACTGGGACACCCCAGGGGCGGGAAATCTTAATGGTCAGTCTCAACGACCTGGGTCAAGTGTTTGTGGAACAAGACCCAGTTGCCACCAAAGAGCAGTTAACGCAGAAACTACAGATCCACCGCCAACAAAATCCGCTAGGTTTAATCGCGCTGTACGCTTCTCCCAATGCCAGTTACAACGATGTCGTGCAGGTGTTGGACTTGTTGCGGGAAGTGGGAGGCGATCGCGTGGCGCTAGCGACTTTACCAAAAGAAGGCCAGCAGCCTCCTAGCCCCAATCCCGGCTTGCCACCCACTGGAGTTCCTGGCTTCTCACCCAATCCAGGTCAAATCCCTACTAACCCAGACGGAACCCTTAATCCCTACGGACAGCCCCAATTGCCAGCTAATCCGGGCGGGCTACAACCCGAATTACCTGCTGGAGGACTTCAACCCGGTAATTTACCACCATCTCCCGGACAACCCCAGCTGAATCCTGGTAGTTCAAACGTACCAAATTCGGGTCTGCAACCAACGCCGGGACAACCCCAGGTGAATCCTGGGAGTTCAGCCCTGCCCAATTCCGGTGCTGTAACTCCTCCTCAAAATAATACTACTGTGCCTCAGCGGCAGCAGCCATAAGGCTCATTCAAAATTGACGTACTCCCCTGGCTAAAGCCGAGGAGATTCTTAAAAGGATGTTACGAGGCGGTCTCAAGACTTCGGCGTGAGCGCTCAGTCGAACGACACGCCTCTCGCACCTTTCTTCCGTTAACCTAAGCCAGGGAGTCGCCCCCTGACTCGGCTCCAAAACCGGACGTGAGACGTTAACCTCATCCGGCTCCTCAGTACATGGCTGCCACCTTTGCTTATGGCATCCCGGCGCGTGGTTGATGTGACTACATTCATGAATCTGGTCATAACAGTGTAGCCCTCTTTTGTCACTCTGGTCATAGTAAAATACTTAAGCTTCAAGGTAATCCTCATCCTCTTGGGGTTCAACCCAAGAGAGAATCGGTCAAGTATTCATAGTTGACCGATTCCCGACGCTCGCGCCCTTGTAGGCTGGGTGTCGGGCATCAACCCAGCATTTGCATTATGATGCCTGTTATCAGCCGTGCGATCGCTTGTTAGGATACTGATTCATTCCCGTCGCCATAACGTTTTAAATCTGAATGAGCGATCATGAACCCGAAACACCCGAATTAACCAATAGCTGGCAGGAGATTCAGCCTGATGTAGTCTACCAATCTGCTGAAGGCAGGCTCGTATCATTTAGCAAAGCCCAAATCCAACTAGGTATTCTCTACGATCCCATTGGCAAACATCTTAGAGCCATTAACAAAGGACTTGTTCCACCCAAAGGTAATACTGGCATCGTTCCCTCTGAACAAGCGGATTACGACTTCAAAACTAAAGTCCTAGGCTTTGGCGGCGATCGGCGATTTCACGGCAAGATAATAGAATGTATTCTCCACTTCCCAGGAAAACAAACAAACCACTAGCGGGGTAAGTTTTGTGACTAGCACACTCAAAAATCATCCAATCTGGCACAACCTTGCCCAAACCTTGAAGCAACTTGCCCCCGACCAAATTGCCATTCAACACCTGCAAGCGTGCAATGCACAAATCAATGGCTATTGGGATGAAGAAGAATTTTATGAAGTCATTAGCTTTACCCAGATGCCTAACCCAGAACTGATTAGTAGTTCCCTAGGAATCTCCCCAGTAGGCACAGAAAATGCACACTGGTTGCAACTCAAATTTGCACTGACCATCAATCCCTCTAATGGTTTAGATTCGCCTAAGCACGAGTCTAAAACCACACTTGGCGAGTTAATCCTGATTCTGGATGAGAACTTGGAAGTTGTAGATGAAAATTGGCTCATTGATGTTAATTCTCCCTACATACTGACCACGCGATAATTGAATTTCAGTAGACCGAAAACTTTTGCGACCGAACTAATCGCTCTCCACAGCTCCCAACACTTTTAAAGTTGCCCTCTGAGCTGCTGTTAAACCCCTCGCACCTCTAATATTCATACCCTCATAAGTCTAAAATGTCACGCTTTTAAATTGGGTATTAGTAACGGACAAGATAATCGCGACACATCGACCTTTCCTGGAGAGAAATATAGAGGTTATCTCGTTCCTGATAACCATTGGTTGAACCTTTAGAATGATGCTCTCTACCGGGTTTTTGGGAAGTGCTTATTGGTCGCTTGCTAAAACGCCAATTCCCTATCCTTTGCCTTTTGGCTCCAGTGTGTCAGCCTTTACACTGGTTGCTGATAACGGTAGTTCAGTCACATCTTCACTTTTATTACTTATGGGTTCTTGCTTGAAAGGATTCCAGCTCAGGCTGCCAGTTACCTCCTTTTCACCCCGCTTCGCAATTGAGGTTAAGGACTTGCATTGTTGTGCGTAAGTGGGACGAGGTGTGTCCGCCGGAATGATGTACTCAGAGGTAATTGAGCAAGCGTTAATTTGACACTTACGATAATTAATCCAATCCTTGCGCTCACGCAAAGCAAAATTCCCAACTTTTCGACAGACAGTTAAAGTGTGTTCGATTATCTGGACTTGCTCTGGTGTTGGGATAGCTTTATAATCGTAGGCTAAACTTAACATTTACTTTTTACCTCCTACATTATTATAGAGGGTTTTGCAGAGAGTATCCGGACGCGAAAGGTGTTCCTGAGCTTGTCGAAGGATAAATCCAATAATCGTTTTCATCCACCGCTTAAAAGACGGTGGCTCTCAACTTCTAGGATATTTTGGTAGTTGTTTAGCAAAAAATGTCTCAATTTTCGGGAAAAAACGGAGAAGTTTGGAAATGACGCAACCAACAGGTACAGCTTACCGGATTGAACGCGATTCCATGGGAGAGCGGCAAATCCCGGCTGATACTTACTACGGCATTCAAACCCTGCGGGCAACAGAAAACTTCCCCATCAGTGGCATCAACCCGTTGCCCACCTATGTAGATGCCTGCGTGCTGATCAAAAAAGCGACGGCGATCGCTAATGGTAATCTGGGCTGCATTCCCCAAGACATTAGCCATGCTATTGTCCAAGCGACTGATGAAGTCCTCAACGGCAGATGGCGGGATCAGTTTGTCGTTGATATTTATCAAGCTGGGGCTGGCACTTCTCATCACATGAATGTTAACGAAGTACTAGCCAATCGGGCGCTGGAAATTCTAGGAGATAAAAAAGGGAATTACCAGCGGGTTAGCCCGAACGACCACGTTAATTACGGTCAATCCACCAACGATGTCATCCCCACCGCGATTCGGATTGGTGCCCTGTTAGCCTTAGAACATAGCCTTTACCCCGCTTTAGCCGACGCCATTACTGCCCTGGATAATAAGGCAGATGAATTTCAGGAGGTGGTCAGATCCGGCAGAACCCATTTACAAGATGCCGTGCCAGTACGACTAGGGGAAAACTTTCGTGCTTGGGCACAAATTCTCTCAGACCATACTAACCGCATTGAAAACGCCGCTCTCGATTTGCAGAAATTGGGTTTAGGTGGCTCGGCAGCTGGCACTGGACTCAATACTCATCCCCAGTATTGCCAACAGGTGGCTCAAATTCTTTCCGAACTCATCGGTCAACCCCTGACAACTGCTCCCCACCTAATGGCAGCCATGCAAAGTATGGCTCCCTTTGTTAATGTTTCCGGCAGTTTGCGCAACCTAGCGCAAGATTGCGTTAAAATTTCCCACGACCTGCGGCTAATGGATTCCGGTCCCAAAACGGGGTTCAAGGAAATTCAACTACCACCCGTTCAGCCCGGATCGTCAATTATGCCCGGTAAGTACAATCCGGTCATGGCAGAAATGACCTCAATGGTTTGCTTTCAGGTCATGGGTTACGATAGCGCGATCGCCTTAGCTGCCCAAGCCGGACAATTGGAACTTAATGTTATGATGCCGCTGATTGCCTACAATCTGATTCACAGTATTGAAATTTTGGGGAATACCTTATTAGCCCTCACCAAACGCTGTCTAGTCGGAATTACCGCTCAACGCGATCGCTGTTTGAGTTATGCCGAAGGTAGTCTGGCTTTAGTCACAGCTCTCAATCCCCACATCGGTTATCTTAATGCTGCGGCTGTTGCCAAAGAATCCCTAGAAACGGGCAAATCCCTACGGCAGATCGTGCTAGAGCGGGGATTAATGAGTGCTGAAGACTTAGCAACGGTGTTAGACCTAGAAAAAATGAGCGCTCTTCCTCAGCATTAAGAGGAATTGAATAGATAAATTCTCCCTCATCCCTCATCCCT
>DNXU01000585.1:5929-13359 GCA_003505715.1 Cyanobacteria bacterium UBA8803 | reverse complement strand
CCTCATCCCTCATCCCTTACCTATACTTTTATGCAAAGCCAGGATACCTTTACAGAAATCACCTTTCACTACGTCAATGGGGAAACTGAGTCCTTTGATATTCCCATCACTCCAGAAGCTTTCGGGGAACAGCTCCCTGACTTACTTAACCAACCCTGGCTAACCCTGCATCTGTTCGATCAAACGGTTGTAGTCTTTACTGCTCAGATACTCCGAGTAGAGGTGAAACCTCCAATTCCCGAACTTCAAGGGTCAGGCGTTTTCCCCGAAGTTCATCGGGTGACTGCCCTCACTCGTGGCGCTAAGGTATGGGAACCAGAGGGCTGAGTAATAGACAATATAGCAGTTCTCAGTACCATGGAATACAATCCCAGGTTCATCGTTCACTGTTCATTGTTCATGGCAGCTAACTCCAGGCAATGATCCATGAACCATGAACTATGGACAAAAAACCTTCACTCAAGTGACAACTGCTATAAGTAAAATTCCTCAGTTAAAAATCATGCCTACTGTTAGTTTGATTCGTGCAAATTCCTACGACCAAAAACGCTTGCGAAACTCTTTAGAAACCTTGCTAGAGCCATTGGGTGGGATGGGGGCTTTTGTGAAAAAGGGCGATCGCGTCCTGCTCAAGCCCAATTTACTGACGGCAGGGCGTCCCGGTAAGGAATGCATCACCCGCCCGGAGATCGTGCGCGGTGTTGCTCAGTTAGTCAGGGAAGCAGGAGGTCAACCCTTTTTCGGAGATAGCCCAGCATTTGGAACAGCTAGGGGCGTAGCTGTTGCCAATGGTTATCTGCCGATGATGACAGAACTTAACTTACCTATCGTAGAA
This sequence comes from Cyanobacteria bacterium UBA8803, assembly GCA_003505715.1. GTDB lineage: Bacteria > Cyanobacteriota > Cyanobacteriia > Cyanobacteriales > Coleofasciculaceae > UBA8803. Next base: position 12,524 of record DNXU01000585.1, on the reverse strand, counting down.
TTCCACGGTCAGCGTTACGAAACTGCCAGTGAAGGCTTTAACCACCTACGGCTGTGTAAAGAAGCAATGGATGCTGATGTGGTGATTAATTTACCCAAGGTAAAATCTCACATGCAATTGACGCTAACTTTGGGTGTTAAGAACTTGTTTGGCTGTGTCCCTGGCAAAATGAAAGCTTGGTGGCACATGGAAGCTGGGAAGAATGCCGACCGTTTTGGGGAAATGTTGGTGGAAACAGCCAGGGCAATCAACCCAGATCTGACAATTTTAGATGGGATCGTTGGTCATCAAGGGAATGGGCCTAGCGGCGGCGAACCTCGACAGCTAAATATTTTGGCCGCGTCCTCAAATGTATTTGCTGTCGATCGCTCCATGGTAGAAATCCTCAATGTTGACCCAGCTATGGTGCCAACAGTAGCAGCGGCAATGAGATTGGGGCTAAATTCCCCTCTGGATACTATTGAATTTTCTCATCTGCGACCGGAGGATTTAAAAATTCTAGATTGGAAGCTGCCAGAAGCCTTAATGCCCATTGATTTTGGTATGCCCCGCGTTATCCGCTCTACCTTTAAGCATCTCTATATTCGTTTCATCAAAGAGCCAATAAGTGTTTATGCTCAGAGGGAATTGGTTGAATAGGGAGAGGGAGAAGGAGTTTTTCTTTCCCCTTTCTTTTTCTCTTTTGTCAAATTTGTTACACCTCTATCCCAAAATAGCAACGTAACCTGATACTACCCTCCGATTGCTTAACCAAACCGCCCTATTGCTAGAGGCGGTTTTTTGTTTTTCTTTACGTTTAAGCCAAGCTAGGGGCAGGTTTTGTACCAATATTATTGGTAGGATGCCCGCTGCCATGGCTAAACTCGCCCCTAGCTCACCGATCCCTACATCTGCCGACTACACAAAGTCCTATTTCCAATTTTTAATTCTCCATTTTCAAACCAGTCGTTAAAATATAGGGGATTGAGATGATCAGGAGAGACATCTCTCCAAATCTCCATCTATCGAGTTCAAATTTCAACTTATTTATGGAATCCAGTGGTTCGTCATCTGCCAACCCTTCTAACCCCCAATCTTATAGGTGGGCAGATCTTATAGGTGCATTAATTGCTGTTTTGACTTTGACTATCCCTTTATTCGTCATTGCTTACTACTCTTCAAGCAGCAGCCTTGGCGTTTTACCAGGAAGTGGCTACTCGCTGCCAAGGTCACAAGAGTAAGGAGCAAAGATTTTTGGATAACAAAATAACGATATATCTATCAAATCAAAATGGTTAGCTAAAAAATCTCGGCAGTGCAGTGCTGATAAACATAACAGGTCTCTAGCCCATAGCGATTCGTCGAGAGACTGTGTCAGAATGCTACACAGGGGAGGGTTAAATATGCTTAATGGCACCAGTCCTCCAAATTTGCAGTGTCGCTTAAAAATTCACTCATGGATTTATCACGCATTCCAGCTCAACCCAAACCGGGAATAATCAACGTGTTAATTGAAATTCCGGCGGGAAGCAAAAATAAGTACGAGTTCGACAAAGACATGCAAGCTTTTGCCCTTGACCGGGTGCTTTACTCTTCTGTGCAGTATCCTTACGACTACGGCTTCGTGCCAAACACCTTAGCTGATGATGGCGATCCGCTTGATGGTATGGTATTGATGGATCAACCAACTTTTCCAGGGTGCGTCATTGCGGCACGACCAATTGGGATGCTAGAAATGATTGACTCAGGCGATCGCGACGAGAAAATTCTTTGCGTTCCTGCCAAAGACCCGCGCTATGCTCAGGTGAAATCGCTCCAAGATGTTGCCCCTCATCGATTGGACGAAATCGCCGAATTTTTCAAGACTTACAAAAATCTTGAAAAGAAAGTCACCGAAATTCTAGGCTGGCAAAATGTTGAGCGGGTAATGCCCCTCGTGGAAAAATGCATAGCAGCGGGTAGCAAGTAAGGGACAGATTGAGGACAATGCCTAATCGGGAGTCAGAGGCAGTTTGATAAAGGTGAACACTATCCTTACCCCTAGCCAACCAACCCTAAGGCTAATGCAAGAGCTTGAGGGGAACTGCGGCTTGGCTGTAAGGGAGTTAAGCCTCGGCCATTTATCTGTGATAGAACTCACAAGTTAATGGCTTCAAGGGCGCTAGAATGAACTGACTTGAAAAAAATTTCCTGATTAGGAAATGGGTGCTAGAAAATTGACGTAGGGGAAAGTGCGAAATAAATGTTTTTTTTGTACTCAACGCCCTACGTAGTTTCTTCTAGATAGGGAAATCTGCCCTTTGTGATACTAAAGCCATAGTAGAGCCTATCGCCTTTAGTCCCCTTATCTGAGTATCATATAGTGGAAATTCGTCGGTGTGAAGAGTTGCTCAAGGCGCTTCGCTTGAATGAAAGATGCCAGATTTTGATCCAGCGTCACCAAGCCCAAGAACATCTAACGTTACAGTCAACATGGTAACTCGCCCTGTAGTCAATTTTGTTGTCCAATTTTGGGGCGTTCGAGGTCAAATTTCGGCTCCAGGTAAAGAAACGATTCGTTATGGCGGTAATACCTCCTGCGTAGAAATGCGGGTTGGTAATAAACGCCTGATTTTTGATGGTGGTAGTGGGTTAAGGGTCTTGGGTAATAATTTACTCAGGCACATGCCACTAGAAGCGTACATGTTCTTTACCCATTGCCATTGGGACAGCATTCAAGGGTTTCCCTTTTTTACACCCGCCTTCATTCCAGGAAATTGTTTTCATATCTATGGCACAGCAGCATCCAATGGTGCGTCAATAGAACAGCGCCTTGGCTGCCAGATGCTAGCTCCAAATTTCCCAGTGCCCATACAGGTGATGCAGTCAGAGCTGAAATTCTATGATTTGATTTCTGGTAATAAAGTCGTCATGGATGACGTGATTGTTGAGGCAGTATTGCTTGACTCCTCACAGAGGTCAATGGGTTATCGCGTTACCTGGCAGGGACATTCTGCGGTTTATGCGATCGCTCGGGCACACCGAGGGAATGGAGTCGATGAAAACCTGCTGCACTTAGCTCGTCACGCTGATTTACTGATTTTAGATGCTCCCTGTACTCTTGATGCCGATTGCTCTTTGAAGTCTTCACCCCTAGGCTGGCAAGACGATGTGTGGCAAAGCGGCATAGCTACAGCTAAAGCCGCTGGGGTCAAGCGAATTATCATGTCTCATTATAATCCCGATCACGACGATGACTTTCTCGACAAGCTTCAAGAGCAAGTCCAGTCAGTCTTCCCCAACGACCTACTGGCTCGAGAAGGAATGATTGTGCCAGTATTTTAAGCGAGCGGCGGTTTGAAGGCAGACCGCAGAAGGGAGGGGAGCTTGTACAGTAAGCTTTTTAACCTTTTTTAAAGGGTGGGTTCTTGCTGCTGCGCTCAACTAGTGGTTGGTTCTACAACTAATATCTAAACTATATAGATAGACTAAAGTGTTCCCTGAGGTAGAAGCTAGAGGTAATAGTAAAAGTTAGCTTTTTAGTAATGGGATTTAGGAAAACCCTATATCTGTAGGGTGTGTTAGGGTTGCGTAACTGGCCATTAAGCAAATAGACATAATTATAAATCAAAAACCTGTAGAAGCCCAGAAGTCGGGTTTCTTAAAGAAATCCGCCTTCTGGGTGTGAGGTTTATTTACACCGCCCTGCTTATAAGATAAATTTCAGTCTACTCCTCCCGCTGCCCTGTTCTCCCTCTCCTTCTTCTCTTTCCCTATTTCCTGATGAAAACCTTATTGACACTTTTTAGTAAAGGACGGAGCGAACTTCAGACCGAAATTGACAAGGCGACTAGTTTAGATCAAGTCGTTAAGCTGGTTCAGAACCGACTCGATCATCTAGAAAAGAATTACATCGGCGAACTAAGCGTGACTCAAGTACGTCTGGCTTCCTTTTTCCTAGACACCTTGCGGCAGTCCATTGCCACTCTCACTGCAACCAACGAGGCACAACTTTCACCCCCACAGCCTCAGCAGAGTGTTAACCAAGCCACAAGGTTTTTCCCCAATCGCTTAATTCTAAAAATCCTACAGGGACTCATCTGCTTAGGCATCTTCGGCTCCTTGTTCTCCTTAACTCGAACTGCTCCAGGAGCTTGGATGGCGATCTTGCTCACATTGCTGTTAGCTGGATTGGAAATTGTACTGCAATTAGATAAAAGCGATCGCGAAAATATTGCCGCTGCCCCTCAGTCTGTGGCAACACCTCAGCCTATCGGGCGGGTCGATAGTCAAGCCCTTCTGGATAATCTAGCCGATGCACTCAATACCATCGACCTGGCAGTTGCCTCGGCGGCAAAAACGCACAAACCCCTCGACGCTAGCGGACTAGAAGAATTACCAGAAGTTTTGAATCTGCTACAGAGGTTAATGGGCGCGTCAGTTCTGGAAAAACCCCAGATGGCTCTTGAGATCGCCAAACTGCTACCCCAGATTTTAATGGAGCAGGGTATTCGCGCCCAGATTTACCAACCGGACGACACCAATAGCGATCGCGAGTATTTTGACTTCGAGCCAAGTATCGACCACTCCAGCACAGAGTACATAACGATAACTCCGGCTTTGTTGAAGGGCGATCGCTTGCTCCGAAGGGGTCGAGTCATTGAGCCAGCCTACTCCGAGGCGAGAGAATAAAACTATGGACGTATTAGAGACCATTGGATTTGATTTAGGGCACGGTGAAACCGCCGTGGCTAAGGCAAAGGTAGAGAGCATCGAGCCACCGGAGATGCTAGAGATTAATAATAAAAAAGTGCAAATCACGGCACTGGGTAGGCATCCCGATCTCGGCTATCTGATCGGAGAACAAGCTTTAATCCAAGCTGGCGTGACTCACCTGCAAATCTCGTTTAAGCAAAAACCCAATCACGATCCCAATTACCGAGAAACAATCCGCAAGTTTTTAGAAACCTACTACCACCTGTTGAAAGACAGCAAGCAGATTGAAGGTGGAACGTATAGCCAGTTTTTCGTAGGTTGTCCTTCCGGATGGTCTGTTAGCGAACGCCAGGAATACCAAACCCTGCTCAAGGAAGCTGGCATCCCCTTGCTGAGTGTGGTTCCAGAGTCGCGGGCGGCGTTCATGCAAGCCAAGGAAGCTGGGAAGCTGGACTATGACAAACTCAGATCCTCGGTGCTAATTGTAGATATTGGTTCTTCAACTACGGACTTTACCCTAGTGAAGAGCTTGCACGAAATACCGATAGATTTTGGTAGTAACGCCCTGGGAGCATCCCTGATCGACAAAGCAATTTTTGCTCGGACTCTTACCCAACACGAGGATCGGGCGTTACTCGAACGAGTCTTTGAGGACTACCCCCATCACCAAGCTCGTTGCGAACTGGCCTGTCGTAAAGCCAAGGAAGACTATTTTTCTAACGAACAAGTCTATAGCCATCCCCAATCCTTTGCCCGGGGCTTTGAATCCATTAATGAACAGATTTATTTTATTCCCCAAGTCAATAAAGCGATCGCCCAGGAGATTTTAAACCAGCCGTTGCCGGAACTGGGGCATAAAAGTTGGATAGAGTCTTTTCGGGAAGCCGTGACTGAGGCGAGGGCAAAACTCGACCAACAAAGTCTCGTACCGAAGGTACTGCTGATGACTGGCGGTGCATCCCGCATGGCCTTTACCCGCCAGATTTGCCAAGAGATTTTTCCCGAACCCGAAACTCAGGTACGCCCCGACCCCGAACCAGAACGCTGCATTGCCTTAGGTCTAGCCCGTGTCGGACGATGGGATCTGCGGGTTGCTGCTTTTAAGAAAGAAATCAACCAACTGTTTGAGTCCAACCAACTTAAAAATTTAGTAGAAAGGCATATCCCGGAGTTAATCGAACGTCTGAGCCAACCCCTGTCCGCAGGTCTGATCGAAAACGCTGTCAAACCCAGCCTCACAGATTGGCGCAACAACCGCATCCGCACCTTAGCTGACTTGGAAAGTACCATGACCGGGCAGGCTCAGCAGTGGATGGGGTGTGATCGCGCTCGGCAGATCGTGAACACTCAATGTATCAATTGGTTTAACAGCAAGATCCAACCCGAATTAGCCCAAGAAACCGACCCCATTTGTCGGAAATTCCAAATCCCCAGAAGCAGTTTGAGGTTTGAGGAGGGGATCGACCCTGGGATGGTGAATCCCGAACTATCCCTTGGAGATGCTATTCTAGCCGATACCGTGATGTTTATCGTCAATCTAGTGATTGGTGGGGGTACGATCGGTAGCATCATCGCCCTGATCTTAACCGGACACTTAACTTGGCCGATCGCGCTAGTCTATGGCGTCTCAGTATTGGCTGCCGGGGTGGAGATAACTCGCAGCAGAACCCAAGAGGCGATTAAGGAAAAAATTGATGTTCCCAGTTGGAGCCGTTCTATTCTGTTGAGTGACAGCAAGCTGGACTCCATCTGCGAGCAAATGCATCCTGAGTTAGAGAAGGCATTGCGAGAACAATTGGCAGAAAATCAAAAGACGTTTGACGAACTGATTGGAAGAGTTGGCCAGGAGTTGAAGGCAGCTCTCACCGCTAAGGCAGAAGAAGCAATCATTTTAATTCAATAAGCTGTCACGCTTTTAAAT
>DNXU01000585.1:869-5879 GCA_003505715.1 Cyanobacteria bacterium UBA8803 | reverse complement strand
GATTTAAATGACGAACAGCTTAGTATCACTACATCCGCTTGATTCAGCCAACCTATTGTTTAAAATACTTCTGGAAGCTAGGATAAAAGCAATTTTTCGCTCGCAGCATCGTTAACGTTCCCTGGTTCAGCGCTAGCATTGCTCTATATCCTTCTTGGTTATGACAAAACTTGTCTCAAAGCACACAGCTTGGTTTCGATTTTTGGCAATCTCGTTATTAGTCCTAGGCATTGTCTTGCGCTTCGTTAATCTCGATCACAAAGTTTACTGGCATGACGAAACCTACACGTCGTTAGTAATAGCTGGTTACACCCAGAAAGAATTCGTGCAACAAGTTTTTGATGGACGAGTCATTGGCGTCGAGGATCTACAAAAGTATCAGCGTCCCAATCCCAACAAAGGCTTAAGAGATACCTTAACATCTTTGGCGATCGATAACCCTCAGCATTTTCCGCTTTATTATGTCACGGCGAAATTCTGGGTGCAGATGTACATGTTCGGCAACATCGTGGCAGTCATCAGAAGCCTGTCAGTCCTAATTAGCTTGCTGATTTTTCCTTGCATCTACTGGCTTTGTCTGGAGTTATTTGAGTCCCCGTTGGTGGGATGGGTGGCGATCGCTGTTTTATCCGTCTCCCCCTTCCACGTCCTCTATGCGCAGGAAGCCCGACCCTATAGCCTTTGGACTGTAACTACTCTTCTATCAAGTGCCGCTTTGCTACGAGCGCTACGGTTGTCAACTAGACTCAATTGGGGAATTTATGCGGTAACGCTGGCTTTGAGTTTCTATTCGTATCTTTTTTCTGGGTTTGTTGCGATCGCGCACGGCATTTATGTTGCCGCACTAGATGGGTTTCGGCTAACTCAAAAAAAGATCGCCTATATACTAGCTGCAATCGCAGGACTTTTAGCCTTCTTTCCCTGGCTGTTCATCTTTGTGAGTCATTTGTACTCTGTTGCCGGCGTCACAAGCTGGACAGCTATAAAAATGCCATTGTTTGCCCTAATCAGAATTTGGCTAGGCAACCTGTCTCGTTTATTTTTTGATATCAATCTTGACTCCAATGCGCCTTTAATTTACATTCTGATTGCTCCCGCAATTGCTTTTGTATTAATTCTCTATTCTTTATACTTTGTTTATCGCCAAGCTCCCCAACGAACGCGGTTGTTTATTTTTCTATTAATAGGAGTTAATGCTTTAGCCCTAATACTACCCGACTTGATATTAGGAGGACGGCGGTCAAGCGTTAGCCGCTATTTAATCCCTTGCTATTTAGGAATTCAACTAGCTGTTTCCTACCTTTTAGCTGAGAAACTTCGCTATCAGCAAAGCGATAAAGTATTTTCATCAAAGCTTTCAACCCAAACGCTTTGGCAAGTTGTTTTAGTTACTGTAATTTCCTGTGGAGTAGTATCTAACATTTTTATAGCTCAAGCAGACACTTGGTGGATTAAGAAAAATAGCCATAATCACCCCCAAGCTGCTCGAATCATTAATCGTTCACCTCGTCCTCTGCTGGTCAGTAGCGATTACAACGTGAATGTCGGGGAAATCCTATCTTTCAGCTATCTTCTCAATCCAAAGACAAAGCTCCAGCTAGTGACTGAGCCAACAATTCCTCAAATACCGGAAGGGTTTAGCGATCTATTTATCTTTAATCTTTCCCGCTCTTTACGAGAAAAATTGGCGAACCAGCAAAATTACAAGATACAAACCGTTCAACCCAGTAAGCTAAGGCTAGGAAAACTCATCAAGCAGTAATCATTCGTCACAAGTTAAGCCAGAGTAATTTTTGTCAATAGGATAATATACTTACTGAAGCTCCAGAAGAGCCGAATGCGATATTAGACATCAGCGTTAAGTTTTGTTATAAATCAGAACTAAAAACCTGACGGTAAAACTTGCCCGTGAAATGCACAAGCGTTTAAACCTTAACCAAAAAATTTTAGTTAATTTACTCTGTCTAATTTTGCTAGCGCTGATGACGGTAACCATTGCAGCGCTGTACGTATCGAGCGAGCGTAACTTTCATTGGTGGATCGACTGGTATAATGCCACTGCCTACATCGCCACCACCTTTCGCGACTCTCCCAGTGAAGCGATAAAGCTAATACTGGACTCCCTGGCCTACGAACGCAACCGCCTCTATACCTTGCCACTGATTCCCTTTATCCTGATTTTTGGCAAGTCCCGCCTGGTTTATGAAATTGGTCTCGCCTTGGTCTACCTATTACCCTTGACACTGGTGATGGGAGCGATCGCAACTCAACTCATCCCGGTTTATCGGCAACTGGTTTTTTGGTCAACAGCATTCTTGACCTTACTCATCCCTGTGAGCTGGATGCCAACCTTGATTGGCATTCCCGATACTGGGGGAGCTTTCTTCGTTGCACTGGCAGCTTTCCTATATTTGCAGGATGTAGAGTTGAGCAAATGGTGGCGAATTGCCTCAATCGGTGTAGCGATGGGACTCGCTGTAGTGGTGCGCCGCCATTTTGTTTACGGTGACATTGCCTTGCTCTGTGCCATTACTTGCCAATCTTTGCTATTTTTCTCGGCTCAGGTGCGACAAAAGCAGCAAATCCCTTGGCGGAGTTTGCTCTCCATGGGTGGACGAATTGGTTTTATCGGTGCCGTGACTTTTGCCACGTTATGGGCGATCGCACCGCAGTTTACTTACCAAGCCCTGACCACCAATTATAGAACGCTCTACGCTTCCTGGAGCCTGCCCTTTAAGGATATGGTTAACCTATACGCCGCCTTTTATGGCTGGGTAACCTGGCTGCTGGTGGCAATTGGGTTTTCGGCGGGTATAATTACTCGTGCTGTAGCTTGGCCTAGGGCTAGTTTGATTGGCCTGTGGGGTATCTTTTCCATGATTTTATGGCTGGTTGTCCTGCGCTATGCCAATGTCTTTTATTCCCTACACGTTACCCCCCTCATCGCCATTGGGTTAGTCGCCTCCATCTGGACAATCTGGAGTAGGCTAACCGGAAAAGTGCGCACAGTGATGCTGAGTGTGGTTGGTTGCTATCTGGTTAGCAATCTTGTCATGGGATTGACTCCTCTGGGGACGTTTGATAATGCCTTCCGTCCCTTATTTGCCCTCAACATGCCGCCCTTAGTTCGTAAAGATTATGATGAAGTCGTCCGACTAGTTAACTACCTGCGCCAAATCGCTCCCCACGAAGAACCAATCTATGTGGTCGGATATCAGCGACTTCACCTCAATTTAAGTATGGTAAAAGCGGCAGAGCGAGCATTATACGAACCAGAAGACCGGATTTTGAATATCCTACTATCGCCCCAAGTAGATTCTCAAGATGCTTACCCCTTAGAGACTTTACTCCAGGCACAGTACGTCGTTATTCCCAACCCCTTACCTGATTATCCCGCAGATCTGACCAAGGCTGTAGCTGTGGGTGAATGGCTGCCAAATAAAGAACTAGATGTGGTTCAGGTTGTGTTTGATGCATTTGCCCAAAATTGGGAAATTGCTCTGGACTTCAAGCGACTTCCCGTACAGTTCACCTTGGCGGGAGATGCTAGGGTTAGCATTTACCAGCGCACTCGTCCAACGTCGCTGGCTACAGCAGCGCGAACTCTAGCCGCCATGCAGCAGCAAATTGGCTCTCGACCTGGCGGACAATTAGATTGGATGGTTTTCCAGCAGCAGCTACCCGAGTCTTTAGTGACTAAAAATTTGGATAACACCTATGAGTTAGCCACCGAGCATTCTCAGGGAGTACGAGAAGTCAGCCTATCTGGTGCAAACATTTTGGAAAAAGCTGATGATACCAACCAGTCAACCACATCTTTTCTTTATCTGGGTTCGCTACCAGAAGAAGTGACTGTCACGGGTAAGGTAAAATTTCCGGACACCCCCTGTGTCCCCTTATCTCTACGGTTGGCAATGCTCGATCTAGACGGTAAAATCCTTAGCTCTACCACAACCACCCAAAAACAATATTTCCCCGATGATTTATCCAACTTCCAGCTATCAATTCGCGGCCAAAATCCAGCCTACCTAATGCTTGATGTCGTAAGCTACGATCGCGATGATGCAATAAATTCCTGTAAGATTGACATCAATTCACTGACGGTATCTCCGCAAAAATCCCTATCCCGATAAAATGTTAGACGAAACTTTCCGCAAAGAGCGCCAATTCCATGATGCTTGGGCAGCAGCCATTGATGTTGATGGCATCCGGGTCGCCGACTATTTTGAAGCCTGCACGGCACCGGAAAACCGATTCATCCTCCGACAGATGGGAGAACTTCAAGGTAAGTTGCTGTTGGACTTGGGCTGCGGTGCTGGTGAAAATAGCGTCTATTTTGCCACCCAAGGAGCTAATTGCATAGCTGCTGACTATTCGCCAGGAATGGTAGAAGTGGCACTGAAATTAGCAGCAGCTAACGGCGTCCAAATTGAGGGCAAAACAGCTAATGCTATGGCTTTGGATTTCGAGGACAATACGTTTGATTTTGTCTACGCCTCAAATTTATTGCACCACATTCCAGACCCCAAAATAACTTTGCGAGAAATGCATCGAGTCCTGAAGCCGGGAGGAAAAGCCTGTTTTTGGGACCCCCTCAAGCATAATCCCATCATCAATGTTTATCGACGCATGGCTACCGAGGTGCGCACCGAAGATGAAACCCCGCTGGATATTAATATCATCAATTATGTCAAGTCCCTTTTTTCACACACCGCTGCCGATACCTTTTGGCTAGCTACTCTCTGGATTTTCTTGCAATTCTATTTAATTGAAAAAGTTAACCCTAATCAGGAACGCTACTGGAAGAAAATTATCCTAGAACATCAGAGGCTCAAACCCACCTATCGGCAGTTAGAGAAATGCGATCGCCTTTTGAAAAAGATTCCCTTTATGAAGCGGTTTGCCTGGAATTTGGCCGTGGTGGCAACGAAATAGAGAACAGGTATAGGGACACAACAAATTATATCAAGTCCGGTTAAACACCCATCATATCTGTAGGGGCGGGTTTAG
>DNXU01000585.1:0-673 GCA_003505715.1 Cyanobacteria bacterium UBA8803 | reverse complement strand
GACGAATGCGATCGCATTCGTCAGGTTAATTGCATATCATGGAGCATCAGTGTTCAAAGATATCTTTATAATGCAGCAAATCCAGATTTACCATTACTGGCAACGCCTGAAAACAATCTAGAGCAATTTCCCACCGCCCTTCTCGTTGTAACATTCTTATTAATTTCTGTTGCACGCTTAATAGGTAGCGGACATCGTTGGCAGCATAACGGAGCTGTTCGTCTGAAAGGTTGCCAGCATTCCCCCAATCCGAACTCTGAGCAGCTTTATCGAGTTCTACCTGTTCTAGCTCTAACACCAAGTCCTTAAGCCCATGACGGTTAGTATAGGTACGAGCTAGTTTGCTGGCAATTTTCGTACAAAATATCGGTTTAACGTGGATATCAAGATTTTGCTGCAACATCCCCACATCGAAACGGGCAAAGTGAAATATCTTAAGAACGTTAGGGGCTTCCAGTAACTGTTTAAGGTTGGGGGCACCTGTCTGTCCTTTAGCAATGCGGATCGCCGTGACTCGATTCTGCGAGTCGCACAACTGGACAAGACACAAGCGATCCCTTTGGTAAATGAGTCCCATAGTTTCTGTATCCACTGCGATCGCCTCACCTGCTAGATACTCTCGGTAGATAGCATCAGGCAGATCGCCATCACAAACTTGGAAATCTACTAATTG
>DNXU01000217.1 GCA_003505715.1 Cyanobacteria bacterium UBA8803 | reverse complement strand
CCCTCACCCCGTATGGTTTCCAGAATTTCTGGGAAGTTTTCCCTGCGAACTGTCCTCATTGTTCCCTTTATCTTACAAATTGTGGGGACAGTGGGATTGGTGGGGTATCTTTCTTTTAAAAGTGGCAATAAGGAAGTCAACAATCTTGTTACTCAACTCCAACTTGAAGCCAAGTCCCGTATCGAGCAGCATCTGGATAGCTATCTAGCTCTTCCTGCACAGCTGAATAAAATAAATGTAGATGCTTATGAATTAAGGCTATTGAACTTTTCTGACTTCAAAAGTACAGGGCAATATTTTTGGCGGCAACTTCAAGTATTTAATATTAGCTACATCAATTTTGCTACCCCCAAGGGAGAATTTATTGGAGCGGGAGATTACGGCGAAGGTCGCATCCAAATTGAAGAAATTCCCAGGAATACGAAGGGTATATCATATAAATATGATACGGATGACAAGGGCAATCGCACCCGCCTTTTATCCGTGCAGGATTTCGAGCCTCATGTCGAATCTTGGTATGCCAGTGCTGTAAAAGCAGGCCAACCTGTATGGAGTGAAATTTACAACTGGGATACTAATCCTGAAATCATGTCTATTGCTGCTAGCTATCCGATCTACGACGAGAATAAAACTCTCATCGGCGTGACCGGAGTCGATCTCAAGCTGTCCCATATTAGTAGCTTTCTTCAGGGTATCAAAATTAGTCAGTCAGGCCAAGCTTTTATCTTAGAACGCTCCGGATTACTAGTGGCTAGTTCTGTCCATGAGCCATCATTCACCATGGTTAATGGTAACGCCCAGAGACTGCACGCCTTAAATAGTCGCACTCCTGCCATTAAACTAACCGCTAAGTATTTGCAAGAGCGTTTTCACGATCTCAGTAAAATTCAGGATAGCTCTCAGTTAAGCCTAGATCGAGAGGGTCAGCAATACTACCTTCAAGTTTCCCCGTGGCGAGATCGATTCGGATTAGACTGGTTAGTCGTGGTCGTGATTCCCAAATCCGACTTAATGGGAGCAATTAACGCTCATACTCGTACCACAATTATAGTTTGTATAGGGGCGTTAGTTGTAGCTACAGCTATAGGTATTTCTACCGCTGAGTGGATAATCAAACCCATTGGCTACTTAAATACAGCTGCTAAGAATATTGCCAAAGGAGAATGGCATAAAATTTTAGAGATTAAACGTTTCGATGAAGTAGGACAGCTCGCAGATTCTTTTAATCAAATGGCAGCGCAACTGCAAACATCTTTTGCCGAACTCAAATCCTTGAATGAAGCTTTAGGACAAAGTGAGAGCCGACTGAAGCAAATTCTAGAAGCCTTGCCTGTGGGAGTCTTAGTCCACGATATTACCGGGCAAATCAGCTACATCAATCAAACATCCCGGCAGTTACTAGAGATCGAAGAGATACCCGAAGCAACAATTGAGCAATTGGCAGAGGCTTATCGAGTTTATCGAGCTGGAACTAAAGAGTTATATCCAGTAGAAAATATACCCACCGTTCGCTCGCTGCAAGGAGAAAGAGTGAAGGTAGAAGATATAGATATTCACCTAGCGGATCGGATAGTTCCTTTGGAGGTTTACAGCACACCAATTTTTGATGAAGTGGGAAAAATTTTAGGGGCGATCGCGGCATTTCAAGACATCACCGAACGCCAACAAGCTGAGAAAGTTTTAGCTAACTATAATCGTACCTTAGAAGCCCAAGTGGCTGAACAGACAGAAGCATTACGGAAGAGTTTGCGGCGGGAGCAAGCGATCGCCCAAACCATTGAACGGATGCGTCAGACATTAGATATTACCACCATATTCAATGCCACAACGGAGCAACTAAGACAAACCCTCCAGTGCGATCGCACAGCGATCTATCGATTCAATCCAGACTGGAGTGGGGAATTTATGGCCGAGTCTGTCGATAGCAAGTGGTTGTCTCTAATCCAAAAACAAAGCAATGAACCCAATTTAGCCAATAATTGTTTAGCAGATGCTAGTTGCGATGTAAAAACTTGGCAAGATTTTTGGATACATGATAGTTACCTGCAAGCAACTCAAGGAGGTGTATACCAGAACAGCCAAATTTACCGAGTTGCCCATGACATCTACCAAGCTGGATTTAGCTCTTGTTACATAGAACTATTAGAGCAATTTCAAGTCAGAGCCTACATCGTTGTGCCCATCTTCTGTGGTAATAAACTTTGGGGATTGCTGGCTGCTTATCACAATGCGGAGCCTTACCGTTGGAGCGAGCCAGAAATAAATACTGTGGTTCAAATTGGCATTCAGTTAGGCGTCGCCCTACAGCAAGCTCAATTACTCCAAGAGACTCAACAGCAGTCCATCCAACTGCAACAAGCAAAAGAAGCCGCCGAAGCTGCTAACCGGGCTAAAAGCAGCTTTTTAGCAAACATGAGTCACGAACTGCGCACTCCCCTGAATGGTATTTTAGGATATGCACAAATTCTCCAAGGGGATAAACACTGTACTCCTAAGCAAAAAGAGGCTATTAACATTATTTATCAGTGCGGCAATCACCTCCTCACCCTAATTAACGATATTTTAGACTTATCTAAAATAGAAGCTGATAAATTAGAACTATATCCAGAAGATTTTAATTTTACGTCATTCCTGACAGGACTTTCACAAATTTTCTACCTGAAGGCTGCCCATAAATCTATTAGCTTGATCTACGTTCCCTTCAGTCCACTTCCGGCGATAATTCATGCCGATCAAAAGCGACTGCGCCAAGTATTAATGAATCTGCTTTCCAATGCGATCAAGTTTACTGATAGTGGTAGTGTCACGTTCAAGATAGAGGTAATTGGCAATCAGCAACAAGACCAATTACCAATTACCAATTACCAATTACCAAGCCCAAATCGATTGGTTCGCTTTCAAGTTGGAGATACTGGAATAGGTATTGCTAGCGAGCAACTAGAACGGATATTTTTACCCTTTGAACAAGTTGGAGATAGTTCGCGTCGCTCTGAAGGGACTGGATTGGGATTAGCAATTTCTCAGAAAATTGTAGCGATGATGGGGAGCCAAATTTTTGTTGAGAGTAACCCTGGTGTTGGTAGCAAGTTTTGGTTTGATTTAGTCTTGTCAGACGCTTCAGCTCCTTGTGAAGCAACAACATTACAATCGATGGGCGCTATCATTGGCTACTCTGGCTCTAAAAGGAAAATCCTGGTTGTTGACGATCATTGGGCAAATCGTTCGGTCATTATCAAGAGGTTAGATCCCATCGGATTTGAACTCGTAGAAGCCACCAATGGACAAGAGGGTTTAGAAAAAGCGCTTGACTTTCGACCGGATTTAATTATCATTGACCTACTCATGCCAGGGATGGATGGCTTTGAGATGACCAGGCAACTCCGCCAATTACCAGAATTTGAAAATACAATTATTATTGCTACTTCTGCTAGCGTGTTGGCTGTCTATCAGCAAAAGAGTCAGGAGTGTGGTTGCCACGATTTTCTGCCTAAGCCTGTTCAAGCTGAAGATTTGTTCAATACCATCAAAATTTACTTAAACCTGTCCTGGATTTATGATAACGAGCGTGACAATAGCTCTCCAGAATTTGGAGATGAGTCAAGTCACTACCCTGAAGGGACGCCAACAGACATGGCGATACCACCTAGCCAGGAACTGCTGACCCTGTATCAAGCAGCTCAGATTGGTGATGTTGATGGTGTTGAGCAGGAAGCCATCCGCATCCAACAATTAAATCCTGACTATACTGCCTTTACTACCAGAATACTGGAACTCGCCAACAATTTTGACTATGAAGAAATTGAAAAGTTAGTGGACTATTATATATCAGATATAGAATATCCTGGATCTTTTTACAAGATTCAGTAAAGCTCCGGAATAGCTTTTGGCCATTGGTAATTATTAATTAGTGATTGGTAATTGGTAATTGATCGTGCAATTTTTCACCCATCACCCATCACCCATCACCCATCACCCATCACCCATCACCCATCACCAATTACCCATTACCAATNNGAATTGATCGCCGATTACCCATCACCACTCCAGATAACCAGAAGACCCAAATTCTCAGCCGAGAGAATTGCCCATTTGGTCGAAATATGTACAAGCTTGTCCAATTTTTTGCTGACAGCTTCAATCCCTTAAGTTGGTTGAGAGTTGGCACCACCTGCATTCCAGAAGTAGTCTTGGTGGGATGCCTTTCTCTAATGGCCACACCCCTTGCGGCCCAAAACCGTCCTACACTACCGCAAGGGCAGTTACCCCCATTGCAACCCGTACTGCCCAGCCCAGAACCACCACCAACTACCGATCCCTTGCCTCCTTTAGAGGAATTGTTACCTCCCTTCAAGGTTACCCCCTCCCCAACCCAAACTTCTAGTGAGGAAATTCCCGGCACAATTATTGTCAATCAGTTTCAGGTAATTGGGAGTACGGTCTTCAGTGCAGAGGAACTCGCAGAACTACTCAAACCATTTACAGGCCGCCCCATCTCCTTTGCCGAACTGCTCCAAGCTCAGGAGGCAGTCACCCAGTTATATCAAACCCAAGGATATATTAACTCTGGTGCTTTCATCCCTCCCCAATCCTTAGAAAATGGGGTGGTGACTATTGAAGTAGTCGAAGGACAGGTGGAGTCAATCGAGGTTACGGGCACTCGCCACCTGAAACCGGGCTATATCCGCAGTCGATTGGCTATTGCCACTGAAGCCCCTCTAAATCAAAATCGCTTACTCAACGCCTTACAATTACTACAACTCGACCCCCTACTGGAAAATTTAACAGCGGAGTTGGCCGCAGGTGCCCGCCCCGGATCGAGCGTACTATCCATTCAAGTGCAAGAAGCTGATGCTTTTTCATCTCAGCTGAGTATCGATAACCAGCGATCGCCTAGTGTCGGCAGCGTGCGACGGCAAGTACAACTGACTCACGGCAACCTCTTGGGATTTGGCGATCGCTTCAACCTAAACTATACCAACACCGACGGCAGTAACAGCCTTGATGATGTCAGTTACACCCTGCCGATTAATCCCAGAAACGGCACCCTTACCTTCAGCTACAACCGCAGTAGCAGCGACATTATTGAAAAACCCTTTGACGAACTCGAAATTGAGTCAAAGTCCCGCACCTACGAACTCACCTACCGCCAGCCGATCGAGCAAACTCCCACAGAAGAATTAGCTTTTGGCTTAACCGCCTCCCGCCAAGAAACCGAGACCTCACTGTTAGGTATTCCCTTCCCCCTGTCAGCAGGAGCCAATGATGACGGCGAAACCCGAATTTCCGCCCTCCGTTTTTTCCAAGAATATACCCAACGGAGCAATCGCGAGGTTTTGGCCATGCGATCGCAATTCAGCTTAGGAATTGGTGCCTTCGATGCCACCATCAATAACGATGCTCCCGACAGCCACTTTTTCGCATGGCGGGGTCAAGCCCAATATTTGCGACTGCTAGCACCGGATACTATCCTATTGTTGCGATCGGATATGCAACTGGCCGATCGACCTTTAGTTCCTCTAGAACAATTCAGCCTCGGCGGCCAACTTACTGTGCGGGGTTATCGCCAGGATATCTTACTTGCAGATAATGGCTTCTTTGCCTCTGCCGAACTGCGCGTTCCCATTTTGCGCGTTCCAAACTGGCAAATGTTAGTTCAGTTGACTCCCTTTTTTGACTTCGGCACGGTCTGGAATAACTCTAACTCTGACGCCGATATAGAAACACCGACTCTCTCCTCTGTGGGACTGGGTTTACGATTTTTACTGGGCACCCGTTTTAACGCCCGATTAGATTGGGGTATTCCTTTAGTTAACTTAGATTCCAGCGGGGATACCTTACAAGAAAAAGGCATCTATTTCTCAATTCAATACAGTCTTTTTTAGTTGTTGGTTGTTGGTTGTTGGTGAGATTTAAGATAGAGGGTTAAAATGATGAAAAATATAAAGGTTTATGTTCTTTGTATTTTAGCGGTTGTTTTGGGTTTAGGAACGGAGAAAGTCCTAGGTTATAGTTTTCCTTCGCGCCCTCACCCCCC
>DNXU01000413.1:12473-12611 GCA_003505715.1 Cyanobacteria bacterium UBA8803 | reverse complement strand
GCTCAAAGAGAAGCTGACAGGCGAGAGATGGCAGAATTACGTTCAACGGTTACTGCCTTGGTACAGATAGTCGAGGTACATCAGCGCAATCATGAAGCCTCAGAGCGTAACTTTGAACGGATTTGGCATGAGATTAGA
>DNXU01000413.1:11154-12354 GCA_003505715.1 Cyanobacteria bacterium UBA8803 | reverse complement strand
TTACATTTGGATAAGCGAACAGATGAATTGCGATCAGCGAGAGCTGGTGCCGTAGGCAATCGCCTCCGAAGAGATACATCAAATGGCGATCGCTCCTTCCCTATTTTCACTGGTTGAGGGTGCGATCACGTTTAACTGGCTATGAGGGAACTGGCTATGAGGGAAACGAGAACAGGTATGATTTAATCGTCAATCAGAGTTGGCTAAAATGAGGTAGAGTTGAAAGTCTATCTAGATACAAGCGCACTTAATAGAATATTTGACGACCAGTCTCAACCAAGAATATACCTAGAGTCAACCTCAATGCAGCTAATATTCTTGTTAGTTGAGAATGAAGTTTTAGAAATCATCTCCTCAGATGCGCTAGTTTTTGAAACCCAGAGAAATCCTTATAGCGATCGCCAAATGTTTGTGGAGTTAGTTTTGCAAAAAGCTAAATATTTCCAGCCCATCAATCAAGAGATCTTAGAAAAAGCACAGCAAATAGAAGCATTAAACAGAATTAAAGGTATAGATGCCCTTCACTTAGCCTGTGCTGAGGTAATAGGAGCAGATTTTCTTATCACCTGCGACGACAAACTAATTAAAAGATACAACGGTAGCGTCCAGGTGAAAAATCCCACAGAGTTTACAGCAAACCTTTTCAATTCTTTAGATGAGGAAGAAGAAGATGAAAGCTAGTAAAAAAATAATTGTTCCTAAAACTGATGAACTCAGGAAACAAGGAATTAAAGTAATTGTAGAGCAAATGGGAATCGCAGGAGCAGCATTTTTTCTGAGGGAAACGATGGCTCAAGAAGTTAACTACCTAGAGATAAAATCTCAGCTATTTGGAAATATGACTGTTGCCGATATTTATCGTGAGATTAACAAAAGCTCCTAAGTGGGAAAATCTGTTGCCCAAGTTCCCGCGAGGGAATTAACAAGTTCTGTCCAAGAAATCGGAGAATCTACCGTGCCTATTGGTTGGTTGGCATTCAGGTATTTGGCACGAATAAACTCAGCAAAGGTGAGAATTTCGCTAGCTTGGTCTTGGGGAAGGGTTTTGACGATCGCGTAGATCTGTTCGGCGATGCTCCTAACGTCGCTACCGCTTCGCTATCGCATCTCAATCCTCAATAGTGACACAATGTTAGTTGCAAGACATCAGAAGCATATCTAGCAATGACTACAGAAAGACTAGATCGGATTGAAGCCATT
>DNXU01000413.1:1766-11012 GCA_003505715.1 Cyanobacteria bacterium UBA8803 | reverse complement strand
CAACCAACAACCAACAACAAACAACCAACAATTATCGCCCAACAAGATGAGCAACCACACTCACTAATTCAGTAGGTTCAACAGGCTTAGGTACATGCATTTGGAAGCCAGCTTGAAGGGCGCGTTCCTTGTCTTCATCTCTAGCAAATGCTGTTAGGGCAACAGCAGGAGTTTGTCGCCCTATTTCTGCCTCAAAGGCTCTTATTTTAGCAATTAGGGAATAGCCATCCTCATCTGGCATACCAATGTCACTAATTAACACATCTGGTTTAGATCTCGAGATCGCGGCAAGTGCTTCCGCTGTAGATTGAACGGCTAAAACCTGCGCTCCATAATGTTCGAGGATACAGGTGAGTACTTCACAGGTATCGGCATCGTCATCTACTATAAGTACCCGCAAGCTGGAGAGAGTGGGGAGTGAGGAAGAGGGAGTGGGGAGTGCGAGGGGTAAGCCATGCTCAGTATCCCGATTAACGGGGAATATTACTGTAAATGTTGCGCCCTTTCCTTCTCCTTCACTGGCTGCGTAGACAGTACCGCCGTGAAGTTCTACCAAGTAACGCACAATTCCCAAACCTAGTCCTAGTCCGCCGTAGGCTCTAGTGGTTGTGCTGTCTGCCTGCCGAAAGCGATCAAAGACGTAGGGCAGAAAATCAGGACTGATGCCAATACCCGTATCGCTGACTTGAATTTGGATGTAGTTTTCCTGACGTTGGAGGCTAATCTGTACTCGTCCGCCAAGGGAGGTAAACTTAATGGCATTGGAAAGCAAATTCCAGATAATTTGCCGCAAGCGATCTGGGTCACCCCCCATGCAGTCTATTGAGGTATCAAGGACACAATCGATTTGAATGTCTTTCTCTTGAGCCATAGGGCGCATGTCCTCAATTACACCATCAATAACGGATAAGAGGTCAACACCACAGATATTCAGCTGAAGATTACCGCGAATAATACGCGAGACATCCAGGATATCATCAATGATTTTTGCCTGAGCTTTGGCACTCCGCTCAATAGTTGCCATACCCTTGGCCAGCATATCTGTATCCCACTTCTGCTTGCGCAGTAGGAGAAGCTGAGACCAGGCTAGTATCGTACTCAACGGGGTGCGGAGTTCGTGGGAGACGATCGCTAAAAAATCGTCCTTCAAACGGTTGGCTTGGACTAATTGCTCAGCCTGTTGCCGCAATACTTCTTCCAAGCGCTTGCGTTCGGTGAGTTCGGTTTGTACTTGCTGATAAAGTCGGGCTTGATGAAGGGCGATCGCGCACTGATCGGCAACTGTCGTTACCAGTGCCAATTCGTCTGCCGTCCACTCCCGTTCCCGATCGCACTGATATAGGGTTATGCTACCCAGGTAGGACTGTTGGTACAGCAAGGGAGCAATAGTCAGGGAGCGAATACCACAGCTGCTGGCAGGTTTCTGAATTTCTGGCGCTAAGGTGGAGTCAATTAGATCCACCGCCACCAACTCGCCTCGCTCTAGCTGCTGTCGGTAATATTGAGAGAATTTACGATTCAGTTCTAGCAAATGTTGGCACTCGATCTTAGTTTCACTACAGTGGCAAGCACCAATTTTGCTGTCGAGTGAGGACTGGCTAATCAGACAGTGGCTTACTTTTAGGACTTGATAGAGTTGATGTGCCGTCCTTTGCAGCATCTCCTCCAGTACCAATGTACCGCGCATGGTTTGAACGATGCGGTTAATCATCGTTTCTCGCCATGCTGAAGCACGAACTTGAGCAATTGCTGCTTCCTTTTGACGGCGTACCTCGAATTCTTGCAATGCTCTGGCTAAAACCATGGGCAAGCGAAACAACCGTTCTTTCATCACATAGTCGGTCATGCCCGCTTTAATACATTCAACTGCTGCCTCCTCCCCTAAAGCACCCGTTACTAGAATTAAGGGAATAGCTTGCCCAGATTGCTGCAATAATTTCAACACTTGCAACCCATTGAGATCGGGCAGGCGATAATCAGATAAAACGGCATCATAGCTGCGAGAGTGCAACCGCTGCTGACAAGTTAGAGCCGTATCTGCCGTGTCGTAAGTGAAGTTTATACCAGCCGTTTCCAAGGTCAGGGTCATGAGTTCCACATCCGCCATCACGTCATCCACGATCAGCAAGTGGAGGGTTGGCTGTGAAATCAGTTCTGGCTGAAATCTTACTTGAGATTCCTGTAACATCATAGTCATAGAAGGGAAGAGGAATGAAGAATTAGGAATGCCAACTCGCTGAGGAGAACATTCCTCCTTCATCATTTTTGAGATTAAGCACTTTCATACAGCAACGGTGGCTTGTTTAATACCATCCAATACAACCCCACTTGGCGAGAAACATCGACAAATTCAGTAAAATCTAATGGCTTAACAATGTAACTATTGGCTCCCAAATCGTAACAAGCTTTTAAGTCTCTATCTTCTTGAGAAGATGTCATGACAACCACAATGAGATGCTGGGTGCGCGGATGGGTACGAATTGCCTCTAAGACTTTAATTCCACTAATTTTGGGAAGTTTTAAATCTAGAAAAACAACGCGAGGGAGAGCATGGCTCGGAGGACAAGCTGCCGAGCCTACTAAGTAATTTAGAGCTTGTTCGCCATCGTCTACTACATCAATGTGATTGACCAAGTTATAGGTATCTAGAGCCAACTCAATTAGTTCCACATCCCGAGGATCGTCTTCCACTAATAAAATTCGAGTCAGCTCAACCTCCACAATAGAACTCCTTAGAAATCTAACTAAGCTTGAAGTAAAACGTAGCGCCATTTTCGAGTTGGCTTTGAGCCCAAATTGTGCCACCATGACGATGGATAATGCGCTGCACGATCGCTAACCCAATACCCGTCCCCTCAAAAGCTTTTTGCGAGTGCAAGCGCTGGAAAGGGGCAAAGAGTTGGTCAGCATATTGCATGTTGAAGCCAACGCCGTTATCTCTAACAAAGAGTGTTCCATCCTCTAATGTACCAATGGTAATCCTAGCAGGATGACGATCGCGACTAAACTTAACAGCGTTGTCAATCAGGTTGCTAAACACCTGCTGGAGCAAAGCGGCATCTCCCATCACTGTGGGCAAGTTTCCAACCTCAAACTCGATAGAACACTCCACACCTTCAGCCGTTTGAGACTTGACCAAGGCGATCGCCGTTTCGACCAAAGTTGCCACGTTCACGGGTTCTTTGGCTAACTGCCGTCGCCCCAAGCGCGATAGAGTGAGTAAGCCATCAATTAACTGTCCCATCTTGGAACTGCTATCTTGAATGACTTGGATGTAGTGAACCACCTTGGGATTTGTGAGTGCGCCACTACCAGAGAGCTGTTGTGCCAAAGCTGTCACGAAGCCGTTGATATGGCGCAATGGTGCCCGTAGGTCGTGGGAAACTGAATAAGAAAATGAATCTAGCTCTTTATTGGTTGCTTCTAGTTGCGCGGCGCGGCTTTGGAGTTCTTGATTAAGTTTGGTGATGGCTTCCTCGGCTCGCTTGCGATCGCTAATATCTTTATGAGTACCTGTCATCCGCAGTGGCTTACCGTTTTGATCGCGAGCCACGACCTTACCATAATTACCAATCCATTTCCATGCCCCTGATTTTGTCAGCATTCGATAGTCAAATACATAGGCAGAGGTACTGTCCTCTAAGTGCGCGTTCAATACCTGCATCACCCAAGGCCAATCTTCTGGATGTATCAGCCTTTCCCAAGTACTAAGATGTCCGGAGAGATCGTCTAAATCGTAGCCTAGCATTTCTATCCATCGGGGGCTGAGATAGACCTCTCCGGTGGTTATATTCCAATCCCACAACCCATCACCAGATCCGGCTAAGGCAAGTTGCAATCGCTCTTCACTCAGTCGGAGTGCCTCTTCTATGCGCTTGCGCTCGGTGATATCGGTGGAAATACCGCAGACGGCATAAGGTGCCCCAGTCCCATCAAATAGGGGAAACTTAATCGAAATGTAGGTGTGCATCCCATCCTCTTGAGGAACCACCTCCTCAATTTTGAGGGACTTACCCGTCTCTAGGACTTTTCGGTTATTTGTCGCCAAAGCATCAGCTACCTCATCGGGCCATATTTTGTAGAGGCTCTGATTGAGGAGTTGTTGGCGGGTAACTTGAAACAGCTTTTCATAAGCGCGGTTGATCAGGAGATATTTGTCTTGAGTATCGATAAGAGAGATCGGCGCTGGGGAGTTATCAAGGATAGCTTGGAGCTGTTCCTCGCTTTTTCTGAGTGCCTCTTCTACTTGTTTGCGATCGCTAATGTCGAACAGGGTTGAGCGGCTCATGACATAGTTGCCATTAGCATCGTTAATTGCCGTAGCATTTAAAAGGACGGGTAAAATCGTGCCATCCTTACGCACTAGCTCAAACTCCAAATCGCGCATCCAGCCTTGCTGCTTAAATAAGGTAAAATTGGTTTCAAAGGTTGGTACGCTTTCAGCAGTGAGAAGGTCAGGAAATCTTAACTTGTCAATCACTTCATCTTTTGTATAACCTAACCAAGTAAGTTCGGTATCGTTGATGGCCACAAAGATGCCATTTTCATCTAAGGAGTGATAGCCACAGGGAGCCTTGTTATACAAGTCTTGGATTTCCTCTAGTGACTTTTGCAGGGCTACTTCCGCAGCAATACGCACCTGAATCTCGGTTTGGAGATCTTGGTTTAACGCTTGCAGTTGTGCGGTACGCTCTGCAACTCGTTGTTCTAAGATTTCATTGAGTTGTTTGGTTTCTGCTTCAGCCTGTTTGCGATCGGTGATATCGCGAGCAGTTGCGTAGAGTAACCCTTGTGGGAGGACAGGAACGGTTGTCCATGCTAGCCACCGATAAGACCCATCTTTACAGCAATAGCGATTCTCGAAGTTAAATGTCACTACGCCAGTGGCTAGCTTCTGAATTTCCGCGAGCGTGGTGGCTCGATCTTCAGGATGTACAAACTCAACAAAAGGTTTTGCCAGCAACTCCTCGTTGGTGTAACCCAGGGTTTTGGTAAAGGCTGGGTTTAAACGCTGAAAATAGCCATTAATATTGGCGATACAAAGCAGATCGATGGACAGGTTAAAAATGTGGTCGAACTCGGCTTGAGCTTGCTGCCGTTCGGCTATCTCGCGACGCAATTGCTTTGTACGTTTCTCAACTCTAAGTTCTAACTCCTCATTAGCCCTTTGCAAGGCTACAGTTTTTTCTTGCAACAGTCGCTCCAATTCGTCAGCATGAATAATCATCTTGCCAGTGAGCGGACGCAGTATTAGCACCATCCCCCTAATGCCGATCGCGATCAAAATAAAAATGACGCTACCGATGATGACCATCTGACGGCGGACGGGAGCATAAAGCTCCTGAGAATCCATGCTGATGACGATACCCCAATTGCTATCGTTAATCGGACTGTAGGCAATCACAGGTGACTCTTTAGGGAATAAGATGCCAGTCTCTTTACGAATTGCTTTTGCTATTGCCCGATCTATGACAGCACGTTGGGGAAGACTTTCAATAACATCCCCGCGATTTCCTCTTAAAGGAAAAAATAACTGGACTTGTTGCTTATGAACGGTTCCCAAAATTGTTTCTCCAGTTTCTCCCAAACCGGTATAATCCTCGACAATTTGTTGCAAACGGGAGAGCTTGAATAAAACAATGTCCGTCCCTACCCGCATTCCTTGAGGATTGATGATGGGAGCGCCTACTAACAAATAGGATGCGCCTGACAGGGTAATGGGTGCAGGCCAAATCACTGCTTGGGGATGGGCAGAGGTAAAATCTTGGGTTGATGATATCTTCTTATCAATTTCGGTTAGGGGTATGAGCCAAAATTCTTCTGGTATAGCTAAACCCACCTGAACGACCAGCTTACCTTTCCGGTCAAGGCGATTAATTCCTGCTAGTTCTTGAGATTGCTTGAGAGCATCTGTGAGGATGGGGTGACTGAAGTTGGCGAACTCATCCAGTGTTACCTCTCCCCGATTATAAGCTTCCAGCATTTGGCGAACTCTGGTGCGGCTGGCGATCTGTAACGCGATGTCCTTCGTCCTTGATAGGTATTCATCAATGGCAAAGGTTCTGGTTTTCAGAGCAAATAACAGGTTTCTTTGCTGGTTTTTTTTGAGACTGCTATAGAGAGGCAGGATGCTCGCAGCCGCGATGATAACACTCATCACCATAATCGCTAGCGTGGAATAAACCAGAATAGATTTCTGCAACCTTTTGGAAATGCTCTCATCAGCCATCGCTTATGTGCCGCTCCTGAAAATTTCGATAATTGCCGATCTAAAATTTTATTGTCCGCGATCGCTAGTAGAAAAGTGAGAAGCAGATTATGAAGCTGACCAGACGGCAAGCCCTACTTACTCTCTTAGCATTCTTTGGCTTCAAAAATAGCAATCTTCAAGTCCAGGATCAGCCTCCCTTGATCTATTCTAATGACGAACCCATCATTACCACAGAATTTGAGCTAGAGTTAATTTATCAAGAATTTCTGAAAGCGGCTGCTGGTGGTGTTGAAGATAAGCCAGTTCTATTGTACCAAGGCATTAAAACTTCCCCCTATTCTGCTGAAATCACAGATTATCCGGTTCGCTTAAACGAGAAACCTGATGGTAAACATCTGATTGATGGCACTCTAGTTAATTCCTCTTTCAACCCTTATCCAGCTCTGGGTGAACTTCCTTTAATTGACGAGCAAAGCTTGACTTTTCTCCATGAGGATATTAAAGAAGCCTGTGTATGTGTTGGTGCTTTTGCTGCTGGGGATTTTCGCACAAAATGGTTGGGTCGAAATGCTCTAAGTACCCAGGAATTCTGGAGCGCAACTAAATTCATTTCCTTACTTTATCTAGTTTGTCATCTTAATAATAGATTTCCTAAAAAAGATATTGATTATTGCCAAATTAAAGGTGTAGATCAACAAGGAAATGAAAGGCTTGCTTTCTTCCCTAACTTCGCTACGGATTTAGTTAGTTACGAACAAAGTATCGCCTCATCCAATTCCTTAGGAGCAATGTTTAAACGATTTGCTCCTCCTCTGGATTTAGAGAATTGGCTCAAAGGCATCACAGGTAATACTAACTTAGTCTTTCGTGGCAGCTATGGGGAAAAACCGTTTATCGATCGACCG
This sequence comes from Cyanobacteria bacterium UBA8803, assembly GCA_003505715.1. Classification (GTDB taxonomy): domain Bacteria; phylum Cyanobacteriota; class Cyanobacteriia; order Cyanobacteriales; family Coleofasciculaceae; genus UBA8803. Next base: position 3,896 of record DNXU01000413.1, on the reverse strand, counting down.
CAGTTAGTTGATTTCTTAACCGGAGAGGTACTTATAAACGCAGATACAAACTCACCTAACTGGTCTTGCAATCAAGTTTCAGCTTACGATCTTACTCGTATGATATCAATGCTGGGGTGGCATAATTATATTTCCCAGGAAGCTCAGCTACCTTATGCTCAATGGCATAATCTTGAAAGCGTTATTAGAGCAATGGGAACAGCTCCAGCTCGCTTCACTGATTTGGCAATTAAAGCGTTGGGTCTGGAACATGTGCTGGAATCTGTTGTTATTGTCTCCAAAGAAGGAGATGGCGCAACTGACTTAAGACAGAGAACGGAAGCAGTTTATGTGGCTAACGTACAATTTATTGATCCTCGTCCCCTAGAGTTGGGGGCATCTGCACAAATTTTTACCTTCAGTATGGCCTTACGGGCAGGAAAAGCACTTGAGCCTAGGGATAAAGACCGAGAAGTTGTAGAGCTTGATGCGAGAATGGCGACAGCTGTAACTGAGATTATTTACAGAGTGCTGATGAATCAGTTGGCTTCTTAAACAGAAGTTCAGGAGTTCAAGCAGCGCTTAATTATCAGCAATCAATTGTTCCCTATTCTCTCTTACCAAGACCTACGTTCACAAATCCTATGATGTCCGGCAAATCACCCATAATAAAACCAGTTGCAGGACGGGTTTTGACTTAAGATATATCTGCGGAGCACACAATATTAGTCGCTAAAGCGAGCCCCTACAGATATTAGGGGAGTTTAACCGGACATGATATCAAATATTTTCCCTGGCTAACGTTGCGCCAATTGAGGAGGGCATCCCTTTAAGCCTGTCATCAATTGCAGAATGTTAATTTTAACCGGGCGCACTCGTTGCAGCAACCACAAACCCAAGCGGCGAATTGCGATCGCGGGCAACCAGCTTGTAGAAAACATCCGATCTAGGAAATCGGTAAAGCCTAAAATCACCAGATTCTCTTTTTTGCGCCAGCGTTCGTAGCGTTGGAGTACCGGAAGTACCCCCATATCTTCCCCTTGTTGGTAAGCTTCCTGCAATACTTGAGCCAGGGCAGCAGCGTCCCGAATGCCCATATTTAGCCCTTGCCCGCCGACGGGATGGCAGCAGTGGGCAGCATCACCAATGAGGACGAGGCGGTGGAGGCTGTAGCGATCGCTCTGCATCAGCTGTACCGGGAAAATAAAGCGATCGCCCTCTAATTCCAAACGCCCCAAAAGTCCACCCGTGCGGTGTTCTAGTAAGGTCAAAAACTCTTTCTCATCCAAGTCTCTTAAGGCTTTGGCTTCGGCGTGGGGTGCTGTCCATACTACTTGGCAGCGGTTCTCGGACAGGGGTAGCACTCCCATCGGGCCGCTGGGCCAGAAGCGTTCAAAGGCGGTATTATTATGGGATTTCTCGGTTTTAATGCGGGCAGTTACGCAGGATTGCCAGTATTTCCAGCCTTTGGTGCTAATACCTGCGCTAGTCCGAATTCGCGATCGCGCCCCATCTGCTGCTACTACTAAACGAGTCGTTAGTTTACGGGTTGCTCCTGCCACTTGCACGGTGATTGCTGCTGTAGATGGCTGATACTCGACTTCTATCACCTCAGCGGGACACAACCAGCTGACATTAGGACAATCTGCTAAAAACTCATATAAGGAGGTAAGTAGGGGACGGTGTTCTCCGACATAGCCAAGATCCTCCTTATCCAAGTCGGTAGGATAGAACTGCACGATCCCTTTATATTCGGCATCCGACAGGCGAATTTGCCGATAGGTGGCAATTTGCGGGAGGATTTTATCCCAAACGCCGATGCCCTGGAAAATCTGCCCTGACAAGAGAGACAAGGCATAAGCTTGTTGCCGTGCTACTGCTACGGCGGGGAGCTGGGATTCAATTAATATCACCCTTAACCCAGAATTTTTCAACGCACAGGCGAGGGTGGCACCCACAATCCCACCGCCTACAATTGCCAGGTCACAATCCCAGTTTGAGTCGGTTGCCTGAGAATTTAGATTTAGCTGTTCCAGTGCCATGTTTAGAGAGTCGGTCAGCGTTCCTAGGAATATTTACTCTCCTTATTTTTGCATAGGGATGAGGAGGTGAGGGGTTGAGGGGGTGAATCATGTCCGGTTAAACACCCAT
>DNXU01000413.1:0-1720 GCA_003505715.1 Cyanobacteria bacterium UBA8803 | reverse complement strand
GATATGACTTAAGTCAAAACCCGCCCTGCCACTGCCACAGGTTTTCTAAGACTCAGGGTACTTCAATTTCGGGAACACCGATAAAGTTGATAGGGAACTCCCAGCCGATGGTGTTCGGTGGGATCGAGGGGGCAATGGTGGTAAGTGGCGATCGCTAACTCTAAGGGATAATCCCGACGCTTTATCCCTGGCGCAACTACCCAGAGATTTAACTGAGATACTGATGAGATGGGGAGTTCTGATAACTTTTGCCAGAAGCGATCGTATCCTTGCTGTCGGTTCAAAAATGCTAAACTCCCTTGCTCGACACCCGGATTTAATGGGTTGAAAGCTAAGGCAAAACTCAATCCTAAGGCAATATCCTGAAGATCGTTGTACCCCATCACCATCATCACTGGCACCCCAGGATCTTGAGTCATATCTTGTGCCACCTGATGAGGATCAAAGGGCTTGAGAAATACTAAGTTATAAACCACTAACACCGTACTCAATAAGGAAATAAACAGAAGCAGAAGTTTCCCCCTTTTCTGCTGCACCCCTTTCCCCAAAGTCAGGCTGGCACCTAACAGCGCACAGAGAGTCGGATAATACACAAAGTTATAGCGAGGGGCGACTGAAATATCCTTACCTAAAACATAAATAATTGCTAAAAATTGCAACAGCACGCCAACAGTTAAACCAACAAGGGTAAAGGTTGCCAGTTGAGTTGAACTTTTATGCCACAGTTGTCGAAGTCCCCGCCACCCCTGCCAGCCAACCCAACCACCACACCCAATCATTAATAATCCCATAGGCACGGCAATCGATAGTGGCCGATCTTCCACTGGGAACGCCACAACCATCAGCAGTCCACCTGCGATCATCTGGTATAAAGGCGCGATGTTCTCCGGCTTAGGTAACCAATCTGTTTCTTGACGCCCCACATCTGCCAAGAGTACTGTTAGCCAAGGGAAATAACTGATGGCTACACCGCTAACTACTAGTACCAAAACTACCCAGCTACCCCGAGGTAACTGCTGCCGATGCCAGTACATTAACCCAATTAGAGTTAACAATTGAGCCGCAAACGCGAGTATGAAAAAGTAGTGGACGTAGCAGCCGATGCTGTTAACAATACCCCAGAAGATCCAAATGAGGGGTTTAGGTAGCTGTTGCCGGGAACACAAATCCTGCTGAATTTGCATTAATCCTACAACTGCCAGGGTAATCAGCAGCATTGGCAGAGTGTAGTGACGCGCTTCCTGGGAGAGGTAGACGGCAAAGGGAGATACAGCCATCAGCGCAGCAGCCATCAGTGCGGCGCTTTTGGAAAATACCAGCCGATTTAGTCCATAAACCGCCACAATTACTGCCACTCCTAGTAAGGCAGGTAGCGATCGCAATGCCCAAACTAGTCGATCTGCCCCTACTAAGTTAAGCCAGCCATGCATCAAGCAAAAAAATAAGGGGGGATGGGTGGATTGATTTGCTAGATTACGGGCAATTTCCCGACAACTCACCTCCGGCTGGAGGGTAAGAATATCTGCTAGCCTCGATAAGGGAAAAACTACATCTAGAGGCAACTCTTGATAGCGACTTCCCAAACTGAAGAAAGCCGTTAGCACTTCATCCAGCCATAGCGGTTTCAATTCAAGATGCCAAAACCGCAAGGCAGTTCCCAGAATAATCACTCCTAGAAGTGCGAAGTAATGCAGACCAGACTTACGCAAAAGCCCCCCTA
>DNXU01000412.1:2906-8147 GCA_003505715.1 Cyanobacteria bacterium UBA8803 | reverse complement strand
CTCCCTCACTCCCTCCCCCCCTCACTCCCTCACCCCCTCACCCCCTCATCCCTCTCCCAAATCTGAACTAGGATGGAGATGTTCTATCCGCTCGTGAATATTGGAATAGTACCGTGAACCAGTACGATCCTAAATCTTTGCAGTTTAACCTATCCGGTATGGGCTGTTGGCTCACGCTCTTAACAACGTTTTTGTTGCTAGGATCTGTTGGCTTAGGCTGGCTGGTCAACGGTTTTTTAGTTCTGATTGGGTTAGCCTTAATCGCACCCGCGATCGGTTGGCTGGGATTTCGTTGGTGGTTGAGACGCAATCTCGTTGAAGATAAATGCCCAGTCTGTACTTATGAATTCACGGGTTTTAATGGCACCAATTGCCGTTGCCCTAGCTGCGGGGAACCCCTAAAAGTAGAACAAGGACATTTCAACCGCTTGGCACCGCCCGGTACGATTGATGTTGACGCCGTAGAAGTTTCAGTCCAGCAACTTGAAGATTAGCCGTGGAGCCGTGGAGCCTTCGCAGCACTAGTTAAGATGACACTGAGGAATTGACCACCAAGGAGGCGATCGCCCGCACCAATGTCTCTGGTTCTACAGGTTTGGCAACATGGTGTTGAAATCCAGCGGCTAAAGCTTGTTTCTGGTTATACTCTCCCGCGTAGGCAGTCAGGGCAATGGCAGGAATTTGTCCTCCCCGGAACGGAGGTAAGCTTCTCACCTGCCGCATCAACATGTACCCATCCATCTCCGGCATCCCAATGTCACTTATTAAAAGATCGGGCTGGGTTTGCTCCAAAATTCTCAGCGCTTCAGTCGCGGATGCAGCTACGATCGCCTTTGCTCCATAGGCTTCCAGAACCGTTAGCATCAGTTCGCGCATGTCTGCTTCATCATCTACAATCAGAATTTTTAACTGACTTAGCTCAAGGGTTTCCGTCGAAGGTAAATGCTCCTGGGCTGTTTCGGAGATGACGGTTGGCAATGGTAGGCGCAGCGTGAAGGTTGCGCCTAGCCCTTCCCCGGGACTGTCCACCTGGATCGTACCGCCGTGTTGCTCGGTCAGATGGCGGGTGATCGCTAGTCCAAGTCCCAACCCACCAAATTTTCGGGTAATCGCTCCATCTTCCTGTCGAAAATAGTCGAATACGTAGGGTAAAAAGTCGGAACTGATGCCTTTACCCGTATCTTGTACCTGAATCTGGGCAAAATTATCCACACGAGCTAGGCTTACTTCTACCTTGCCTCCCTGGGGCGTAAACTTGACTGCATTCGCGAGCAGATTCCAGATAATTTGTTGAAGGCGGGTAGAATCACCGGACACCTTTCCCACATTGGCATTCAGGTTGGTTTGAATTTGAATGCATTTGGTTTCTGCGGCTAAACGCACGGTTTCGAGCGTAGCTTCAATGGTTGTCACGAGATTGACTGGACTAATATTCAGCACCATCTTGCCACGCAGAATCCGGGAGATATCCAGGAGATCTTCCATTAATTGGGCTTGCAGTTTAGCATTACGTTCAATGGTTGCTAAGGCTTGCGCTGTCTTCTCCGGGGTAAACCTCTGGCTTTGCAGAAGTTTTGCCCAGCCGAGGATTGGGTTAAGGGGCGATCGCAATTCATGGGACAAGACTGCTAAAAACTCGTCTTTAATACGGTTAGCGGTTTCAGCTGCTTCCCGTGCCGCTTGTGCTTGTTGTAGCAGTCGTTCTCGTTCAGCTTCCGCCTGCTTGCGCTCGGTCAGATCTAGATAGAAAGCAATAATTTCTTGCTGTTGGTCGTAGGGTGCTTGGAGCAATGCTGCTCCGATGAGAATGGGAACGCGAGTCCCATCTTTGCGAAGATATTCTTTCTCAAAAGGAGTAGCAACCCCCTGGGTTCTCAGTTCTAGCGCTGCTTTTTCGTCTAGAGGCAGGAACTCGGTCGGGGTGATATCATTCCATCGCAGTTGTCCAGTCTCGATTTCCTCACGGGTGTAGTCCACCATCTTGAGAAAATAATCATTAACATAGTGGAAGTTGCCAATAAAGTCACCAAAGGCAACGCCAAACATATTAGATTCCACTAGCCGACGGAAGCGGCGCTCGCTTTCTTGCAGAGCTGCTTCGATCCGGCGGCGCTCGGTGATGTCAATACTAAGACCATACCAAGCCTCAATTTGGCCATTTGCCCCCCAGCGTGGCAAGGCACGAAAAGCGTGCCAGCGATATTCGCCGTCGTGGCGACGATAGCGCACTTCGCCCTCGTAAGTTTCACCCGTCTTCTGACAACGTTCCCAATACGGTAAAATCCTTACTGCATCGTCTGGGTGCATTGTTTCAGCCCAACCGTGACCAACGGCTTCTGCTTCAGTTTGTCCGGTGAACTCGTACCAGCGATCGTTGAAAAAAATAATCTCCCCCTTCGGTGAGCTAACCCACACTAACGCAGGTGCGGCGTTTGATATGGTGCGAAATTCTTCTTCGCTGCGCCGCAAATTTTCTTCAGCACGGGCACGTTCCATCCGTATCCAAATTCGTGCCGCGAGTTCTTGCACAAGCTCTATTTCGTCCGTGCGCCAGCGCGATTTTCTGTTGCGATTTCCGGCTAAGATGAACTTTAACTGTCTGTTGCTGACATAGGGGGCGATCAGGGTCGAGCGCACCTGAAACGGTTGATATGCAGCATCAACCCCTTCAATCTCCAAAGCGCTGACATCCTCAATGGCGACCATTTCGCCTGCTCTAAGCTGTTCGATCTGGCTGTTGCTTAAATAATCCGCCAGCCGATGTTCGCCGAGCGCGTCTTTCACATCCGGCTTATGGTTGTTGTAAATCACCTTGGCTCGCTCGGCTGTGTCGTTGATTAGAGAGAACGTGAGTATCGAAAAGTCGAAGTAACGACAAATTTTCCCGCCAATGTTCTCAAAAATTTCGTTGATGCTAATTGCACGAGTCAAATCTTGGCTGATGTCGGCCAGAAATTCTGCGTTCCGTTCGCGGCATTTGCGTTGGGTGATGTCACTAAAGAAAATGGCCACCCCATCCTCTAGCTTAACGGCCATGTTGCGAAACCATCCGGTAATGCCATCGACGTTGTAAAACAGTTCACTATCTTGGGGTTCTCCGGTTTCCACAACTCCCACATAGCGTGCAAACAACTCGCTGTTAAGCTGATTACCAGGCAGCACTTCGAGTAGCCGTTGACCCACAAGCTTTTCCACTGGATGCTGGAGAATCTCAGCAGCTTTGGGATTTACATAGATCCAGACAAAATCGACGATCGCCCCAGTTGCATCCCGCACGCTATCGAGAATAGTAAAGGCGTCCAGGGAGAGTTCCTGGCTGATGCGGAGACGTTCTTCGCTCCGACGCAGGGCGGCTTCGGCTTGCCTGCGTTCGCTAATATCCATGCCTGTCACCCCAACACCAATGACTGCTCCATCCGGGAGACAAACTGGAAAGTAATTCACTAAGCAATGTCGCACGAGATCGGCAGGGTTGGTTGTCCCCACCACTTCCTGATTCAGCAAGGGTGTTTTGGTTTGTATAACCTGCTGCAAAATTGGTTTAATGGTGGGTGCCCACTGGGGTAATACTTCCTCAAGAGTTCGTCCGAGATGCTGGCTGAGTGGGATGCCATTGATAGCAGCTAAAGCATCATTGGCATAGACGTAGCGTAAATCGCGATCGAAAAATGCCATGCCAATCGGTGAACTGGCAATAAATGCATTGAGAATGGTTTCACTCTGGCGTAAGGCGGCTTCGATTTGTTTGTGATCGGTAATTTCAGCGATAAAAACCGTTATGCCATCTGGGGAAGGATAAACCCAATATTCAAACCAGCGATGCCATGGGAAGTAAAAATACTCAAACTGCACAGGCGTTCCCTCGGTCATTACCTGCTGAAGTTTAAGGTAAAAATCGGTGCCAACGGTATCCGGAAATACATCCCAAATGTTTTGACCAAGTAGCTCTTCTCGTCGCATCCTAGCTATTTGACAATAGCGATTGTTGACGTAGGTAAACCGCCAGTTGGGATCGAGGACATAAAACCCATCATTGATACTATAAAGTACCGTTTCCAAACGTTCTTTGGCAGCCTGTGCCTCACCTTGAGCAGCTTCGCTGGCAGCCCGCAACTTTTGCTCCCGATGTATAGCAATCCAGCGTGCCTCATTCAACCCACTAATCAGCACTGCCGCTATTACAAACACACCCAGGCGGAGTAGGCTTCCTGGTTCAGCAATCTTGAGGGAATAATACGGTAGAACAAAGTAGTAATTAATTGCCAGAGTAGAAAAAATAGTTGCGACCAAGCCCGGACCTAACCCACCATACCAGGCACCGAGCATCACCGCTATAAAGAACAGTGAATTCGGGGTTGGTCTAATCAAAGATTCAAGTAGCAAACTGATGCCCACTGCCAGGGCAACGGAGAGCAAGGCAACACAGTAGGAAAGCAGCCCGGTACTTCTGGTGGCTTTTGTACCCACGCTCAATGTTATCCTCCTATGGCTCATCGTCCTGCTCCGCTAAATATGCGATCGCCCCCAGCAGCGTTTAGGACTAATTGGCGTTGCCTTGCTCAGAAGCCGACTTCAGGTGCAATGCTATACAACACCTCCCTAGTGATTTTGGGCCAATAGATAGAGTCGGTAATCTATCTTGAGAGAGAACTTCCAGGTAGTAGTTTGACAGAAGAACCGATGCTTTTAGCCTCTCTCTTGACCTTTGGGCGGACTTGAGTAATGGATAGCGTATAAGGATGCTGTTCCCCAGTGCGATCGCCAATGTAGAGCAGGTAGGTGCCAAGCTCCCAAAATCCGGATGATTGAATCGTATTCCCGGAAGAACTATCATATAGCACGCAGGATAGAGAGCCGCTCGGACTCTGAATCAATAGTGTCGGCTGACCTTCACTTTGCACTTCTAGGCGCAAATAATTGAAGTTATTGCTCAAGTTCATGACCAGATTGGGTGCTGTGCCAATCTTCCCACAGCCTTGACTATCTTTCGAGCCGCCGGAAGTGCCTCTCACGACGAGCGGATCTGGCTCGAATTTTGGCCTAATTTCTAGGGTTTCGGCTCGAATTGGTACAACGCTAGCTAAAATCGCTGCCAAGGTGGTGGGAACAACGATCCAGTGTTTAAATAGTTTAGTCATGTTATCCCCTGACCTTTTTCCAGTCTTACTAATACAATTGTCCCAAATTAGTAGACTGTCTGGGGTGGAGTCTGTTCCTTAGTTAGGGATGAGGGATGAGGGA
>DNXU01000412.1:0-2777 GCA_003505715.1 Cyanobacteria bacterium UBA8803 | reverse complement strand
TGAGGGAGTGAGGAGTGAGGGATGGGGGATGGAAAAATTCATCCTTCTTTCCTAGGTCTTCATCCTGAAAAAATGTTCCTATAGTTATAGTGCGAGTTTTTATTTAGCGAAATTTTAATTTTAGCCTAAAGTGGGATTAACAGATGAATCCTCAAGACAATCGAGACTATGAGCGCTCCTTTCAACAAGTAGAGATGAACCTGGACTCTAGACCAACCCAACCATCCCTGGACACTCAACCAGGACAAACACTGTATAACGGTTTCCCTAACTCTCAACCGATGAAGTTACTATTCCATCAAATCGCTAACTGGTTTAACACCCTGCCCACCATTGGTAAAGTTGTGGTAGCCATTGCGGCGGCCAGCATTGGGTTTTCGCTGTTGCGCACTGTACTGCAATTGGTAGCCTCGCTCATTAGTCTGGCTATATTGGGAGGAATGTTGTACTTCGCTTATAAGTTCTTCATCAGTTCCCAGTCGGTCAAGTAATTGCAAACTCTGTTCTCGTGGCGTGAGATTTGAACATGGCTAGCCATACCATAAAAACAGTTAAAAATCCAGAGGTTAGTCGATCATTCCCGCTGCGACTGCACCGAGCTTTGCCCCTTATGGCTCGACGTTGCGCTGCTGTGGTTTTGGAAGTCTCGCTGGTAACGGCGAGTGCCCTGGTTCCTTATAGTATTGGGTGGTATGCCAAAGACCAGTCCCCATCGGAACCAGTACCTCTTAACCCAGCGGTGGCATCGGCGGAAGAGGCGCTCGCCAAAACTCTAGCGTACCCCAGAGCGCGGCTGACTCGACAGGTAGCACCGTTGACGAATTTATTCTGGTGTTCAGCACTGGTGCTGCCCGTCGTGGTGGTAAGCTGGCAGCTTTATCTTTTGGGAAAAAGCGGTCAAACTATACCTAAACGTTGGTTTGGCGTCCGGGTAGTGACCGCCTATGGGGCACCTCCAGGTCTGATTCGCGCCCTCTGGCGTGAAGCCGCAGGACGCTGGGGTTTGCCCCTCGGCACGGCTTATCTGCTCTGGCGTTATACTGGTGCTTTTCCCGATTTTGGCATTTTGCTCGGACTAGCAGGATTTATGCTGTTGGCCGAAGCGGGTAGTGCCCTGTTTAATGGCCAGCGCCGCACCCTGCACGACCGACTAGCAGGAACTTATGTCTTAGATACCGCTCGCAAATACTCATCCTACCCCGACAGTTCTGGGGACTGGCAATCCGCAGACAACGGTCACTCGGTAACGTTAGAAGTTGAAAATGGTTGGCATTCATCCGATGAAGATGCCGCCAACGGTCACAGGTACAATCCCACAGTAACCACCATCGTTCTGACCTCCAAAGTACAGCAACCTCGGTCGGTCAGTCTGTGGTGGTGGATGCGCCAACATCCCGGTTTGACCCTGCTGATTGTATCATTTGCGGGGATGGCCTCGATTCTGGGCACCTTTGTCGGCACCCAAGTTTACATCCAAAATCAGGCAAATAGGCGATCGTTTAAACAGCAAAATAACGAGGTGTTTCTGGCACTGGTGAAGCAACTAAGTTCCACCTCAGCGACAGCTATAGAAGAGCGACAGGGAGCGATCCTGGCCCTGGCCAGGCAGGACGATGCCCGCTCAGTGCCCTTCTTAGTAGACTTGCTAGGACAGGAAAAAACCCCCAGTTTGATCGAAACCATCCAACAAGCCTTAGTGAGTAAAGGGCCAGAAGCCTTACCTCCTCTGCAACGATTGAATCAATCCCTGCAAAATGACCAAAAGACCCTAGTGCATCAGGGATCGCCCCAAGAGCAGCAATTGGTAGCGATGCGGCAACGCGCTACTCGTCGGGCGATCGCCAAAATTCTCACCATCTACACCTCACAACTCCACCACGCCGACCTCAGCCGTATCGATCTGGCTCGGGAAACTAGGGGGGCGGCTCTATTTACTCTAGTTTTAGACGACCTTGACCTGTCCGGGATCAACTTTCGGGCGGCAACTTTAACAGGAGCCAGTCTTCAGAATAGCAGCTTCTATGGTGCCGGGAAGGACGAGCGCTTGGGCACTTTTGATGATTGGATTGCGGATCTGAGCGGTGCCGAACTCAAAGAAGCGGATCTGACAGGAGCTATTCTCAATAACGTCTTGATGAATCGCACCAATTTTATCCGGGCTACGCTGAACCGAGCTAAGCTGTTCGACAGTTATCTAATTGGTGCTAATCTCAGCAGCGCTCAGCTGATTAGTGCAGATTTAACTAGAGCAGTCTTAGAAAATGCCAGTTTAACTGGTGCGGATTTAGGGGAAAGTAAATTAGACTTCGCCAATCTACATGGAGTGAGTCTAGTTCAAGCGAGGGCAGTAGGAGCTAGTTTCGCCTTTGCCAATCTCACCAAATCAAATTGGGAAGGTACTAATGCTTCAGGAGCCAATTTCAGCAATGCCAAGCTGCGAGATGCGGATCTGAGTTCTACCAAACTGGTGGGAGCAAATTTCAGCAATGCTCAGTTGCAAAATGCCAAACTCCGCAATACTAACTTGAGTGCCGCTGATTTGCGAGGAGCGAATGTAACAGGAACGGATTTTCTGGGAGCAACCTTTGCCACTGCTGCGCCGAGGGATTCTGATGAATTTATTAAGCAACCCCCTACTGCTGCCTCCGGTGTCCGGGTGCAGGGGGTTGATTTTACCAGAGCTAAAAATTTAGATACTGAGCAACTTCAATATATTTGCAGTCATGGCGGGAGTCATCCTGAGTGTCCTTAGGGAAAAGGATGAGGGATGAGGGATG
>DNXU01000307.1:5865-8653 GCA_003505715.1 Cyanobacteria bacterium UBA8803 | reverse complement strand
GAAATTTGTTTAAGTCCCGCTAGAAGGAGTAGCGGTAGCTTCTTGGGCAGCTAACCGACTGGATTGTTTTGTCGTGGGGGAAGATCGCGCCCTCTGGCACAAGTGGTGGGATGGCTCGGCTTGGAGTGGCTGGGAAAGCCTGGGAGGAAGCTTGTATTCGTCTCCAGCTGCTGTCTCCTGGGGACTCAACCGCATCGATACATTCGTTCTGGGCGGCGATCGGGCTATGTGGCACAAGTGGTATAGCTAGGTGATTTCTTGATCGTTCTTCCGACATATTACCGAATGCTATTTGATTACAACCTAGCTTTGTTTAATCAGTAGCTCGACCCTCTAAACTTATCTCCCATCGGCTGTTGTCCTGGGGGATTTTTTTGATGTTGGTCGGTGACATTGAGGATGCGATACTATTGGCAGTTGCAGCTTACCTAATTTTCAGCGACAGGACACGATGAAAATGCCAGATTCAGCACTAATGGGCTTGTAGTTGTACTAGGAAGAATGTCATATTGTGTCTGGTAATATTGACTTCTACCCTAACTGCAATAGCCCCCTCTCCCACCAAAGGTGAGGGAGTAAGATACAATGCTAATGCTAGCGGACTTGATATCAAGCAGCATCAGGATTAAGGTCAATCATCCTCCGGGTTGTATAACTTCCAATCGGACTCCAAATTAAATAAGGAAGTAGTAAAAGAGCAGCCTGTCCAGAAATAGGCCAAACAACCAGCGTCAACATAACTCCTAAGATTACACCAACCCACCCTAGAACTGTGCCAACTTCAAGGCTTCGCAGTCTTAAAGTGGCAGGAATGTAAGCTACTGTAATAACTTCCACTAGCAAGTAAAATCCCATTAGTAACCAAGTTCTAATACTCCCAGGCTCTCTTGCCCAGACGAGAACAGCTGACCAGGCTCCACAAGCAAAAATAACAGTCCAAATGAATGGGATAGCAGGTTCAAAGAATAGCCATTTAGGTCGATCTAGGCGTTGAGACCAAGAGATATCCCTTGGTCTAATCAAACTACTACCTAGAGCAACCAAAAAGGTTACACCACCAATTATCATCCAAGGTTTTAGCATTTTTCTCACATCACTTGAGCTATATCATTCCTGTTTAGGCTTTTTCCTCCTACTGATAATCATGCTAAAGAAATAGTTATAGCTCTACCTGAGGATGGGGTTAGGCGATCGGAAAATTATTAAAAACTTTATGAAAAAATATTGAATTAAAGAAATCAAAGTCACAACCAGGGCGACCCAATAAATTCTATGGGCATCTACCCAATCTCTAAACAGCGGGTCGCCCCTACAGTAATTTGTAGGTTGGAGCCTTGGTCATGAAACCCAACTAATTGATATACTCCCTTTACTCTCAACTATCCACAACCCAATCTACCTGATGGGCTTCAGTCAGGTCTGGCACTTCTAAGCGATCACGCATCCGCTGAATCACCGCTTCCGGCACCTTGGCAGCGCGAGCATGATTGCGCCGCAGCAATTCTGCCCAAGAGGCTTCTAGGTAAACAATGCGAATCCGTGCCTGGTAGGCAGAAAATAGACTAATTAGCGACGAACGCAGTTGCCGAGAGATATTTGTCGCATTCCAAACAAAAGATTTTTCGGCTCTCATGTATTCTTTAGCGATCGCCCTTGCTCGCTCCACTACAGCAGCTTGGTCATCTTTTGGAGAGATGTCCATCACTTGTCGTAGTTCATCTAGGGAGATGACTGTCCAATCTGGAAGGTTCTCCCGAATCCAATAGTCTTTGCCAGCACCTGGTAACCCCGACATCAGGACAACATCGAATCGAGTGTCATCAAAGGCAGCATAGTTGGGATCGCCATTCTCTTTTTGGAAATAAACAAATCGACTATCATCTGAAGGGAAAGGTCGGGGATAAAATAAGCAATTATTCTCTTGACAAAACTCTCGAAAGAACTGGACGCGCTCCAAGAGTTCTAGCTGGTCGTCACACTCGCGACCTCGAACATCCGCTTCTGCTAGCACTGCCAGCAGGTTGCAGCAAATGACTTGACTGGCTTTAATTACAGCACGTTGGGGGTTGGGTTTGTCCCAAAACCAGAGGGGAAGACTGCCATGCTGCACCAGCATCACAATCGCCTCCCGTTGCTGAAATGGTAGGTTGAGCGACCAGAGGATTTGCCGCGCCATCTTTGCCCCTTGGCGGACATGGCCCTTAGACGTGATGCTGCCATCCGCTGCAATTTCAGTAGCACCAGGTTTGGCCACATCATGGAGTAGAGCAGCCGCAAACAGAAGCGATCTCTCAATGGGTGGTAACTCCCGCCAAGCTGGTAATGCAATTAAAGCCTCACAAACCAAGCGGGTATGGGTGAGAACATCCCCTTCCGCATGGTAGCGGAGGTCTTGGGGACAATCTTGAAGGGATTGCAGCCAGTCAAACTCAGCCTGAAGCGATGCCCAATCTAGCGTCCAGTCTGGAGGCTGAGGACAGGGAAATGACCAGGATAGCGATTGAGAAACAGAAGAAGTCATGATTGAAATAAATCGACGCCGGGACGTAGGAGATTGGGTACGATGGGGCGGTTGAGCCAATGGCTATCCGATTGCAGCACGGTGGTTGAAAAGCTAGGACGGACGTATTTGTAACGACTAGTTACAACCGCTCCCTCTTCAACCTTGATATACAACCCTTCCATTAGGGGACTGGGGTCAGTTTGCAAGAGACTGCGCTCCACATCTAATCCCCGTTCCTCACAGGCTTGCCGGAAGCGTTCTAGGTGTTCCGTGAGCTTTGCCGAA
>DNXU01000307.1:0-5805 GCA_003505715.1 Cyanobacteria bacterium UBA8803 | reverse complement strand
CCGTGAGCTTTGCCGAAGGGTGTCCTGACTCAATAAAATTCGAGTAACCCACCAATCCTGTTAGCTGCTTGTAAGACTTTAATACACCGGAAAACAGGACGGGTACGGAAACCAGTGGTAATCCTGCGAGTAACTCCTTGCGACGTTGGGTACTGAGAAACTGCTGCTGTTCAACATCTAGCACATCAAATTCCAAGAAATAATGGGGTAAGGAGTCATAAAAGACGGTGTGTTTGGCATAGAGCCATTCGCCATATAGTATGTAGCGATCGCCTAGCACCTCCCAGAAAGTGCCTAGATGGCTGTACGCCCATTGCTTGAACAAGTTAAAGTGCCTTTCTCGCTCTCCTCCAGTTAAATAATGTCCCCGGCTTTGCAACAGGATTTGCCCATCTGGACTAAAACTTATGGCAGCATTGGCTCCATCTACTTTTTCTTCGACTATCACATATTGAGACGCGATTACGCTGAAAGGCACACTATCCAAATCTTCATCTCCTGGTTGGAGCCGTGAACCTTCGATATGAGGGGTGCGAGGGTATTTGTACATTAAAGAACAGAAGCTTAAATTGTTATTTATCGGGTATGTTCTTGAACAAATCCATGATGACTTCCAATTGGAACCTCCAATGATTAGCCTTTATTTGATTACAACCTGTAGCTTATATCGCATACTTGGCTAACTTTTCCTTTGCTTTTTTAAGGCTGATTAGACTAGTCGTGAGGGCACCTAAAAGGAACAGGCAGTTTTCCTTTTGTTCTAAGGTGTTGAAAAGCGTGATCGCAATTTCCCGCAGCCAGTCGCTCTGGTTGAAGGTGTCGGTTTGGGTAAGGCTGTCGGGAAGAATGCTTGGGCGTAATTCAGGATAGTTGACATTGAGATACTTAATTGTTTATACACCCTTTGTTTCACATTTTGTCCCCGAAAGCAAGGGCTAATTGAGAATGGTGCAAGATCTCAGATCTACCGGATGCTAACTCCGATGCCGCCCTCACTAGTCTGATAGAGCGTAACTTGGTGGAAACTCCTGATATCCAGTCCGGACAATTGTTGCTACGTCAACACAACCTGATTCGAGAGGTGGCATATGCGGAGCTGAAAGCCAACCGCTCTACCTGGGAAACTGCTGAACGTCAAGCCGCTAGCCTCTGGTTGACAACCTACGAATTACCCTCTGATTTTGACCCCATGAAATTTAGATGAAGTGGTTTGTAAGAGAGAGTTAGGTCGCACGGTTGCTTCTTTAGGCAATTTCCGGGAAGCTAGTGAACTTTATGAACAAAGCCTCAATCTTGCCCGCGAACTTGGAGATCGCAGGGGAGAAGCAAAAGCCTTGAGAAGTTTGGGTAATGTTCAAAACATTCTAGGTAATCCTCAGCAGGCAATTCATTACATTCAGCAAGCCATTGATATTTTTGGTGAACTTAAAGATCGGGAACATCAAGGTCTATCAACCTATTGTTTAGGAAATGTTCTCCGTAATTTTGGGCAGTTCCAGCAAGCGATCGCACACTTTCAGCAGTATCTAACCATTGCCAAAAAGGTCTTTGATTATTCAGAGGATACTACCGAGTTAGGCGCAAGTATCGGTACACGCTTGGGCAACTACCAATCGACTATTGATTATCACCAGCGAAGTTTAGCCATTGCCCAAGAGAATGAAGATCGAGTACATGAAGCTGCCAACTTGTGCAATCTTGGATGGAACAATCTCTTGATTGGCAACTATGAACAAGCGATTGATTGTAACCAGAAATCTCTAGCAATTGCCCAGGATATTGGACTAGCCCATTGCGAATGAACGACTCAAGGCAATCTTGGGCTAGCGTATTGTTATCTAATTCAACTTGAGAATTATTCAGAAGCTCTTGAAACTCTGCACAAAGCCTTCATTGGGTGAGGTCGAGCTAGCTAAGGATTTTTGTCAGCAGGCATTGGCACTAGCGACGGAGTTAGGCATTCCGCTAGTAGAAGAGTGTCAAACCCTCATGGCAGAATTGAACCATCAACCATAGAGAGGCTGAAAACTTATGGACTGGAAAATTGAAGAGGCACAGCACCAGTTTCTAGAAGTCATCAACGCCGCTGAGCAAACCCCTCAACTGATTTATGACCACAATCACCTAGTTGTAGCCGTGGTCAGGGCTGACTTATTTCAAGAATTTCTAGCATGGCAACAGAAACAGCCTGCCCTCGCAGATGTCTTTACTGAGTTACACCAGCTTTGCCTTGAAGAGAACTACACCTTTGAGAGTGTACCCCGACGCGATCGCCCCAACCCCTTTGCCGAAATGTTTACATGACTTTCCTCTGTGACACTAATATCATCAGCGAACTTGCCAGACCTCAACCTGATTCAGGTGTAATTGCGTGGAGTGGAAGTGTTACATCTATCACTTTAAGTGTGATTACCCTCGAAGAAATCATTTACGGTCTTATCGCAAAACCTAACACCCGGATTCAAGCATGGTTCCAGAATTTCCTGAATACTTATTGCCAGATCATTCCCATTACACCTGAAATTGCTCGATGTGCTGGTGAACTTCGGGGAAGGTTGCGAATGCAAGGAATTACGCGATCGCAGGTTGAGTTTGGTCGAGTAGAAACGCCGTGTAACTACTAGATTCCCAGTTTGAAATCTAATTTCGCGATCGCATTGTATCCTTCGAATTCATGCGATCGCCCAATCTTGTAGTTCGGGTTGAAGGATGAAACCCGACACTCATCACTGCTTCTCCACCTCAACCCTAGTAGTCCGCCACAGCCACTTTGACGAGTAGATGTTTTTAGGGGTATGCTACCAAAAAAGGTAGGGTGCTGATGACAAAGAAATACATCGTGGAATTAACTCAACAGGAGAAAGCTGATTTACAAGCACTCATCAGGAAGGGGAAGGGGGCAGCTCGAACGATTAGGCGATCGCATATCCTACTGTTGGCTTCAGACGGGAAAGCCGACGCCCTAATTGCAGAAACTTTACATATTGGTGTACGTACAGTAGAGCGAACAAGGCAGAAATTCGTTCCAACGCATAGACTACGAATACCACAGGAATGGAACTTGTAATTTGTTTACCTACTTTGTGACTGTGGCGGACTACTAGTCGAATACTTCACAGTCGAAAACCGCACCCTAATTTTCATCGTCCGCAAAGATTTCGATCGGCCAGAGGTTGTCCAGATTCCGGTAAGAACCGCAGCTATCCAAGAATTTGTCATAAAGCATTTCCAGCAGGAAATTCAAGAGGAAAAAAATGCAGAAGGTCAGGTAGTTAAGAGAACTGTAGTCAGAACAACTGGCAATAAGATTAATAACCTGAATGAAGCGGCTTATCAGTCGTTTTTTGAACCCTTTGCCGCACCGTTGGTATTCAACTCACCCAAGGGTGACTTAATGACAGAAAAGAATGATATAATCTGGCTAGTACCTCACAATTTTCTCCGCTACCTGCCCTTACACGCCCTGAAAGTAGAAGGTTGTTACCTGATTGAGCGCAATCCAGTTTGCTACACTCCCAGCGCTTCAGTAATGAAGTATTGACAGGTCTTTTGATGCAGCAATTTTATCAAACATTTCGCCGACCCACAGCAGAAAACAGCCGCCAGTTTGTGACCAAAGCTGAAGCATTGCAAGCGGCTCAGCTATACGTCAAAAATCTATCAGCCACAGAAGTTATAGCTTATTGCCATCAGCGTTTAGCAGAATTCAATCAGCCGGAGGATACACAATTAATTATTCGTTTTTTAAAAGCGTACGCCAACATCGAAATACTTGCTGGAGACCTTAAAGTTGCTATTACTAGCTACCAAAAGATTCAAGAAATACTTGGTACGCCAACGAACGATATAGACAGGAGATTGGCAAATGAAGTAGCTGAAAAATTAGATAAGTTAGAGTTCAAAAAAGAAGCATACCCCCCTATCAGCTATGATTTTAAGCCGTTTGATAAACTCTTTAATTGGGCACCATTTGTATTAGTCGGTGATTGGAAATAGACGAGAATACGAAACAGATGACTTCACAGCTATCCTTAAATGAACCTTTTGAGGAATTCATTCCTATATCAGCCTCGACTACTTTAAGCAAAGCTCTAGAAGAGCTAGAGAAATCCGGAAAGCCATTTGCTGTAGTCATTGATGTAGATGATGCAGATGATGCAAAAAATCGACCTCAAACATTGTTGCAAAAAGAACATCTACTCAAACTGCTCAACCAGGAGAATAACCGATTAGCTGAAATCCAATTATCTGAGATATTGTAAGAATTACCTTCTGCATTACTAGTTGATAGTAGACTAGAAGTTTTGGATACAGATGCTCTTAAACAACTAAGCAGGGTGCTGAAGAAAACGAAAGCACCCGGTTTGATGGTTTATCAGGATGGCAAAATTATTGGTATCGTTTCAAGAAAAGCAATTGCCAAGGTGTTATCTCTAGAAGATCTTACCTCAACAGATACTAGATCTGATTACGGAGACGCTCAGGTAGGATTCCGTAAATATATTTGCCGCCAGTGCAATCCACCAAGATATGATTTTCCCAGCCAGGGTAAAGCGCCAAGTTGCAATAAAAATCGGCTGCACGGTAGCATGGAACTTTTCGACTCACTCAATTAGTAAGCACTATAGCCGTGTTTAGTACCGTTCTCAAAGAAGTCACCAGCTACTTTGACCGCCGCGCTCTAATCTCAGCTTTCTTCCCTAGCCTTGTATTTTGGGCGTTAACTCTCATCTTGCTGGTGTCTCAGAAGCTTGGTTGGAATACTGCTGTCAAGGAATGGGAAGGACTGAGTAGCATAATTCAAGCACTATTACTAATTGGTTTTTTTGCTTGGGTTTCTTTTTGGTCGTTTCTCACGATCAACTTTCGTCCGGCACTAGTGCGATTGTATGAAGGGTATTGGCCAGAGGAAAACCTTGTTATTCGTCCATTAAAGCGATGGCGTCGCCAATACTGGCAACAGCGCTGGGACGGACTCAGTAAACTTGATGACCAACTTAACGAACAGCAAAAGATACTTGCAGGGGAACAGGATGAGTATCAGATGCTATGGGAATTTCTGAGAAAATTTTCCACAGAAACACAATTAGATTCTCAGCAAGTTACCATATCAGAAACAGAGCTGAGTAAGTCTTTAGGAACGCTAGAGAAAGATATACAGCTTTTGCAGACAAAAGTTATTTCTGATTCTCAGTTAGCACAACTGCAAAACCTCGGTCAACAGGTACGCTCTCTTTGGCAAAAAATATTACCAAAACTGCTCAAAGTTAAGCAAGAAGAAAAAAGAGTTTGGGATGAATATCAAGAGAAACTCCAAATGCTAACAGATGTTTTAGAAAAGCTGACAAATCGGCTTTTTGGAGAAGTCGAAGAACAGCGGATACGCCTTAATAATCAGTTTTTCCTATACTATCCACCCCACCGTGATGACGTAATGCCTACTCTGTTGGGCAACGTTCTCAAAGGAGCAGAGCGCTCGGTACAGGAGCGCTACCAACTTGATGCTGTTCTAATTTGGCCTCGATTGCAACCTGCTTTGCCTAATGAGTTTGCTCAATCGCTGCAAGATGCCAAGATGTCCCTCGATTTAGTGGTGACTCTTTCTAGCTATACCTGGCTGTTTGGATTGCCACTCTCCATTTGGTTATCTCTAGAATCTTCTGCCAGATTGCCCTGGTGGATACCATTCGTGCAACTTATTTTAGCATTTCTGCTCCGCTCTAATATATCAGCTCTAATAGCTTTACTTGCTCTTAGCTTGACCTGGGGAATTTATTTAACACCTTCATCCCTCATCCCTCATCC
>DNXU01000394.1:11441-12565 GCA_003505715.1 Cyanobacteria bacterium UBA8803 | reverse complement strand
CGAATACGTTCAGCTTAACTTGTAAGGGTGACTTCAGGGCTACTGAAAACTCAGGCTTCAGCCGCTAGGCAAGCCTGAGTAGTTTATTATCCTATTCCCCCGATGCAGGTGGAATTGGGTTTATGGAGAGGGACTTACTTGAATCATCCAGAACAGTTGTGGTTGCGCTGGTGGGATGAGTCTGGCAACTTGTTGTTAACTGGTAAGGAAGAAGCTGAGGTAGAGCGACATCGGGCTAGTGTGGCTGAAGAACGGGCTAGTGTGGCTGAAGAACGGGCTAATCTTGCCCAACAACAAGCACAACAAGAACAACAAAAGCGATCGCAACTAACAGAACACCTGAAATCGCTTTCTCCAGAGCAGTTACAAGCTTTGGGAATTAGCTTAGAACTGTTGGATTGAAATACTCTATTTATGATTTGGAAACAAACTGGAGATTGAAATGACCCCAGCAACGATCGCAACACCCAGAAAGGAATCACCCCTTTTATTTCAGGGAATGACCTGGAGAGAGTTCAAAGCAGTTGAGCAGTTGTTAGATCGTCCAGGATATCGGTTGTCTTTCCTGGAGGGAGTTTTGGAGATCAGACAAATGCCTGGAGAACCCCACGAAACCGTTAAGAAGAGAATTGCCGCATTGGTAGAACTGTACCTGCTCATGGCAGGGTTTGACTTTACTCCAACTGGGTCGATGACCTTGGAAAGTGAAACAGCAGGGGTCAAGCGAGAGGCGGATGAATCCTATAAACTTGCCCCAGGTAGAGTGCGTCCCGATCTAGCGATCGAGGTGGTGTTTTCTAGTGGGGGTATCAACAAGCTAGAGGTATACAAGCGGCTGAAGATTCCGGAAGTGTGGTTCTGGGAAGACGGAGTGTTAGAGGTCTATCACCTGCGGGGAAAGGGGAATTCACTTAACTATGAAAAGGTTTCTACTAGTGAGGAGGTCAAAGGAATCGATCTGGATTTGTTGTTACGTTGCATCAATATGGTGAATCATGTGGAGGCGATTAAGACGTTTCAGCAGGCATTTCAGAAATAGCTGGGGATAGGCGATCGCTCAACAGGCAGTTGATACCAAATCCGGCTCGACAACCCCTCTTATCTTCTTCTTCGTGTCCTTTGTG
>DNXU01000394.1:3322-11329 GCA_003505715.1 Cyanobacteria bacterium UBA8803 | reverse complement strand
CATCACCCATCACCCATCACCAGTCATCTTGACTTGTATCATCAACAGGACCGTAAGGATTAGCTCTATACCAAATACGATCGCGTTTGCGCGGCTTAAGACGCTCCTTTGTAATGGTATTTGGTGGAGCCGCTTGATATGCTGCATACTTTTCTGGATTGTATTCCTCTTCCAGAGTGCCTGACATAGCAATATTTTGCAATCCATATACCTCATTGGTGTAACCTTCGCGGCGCAGTTCCCGATCCATTTTTTCGATAAACGATGTTCCTGCATTACTGCCAAATCGCCTCGGAGGTTGGTAAGCCGCCAAGCATCCTCGCAGCCAGATAATTCCCTTATGCTTCGGTTTGAAACCCAATACTATCAGCAATCTGACCAATTTAGAAGGGGTATAGCCTCCCACCTTTTCGCCATTACCGTGGGCTATTATCTTCAGGTCTTCTCCTTCGCCCATTGACTTTAAGTATTTTTCTTTATGTGTTGGATAAAAGCTTTGGCGAGGACCAAATCTGTGAGTTCCTTGTTGTCGTGCGGCTCTCCTCTTGGGATGGAAATAGTTATATCCACTTTCCAAAGCTCTGTCACCCCACTTGTCTCGAATGCTATGAAACTCCTCTTGTGTTTCGTTTTCTGCATTCTCTGCGATCACCTGTTGCTGCTCTTCTTCCAAAAATTTGCTGCCTTCTCCCTCTGCTTCTCCTGCATATATGCTTCCCTTTCCTACTTCCTTTTCTGCCCGAGCATTGCCAATGGTTAATACTCGCCTCTGAAGAAGTTGGGAGGCTGCTATGGGCATTGTATTTATGGACAGCGCTTCTGTGGCATTCTGTGTCCGTTGGCTATTGGGAACTCCCTTCCCTGTCTGCTGAACCACATGGGCGGATTCGTGGGCGATTAACTCTTGTCCTGGTTGTGTTGATGGATTGTATTCTCCTTGTTTAAAAAATATGTGCTTATCCCAAGTGAAGGCACGGGAGTTAAGCTGACAGTTGAGTCGATCGGCTTGGGAATTGGTATGAACGCTAACTTGACTTAAATCAACTCCCATCAATGGTTCCATTTTGGTTCGCACTGAAGGATCGAGCGGTTTCCCGTTGCCTGATTCCTGACGAATTGAGGTTTCTACTTCAGGCGTAGCTGCCATTTCATTGCCGTCAGGTAAATGCTGTACGGACTGCATTCTTAGTTCTTTATCGTCCTTTTTGCCAGTAATTTCTTGCCGCTGAATGCCTGAAGTTTCCGGCGCATTCATTTGACTAACAGTTTGCTTGGCAATGCGATCGGCTTCTTGTTCGTATTTATCTCCGGTTTCACCAATAATTAGCTTGGTTTGAATGGGCGATCGCAATTCACGAGATAAGCCCCCAAACAGCGGTTTGGCTTGTAAAATAGGTTGGGATGCCAGCAGTTGATTCACTGCTCGATTGCCGATCACAGATTGAAATTGTTCGAGCGGATGATGGGGTTGGGAGACGCTCTCATGCTTCTTGGCTTGAGGTTGCGCGAATGCGGTTTGGGTTTTGCCGAGCTTTTGATAACGCATAGCTACCTTCTTAAAACGGGAAATGAATAGGCGATCGCCGTTTGAGTATGACGATCTAAATAAATGGATTGACTCTCCTGGCTCTTGTTTCCTCTGCTGACTTCGCGATCGGTTGAAAAGCTAAGTCAAGTGCATTCATAGCTTTCCCGCGATCTTCTCGCTTGCCGATGGGTTTTGCAGCTAAGGCGATCGCATGTTTTACGAGTCTAATATTGAATTCCAGAGTTTCGGCGATTTCGTTTTGGTAATCTTCGTTTTCTGTTAGAGGCTTTATTATCTCAGGACAACGTTGGAGCTGTATGGCTAGATTTGATAAGGTTCGACCGCCTAATTGAACTTTTTTAATCGAGATAGCAAGGGTAACCCGGTTTTGCATATCCCAGATGGGACGATTCAGTTCTGAAGCTAACTCTGCTATATCTTGGGCTGTCATCGCCTTAAGTTGCTCTAAAGACAAAACTTGACTAAAGTAGGCTTTTTGTTTGAGTTGACGCATAATTTGTAGTGAAAGCGTCAAACCGATTGAAGATTGAAAAGAATTTTCAACGGCTGGTTGTTCTATTCTGCTCATATCTTCCCGTGCATATCCAACATCGTATGGGTTGGCTGCATCGGGATCGTATCGTACCTCTCCTCCAGTTCTTAAACTGGCGACATCCATAATTTCGTGGAAGGTATGTCGGGTTGCTTGTATTTGCGTGAATTTGTGGTTCCAGAACACAAATGCTGCCCAAGCTAGGGCTTCTTTTTGTTGAGCGGAGAAGCCAGCCAGTCCGGCAAAAACCATTAAAAAGTCTGTGGTATTTGAAGGTCCTGCACCTAGCGGCAAATTCCTAGCTCGTGCTGCTTTAACGAATGGATTGCTCTCAATTAAAGCGTGTTGGCCACTTTTTTCAAAAGAAGCCGCCCCGACATAGGCTGTTTTAGATTGTTCTCCCGGCATATGAATGTGTCCTCGCTTGGGTGCGGGTGCTGCCCCAAACGCATCCACGAGTTTTTGCTTTTGCAGATAGAACATAACGTCGTGCATGACGGCAAAGTTAGACGAAAGTTTGTTATTCTCTGGATTTTGCAGCCGCGATTTAATCTGCGAGCCTCTATAGAAGTAACTAAACTTACCTCGATTCCTTTGTAGATCAGTCCAAATCGTTGTCCGAAATTTACCGATCGTGATTTGACTTTCGATCCAAGCATGGAAAGTTTTCATGGCTTCTGCCAAATCAGATCTCAACCTCGGATCTTTTCTCACTGTATTTGCCAGTTCTTTTTCTCTAGTTTTATTTGCTTTTGCTTTTTGTTCGCCGACCAGAGCTGTTGCCACATCTTGCCAGGTTTTATATTTTCGATTATCACTTCTTGTCCCTAGTCCGATTGAGACTTTTCCTCCAAAACTTCTATAGTCAACTTCATCGGCTCGATCAATCCACTTCTTGAGCCTATTTTTAATTTCTTTTTTTTCACTTCGGCTCAATCTTTGGTAATCAGGAATCAGGGGTTTAACCTGTCTCCAAGCACTATCAAAGTCAGTTATTCTCACTCCGAAGAGTATCTGTCGATAGTTCGGATCGCTAATATCTAAAAGTTTTCTATTCTCGTCTGTGATTTGAGTATCTTCTTGGCCGCTCTCCTCATATTCCTCTCCTCCTACATAAAGATATCTTTGAATTAAATTTGGCTTAATTTTTGACAATCTGATGCTATTACTTTGATTTGGATTTTGTTGAAGAACATGAGTGAGTTCATGAGCTAGCAGCTCTTGCCCAAATCTATGGGATGGATTATATTCACCCTGTCTGAAAAAGATATCCGTACCCGTTGTAAAAGCTTTTGCATTAATCGCTTTATTTAATAGATCGGACTGGCTATTACTATGAATTTTCACGGCACTGAAGTCCACTCCAAATGCTTTTTCCATCGGTTGACGAATGGGAGCCTCTAGAGGTTGTCCGCTGCCTTTTTCCTGCTGAATTGTGGTTTCCAATTCGGGTGTAGCTGCTAGGCCATTTTGGTCAGATAGGTGCTGCACCGTTGGCTTCATTCTCAGTTCTGTATCGTCATCATCTTCTTCTGTCAGAATTTCTTGCCGCTGAATCGTTGAGTTTTCCGGTGTATTTATATGGCTGACGACTTGCTCGGCAACGCGATCGGCTTCTTGTTCGTATTTATCTCCCACAGCACCGATAGTCAGTTTGGGTTGAATTACTAATTCACGAGATAAACCCCTAAACAGCGGTTTGGCTTGTAGCCTCGGTTGAGTTGCCAGCAGTTGGTTAACAGCTTGATTGCCAATTGCACCTTGCAATTCCTCAACGGGGTGAGTAGAAGATCGGACGCTCTCACTTTGGGGTTGAGATGGTGGGATCGTTTTTTTGGTTTGGAGTGGGTGTTGGTGTTTCATAAAATTTACCTCCACAACTGGGTATGAAATGCGCGATGGCGCGAGGCGCACCAGCAAAGCAGATCGCTGGAGAGGGTTGCCAATGGCGATCGCCTCACTTTTCAAAAAATGATGTACTTACGCAAATTTTGACCGAACATGCCCAAATCGCCACCACGACTGATACGGTGAAGGCAGAACTAATATTTGACAGCGAACATGACCATTATCAACTAGCTTAAGTGGGCTGGCAACGTCAATTTACTCGTTATGCAGTTGGTTAAGATGCGATCGCTCTTGGATAGGATAGCGATCGCGATTCATGAGATAACCCTCTAAACATCGGTTTAGCTTGGAGTGTAGGTTGTGTTGCTCAGAATAGTGGACAATATATTAATAGCGGCGTGAGGACGTTGGTAGCCTTGGGCTACTTTAAGAAGGCGCTTCAAATGAGGTGTTGGTGATAAGTATACAAGCTGGGCAAATCGTTCGAGTCCGTTCTCGTCAGTATCTCGTTGAAGAGATAACTGAACCAGTATCTCAAGGTGGGGATACTCAGGTGCGGCTTTTCTGTTTGGAGGATGATGCTCAAGGGCAGCAGTTAGAGGTGTTCTGGGAGCGAGAAGTCGATGCTCAACTTGTGGGGGCTTCATCTTGGGAATCAGTAGCCAGTCGAGGTTTTGATAATCCGCGATACTTTTCAGCCTACCTTCACGCGCTACGCTGGAACTGTGTTACTTCAACCAACCCGAAATTGTTCCAGGCTCCCTATCGAGCAGGGATTGAGGTAAAAGCCTATCAGCTTGAACCACTGCGGAAAGCCCTGCTCATGCCGAGGGTGTCCCTGTTCATCGCTGATGACGTAGGTTTGGGTAAGACTATCGAAGCAGGTTTAATTCTGCGTGAGATGTTAATACGTCAGAAGATCAAGCGGGTAGTTATCTCCTGTCCTCCTTCTGTGGTACGGCAGTGGCAGGAGGAAATGGCAAGCCGCTTCGGTTTGGTATTTCAAGTCTTTGACCGGGATTTTGTTGCGGCTCGGCGGCGAGAGCGGGGCTATGGCATTAACCCCTGGACAACCCATACTCGCTTTATCATCTCTCATGCACTGCTACGGGACGAAGCTTATGCAGCCCCTCTCCGGGACTGGTTGGGAAGTTTTTCTGCTGGCTCAATGCTGATTTTGGATGAGGCGCATAACGCCGCACCTGCGAGTAGTTCCAAGTACGCGATCGATTCTCAGCTTACCAAGACGGTGCGGGATATTGCGCGTTGCTTCGAGCATAAGCTCTTTCTATCAGCAACTCCCCATAATGGGCACTCGAATAGTTTTGCTGCTCTGCTGGAAATTCTCGACCCGCAGCGTTTCTGTCGAGGGGTTCCGGTTCGCAGTAAGAAATTGCTCGATGCCGTGATGGTACGGCGACTCAAGCAGGACTTACGGGAGATTGACGATCGCGATTTTCCCGAACGCCAAGTGATTCCCGTGATCGTGGATAAGCTGCCAGAGGATGCTCCAGAACTCAAGCTGGCTCACCTTCTACAGGAGTATCGCACCCTGCGGGAGGAACGTCTCAGGGATGCCCCAAAATCCACTCAGACAGCAGCGAACCTAGTTATTACGTCGCTTCAGAAGCGATTGCTCTCTTCAATTGAAGCATTTGCTCGAACACTAAGAGTGCATCGGAGCGCCATTGAACGTCAGGCTGAGAAGCATCGAACTTCTGCCACTCCCAGAAATCTTACCTTGCTCGTACAGGCTCCAGGTTCGGATGACGATCGCGCTGACTTGGCTGAAGAGGAGGTTCAGGCAGAGGAAGATTCTCAAATGGCAGTTGCCACGCAAACGGCTGCGTTGGAGATTACTCAACAGGAGTTGGAACTTCTTGAGGAAATGAGCGAGATTGCCGAGGCAGCACGTTACCAACCGGACGGGCGGATTGAAAAACTAGTGGAGTGGATTCGGGCAAATCTTTGTCCTGACCTTGGTAAGCGAGGGGCAACCTGGACAAATCGCCGAGTGTTAATCTTCACTGAGTATACCGATACGAAACGTTATCTGGAACAGCAACTTCAGATAGCGATCGCTAATTCCGACCGAGAAAACGAGCGTATCGATACGTTTCATGGCGGGATGGGGGAGGAGCGCCGCGAGGCTATCAAAGCCGCTTTTAATGCCGACCCATCTCAGCATCCCCTGCGAATTCTGATTGCCACGGATGCAGCACGAGAAGGGGTCAACTTACAGAACTACTGTGCTGACTTGTTCCATTTTGACGTACCTTGGAATCCTAGCCGCATGGAGCAGCGGAATGGCAGGATTGACCGCAAGCTGCAACGCGAATCTGTAGTTCGGTGTCATTACTTCGTGCTGCCCCAACGCTCTGAAGACCGAGTGTTAGATGTTCTCGTTAGAAAAACGGCAACGATTCAAGACGAGCTGGGTAGTTTGTCTCCTGTGGTTGAAAAGAATATCTCGAAGCTGCTCGACCAAGGGATTCGGGTTAGTGAGGAATGCAGACTGAAAGAAGCGATCGCAGCTGCTGATTCCACTGATGGGTTTCTCTACGATGAACTAACCCGTGCTTGTGTTTGCATGACCGATGACCCAGTACCTAAGGTGATTGTATTGGGTAGGCTGTCTCTCTATGGAGAACGGGCGGCCAGACTTCATGATGAAATTATTACTGTGGCGGCTGAGTGGATTGCTCCTGAAGCACGAGGGCGAGGACGGCTGCGCCCGTTAACGGAAAGTGAGAAGGAAGACGCGCTTGAGGTACTAGAACATTCTCTGGCAACTCCCCGACTACGAGATGTGTCTCCCTCCGTTCAAGACCGTTTCCAAGCCTATGCACCAAGAGATGTGGAAGATTTAATTCCCCACTTAGATCGTCGAGCTGAGGTATTGACCGAACGAGCTAAGAAGAAGCTACAAGAGCGGGGACACAAAGAAGCGGCAGAGATGAAAAAGCTTTTGGAGGAACAACGCGATCGCATCTTGAAACGAGAAAAGGAAACACAACAGGAGTATCGACAGCTCACACTCGATTTTATAGATAATGAGTTCCGTCAATTAGAAGCAGACCGCCGACATTGGCGAATTCGGGTAGCAGAACTGGAGGAAGACCTTATTAAGGAACCAGAGCGGATTGAGAAAGCCTATCAGGTGAAGGCAGACCGAGTAGAGCCTGTGGGCCTGGTGTATCTGTGGCCTGTGTCAAGTTAGTAGGTTTGACCCTTGGTACAAGATCCCAACACCTCATTGTAAACAATACCAATTTCATATGATTAGGACTTACGCATTGCGCCCCCCCGACCCCCCAATCCTGGGGGGAGAAATTTCTTTTTCCCCCCAGATTTGGGGGGTTAGGGGGNNGGGGGCACAATGCGTAAGTTCTAACATTATAAAATAACCGGGAGTCCAACGTTATGGTTCAAACCCTACAAGCAAAAGCCGTTACCTTACACGAACTCAACGAGCTGTTCGGGTTGCAGTTAATAGAAGATGAGCAATTCTTTCGAGAATGGCAGGATAACCTACCAGAACTGACAGAAGAAGAAAAACGACGTGTCGATCGCGTCAAGACCAGTTTTACCAATCTTCTGGAGTATCCTCCCTTATTAGAAAACACAGTCAAAATGGTTGTGTTATCTCCCCTGTTAGATTTGGCTGAGGTTTATCTCAAGCCTTTGCATATTAAATCAGAGCAATCGTTTCAAATTACCACTGAAGATGAGGGAACCCTGATTAAAGGCAACGTAGATGTGTTGGTTCTGTTTGAAAAGCTCTGGGTATTGGCGATCGAAGCCAAACGAGCAGCAGTCGATGTCGATGAAGGCAGAGCGCAGCTTCTATCTTATATGCTGGCAAGTCCAACGCCTGAGTTACCTACTTTCGGAATGATTACCAACGGCAGAAATTTCCTGTTTTTGAAGTTGATTCGTCAACCTATTCCCCAATATGCTATGTCGAGGTTATTCAGCCTAGTCAATCCAGGCAACGAACTGTATGCCATCCTCAGTATTCTTAAACTCCTCGTCAAGCTAGTACAGACAGTTTAGCCCATGGGGAATGGGGAATGGG
>DNXU01000394.1:0-3257 GCA_003505715.1 Cyanobacteria bacterium UBA8803 | reverse complement strand
ACCTCTGTATTAAAAGTTACCAAAGTTAGTAGGGTGTGTTATAGTCCATTTCAATGGACTTCAGCTGTGAGCAGTGGACTTAAGTCCACTGCGGGATAACAGCTTGTGGGATTAAATTTGATATGTATAATATGTTTACTCTCAAATAGAAATCCTATATTTTTAAGCCATTTTGAAATGAGTAAAAAAGGACTAACATAACCTAACTTCGACAACAAGCAGCAGGATGGTTTAAAATAAGAAGACTGTGCTTTTCTCTATATTTACGAGGATGGCAACCGATCCAGAAATTTTCCGGCATAAGGAATGGCTTGGACTCCTCCAACCTGTCGGTTTGGTGGTCTCGCCTCCAGCAGTGGTCAAGGCACAAGCGGTTATCGACCGGACACGAGTAGTAGACGTACAGGAAAGACTGCGAGATCTTGTCTGCGCTGATCCAATTCCAGGCACAACCAGTGGAGAAGAGGCATGGATTAAAGACTTCCCGGCATTCGCCGAACAGGTGTTGGAGTGGATGCCAGAAGATTTGGTAGGGGCATCGGGACAGGAAGCGCTGCCTCAGCAATTGGAAATCGTGCTGCCTGACTATGGTGAAACTCTCAAGCCTACCTATGCCGTTCGCGATCCTGATAGTGACTCGTGGCTGATGCTGATACAGGAGGTCACGCCGGGGCAGTCTCTTGATGAGATAGACCTGACTGTTGAGAAAGGGCAGGGTTGGAGGGCGACGGTTCAGGAAAAATTTGAGCGACTGTTACGAGAAACAGAAATTCTCATCGGGTTACTTGACAATGGGACACATTTACGCATAGTTTATGCGCCGCGAGGGGAATCATCAGGACACCTGACTTTTCCAGTGCAAGCGATGTCTGAGGTGCCAGGTCGCCTCATCTTGGGCGCACTGGATATGCTGTTAGGAGCGGCTCGGCTGTTCAATGTGCCTTCTGAGCGTCGCCTCCCCAAACTTCTGAGTGATAGCCGAGATTATCAAGCAGAGGTTTCCACCAAGTTAGCAGACCAAGTACTTGATGCACTTTGGGAACTCCTGCGAGGATTCCAGACGGCAGATGCCGCCGTGAACGGGAGATTGTTGAGTGAGATAGCGAGGACTGACTGAGCGAAGCTGAGGCGATAGAATACCCTGATTTGATGAAAATTGTAGAGGAGAAAGTTAAACCACAACGATTAGCTCAAAAACGAGAAATTCGTGCCAGGTATTGGTGGCGATTTGGAGAGACAACGCCTGCTTTGTTTAGAGCGATCGCGCAGTGCGATCTGGTGTTAGTCTGCTGCATTATTGGTAAGCATCTATCATTTGCATTCTTACCAAATAAAATGGTTTACTCTCATAAACTTAATGTCTTTGCCTTTGACACCTACTCTACATTCTGTATCCTGCAATCGCGTATTCATGAAATCTGGGCACGATTCTTCTCCTCCACAATGAAGGATGACCTCAATTACTCTCCTTCTGACTGCTTTGAAACCTTCCCCTTCCCCGAAAACTGGGAAACCAACCCCACCCTAGAAACCGCTGGCAAAGAATACTACGAATTCCGCGCTGACTTAATGGTTCGCAACAACCAGGGACTTACCGACACCTATAACCGCTTCCATGACCCAGACGTAGGCGCGTCAGCGACTTCCGGAACGGTACGGGACTCTGATATCCTGAAACTACGCGAACTTCACGCCAAAATGGATCGAGCCGTGCTGGATGCCTACGGTTGGACAGACATCCCCACCGATTGCGAATTCCTACTAGACTACGAAGAAGAGGAAGACGAAAACAGCCGACGCAAGAAACCCTGGCGTTACCGCTGGCCCGAAGAAATTCACGATGAAGTCTTAGCTTAGCGCGACTCCTCGACTTAAACCAAAAACGCCACGAAGCAGAAATCTTGGGCGGAAAACACGCTGAGACTAAGGCAAAATCAAAGAAGAGCCGCAAACCAAAAGCCACCAAATCCACTCAAACCAACGTCCAGCAGCCCAGCCTTTTTGGAGAATAGCGTATGGCAAAGGACATCTACCACGACACCGTAAAAACTGCTTTGGAGAAAGACGGGTGGACAATTACGAACGAATCATTCACGTTGTCTGCTGGCAAACGGGATGTATTCGTAGATTTAGCTGCCGAAAAACCTTTAACAGCCGAACGTCAGGGTCAGAAAATAGCTGTTGAAGTCAAAAGCTTTATTAGTCCATCTCCAGTCAAAGACCTACAAAATGCTTTGGGACAATATATTCTCTACGCCGAACTCTTAGCAATTACAGAACCAGACCGCATTTTGTATCTTGCCATTCGAGAAGAAATCTATGTGGATTTTTTCTCCGAACCAATTGTACAAATTGTTCTAGCCAATCATCCCATTAAACTCATTATTTTCGACCCAATTGAGGAGGTTATCGTCAAATGGATACATTAGACCAATATCGCAACTACATCCACAAAATCCTTGCAGAATATGCCAGCATTCCCCATATTCACGGACAGATTAATAGTATCGTGATTGTCAGCGAAGACCGGAACCACTTTCTCCTAATGAACGAAGGCTGGGACGGCAAAAAGCATATTCATCACTGCCTAATTCACGTTCAAATCCTTAATGAAAAACTCTGGATTCATTTTGATGGGACAGAAGACGGAATTACTGATGAACTCGTCGCCGCCGGAGTTCCCAAAGACAAAATTGTTTTAGCTTTTCATCCGCCTTACGTGCGACAGCACACCGGATACGCTGTTGCTTAACGATTCATATCCCCGATTTCTTCGAGAAGTCGGGGATATCGTTAGACTGAATATACCCAAAACGCTACCCTGAAAAAAAACAACCTTTAACAAGAGAAGCACATGATTAAAATTCTAGAAGCTAAATATATTAATGGTAATCTTGTTTTGAGTGAAAAACTCAACTCAGACCTTGAGGGAAAAACTCTCAAAGTTATGGTTTTTGAGACTGATGAAACGGAAGTAACGCAACAGAGAGAATCTAAAGTAACAAAGATTCATAGATTTCTATAACACGTCAAAAAATATTCATTTAAACTTCCTAGTGAGTATAAATTTAATCGAGACGAAATCTATGATCGATAAAGTTTTTATAGATACAAATTTATGGATTTATTTATATGCCAAAGACCCACCAGAAAAATCACAAAAAATAGAACAAATTAGGTTCTTCAGTACTTAGTATGCTAAATCAATAATTAAAGCTCCAATTAAGCAAGCATCTAATTCGGTAATTCTCAAAGTT
>DNXU01000128.1 GCA_003505715.1 Cyanobacteria bacterium UBA8803 | reverse complement strand
ATTGTAGTATATATACTACAATAATAAAACAAATATTTCTGCCATCTCTTTTTCCGTGTAGATAGAGCCAATGAATCCTAACTTAGTCTTGCCAGTTGGCACGCAAGTGGTAAGCCGTGTCGAGATCAAAAACTCTGCTGATGAACTGTTGTGCCTGCGAGGTGCAGTAGGTGTGGTGGTTAAGGCACCAACCGATAACTCCCACGCCTATCGAGTACGCTTGCCTAACAGCGTTGAGGTCACCCTCTATCGGCACGAATTCAGCATCCGCAGACACTTTCAAACCGAAGGTTTACAACAGGTAGGAGATATCCAGAGCGATCTAAATCTTTACGACTATGTGATTTATCGGTGCATCGTCGGTTCTAGAGCATTTGGCCTGGATAATGACAACTCCGATATCGACCGTCGCGGTATTTACCTACCACCTGCTTCTATTCACTGGTCTCTCTATGGCATTCCAGAACAATTGGAAAATAAAGAAGCTCAGGAGTGCTATTGGGAACTCCAGAAGTTCTTAATCATGGCACTGAAAGCTAACCCGAACGTCTTAGAGTGTTTGTACACGCCACTGGTAGAAACCGCAACACCCCTAGCCGAAGAACTACTAGCACTGCGAGAAATTTTTCTATCCCAACTGGTTTACCAAACCTATAACGGCTACGTGATGTCCCAATTCAAGAAGATGGAACAAGACCTTCGCACCAAAGGAGAAATCCGGTTAAAACACGCTATGCACCTCATTCGCCTGCTCCTATCAGGCATCACCATTCTCAAAGAGGGCTTTGTTCCGGTTAAAGTTGAAGAGTATCGGCAACAACTGTTAGCTATTCGTGGCGGCGAGATGCCCTGGGAAGAGGTCAACGCTTGGCGGCTAACTTTACACCAGAAGTTTGATGCAGCCTTATCCACAACCTCTTTACCAGAACGCCCAGATTACGAAAAGGCTAATACTTTCTTACTCAAGGCAAGACAGACTATGGTAAAGGATGAGGGATGAGGTATGAAGTATGAGGGAACAGTTAAGTACAGTAATAGCTAATCAACCATATCCTCTGTTATTTGCCACAATCAGTGGGGCGCATTTGTATGGTTTTCCTTCGCCAGATTCTGACTACGATCTGCGTGGTAGCCATATCTTGCCAGTTAAAGAGGTTGTGGGGCTAAATCCAGGGCGCGAAACGATTGAAGTATCGGAAGTTCAGCAGGGATTGGATATTGACTTAGTCACTCATGATATCAAAAAGTTCTTTTCCCTGCTCTTAAAAAAGAATGGCTATGTTTTAGAGCAGTTGTATTCGCCCCTAATTGTCCACACCACACCGGAACATGAGGAATTAAAAGCGATCGCAAAAGGCTGCATCACTCGCCACCACAGCCATCACTACCTGGGTTTTGCCCATACTCAGTGGCGGCTATTTGAAAAAGAACGCCCACGACGAGTAAAACCGCTGCTTTACGTTTATCGAGTGCTGCTTACTGGTATTTATCTGATGAAAACTGGTGCAGTAGAAGCTAACTTAGCGGTACTGAATGAAACATTTAAATTGCCTTATATCCCAGATTTAATTGCCCGTAAGTTAGCAGGTGCTGAAAAATCTTTATTAGAGGACACCAACGTGACATTTCATCTGAGGGAATACGAGCGGCTATATGGGGAATTGCAAGCAGTATATCAGTCTAGCTTTTTGCCAGAAGCACCGTCTTGCCAACAGGATTTAAATGACCTCCTGGTGCGGCTGCGTCTCAAATCTTGAGCTACCAATGGAAGCAGTGATATTGATCGGACTTCAGGCTGCGGGCAAGTCTTCCTTCTGCCGCGATCGCTACTTTAACACCCACATCCGCATTAACCTCGATATGCTGAAAACTCGCCATCGGGAAAAGATTCTCGTCCAAGCTTGTTTGACAGCGAAACAGCCGTTCGTCGTCGATAATACTAATCCTACACCAGAGGATCGCGCTCGCTATATTATTCCTGCTAAGGAGAAGAGGTTCCGCGTGGTGGGTTACTATTTTCAATCTGTTCTGGAAGACTGCAAGCGACGGAACGCTCAGCGCCAAGGGACACAAGTTATTCCCTTACCGGGAATTTTGGTAACTTATAAAAAACTGGTTTTACCCCGTTGGGATGAAGGTTTTGACGCTCTGTACTACGTCAAACTCGGCCCCAATCATTCCTTTATTATTAAAGAGTGGAGCCATGAAATTTCCGAAAAGAGAGAGGGGGTAAAAGAGTAAATATGGCCTCACTTTTTCCCTTCCAGTCCTTTGAGGACAGCACTGTAGAGTTTGTACAAGCGCGTTTCATCTAAAGAAACATCGGCATTGTTCCAGGTGGCTACAACGCAATAGGTTTTATTGTTGGTTTCCAACCAAGTCGTTAAATTCAATACGCCCGGTTCAGAACCACCCTTATAAGCCACACGAGACCAATTATCAGGATTAGCCAGACCTCCACCAGGGTTCACGCTCATTAGTGGCAACTCAGCAACCTTAGCCATAAGCTGACATAGTTCTTGAGGTGTAAAGAACCACTCGATATCTACTGCCGTGGGATTGTCATTCAACAAGCCAGTGCTGGTTTTTCCGGATAGATCGAGGTCAGGTAGGGGATATTTAGCAATTTCGGCTAAGATTTGTCGTTGCTCAGCTTGGCCACTGGCTCGATAACGCCCTAGTAGGTCTTGATGCTGGGAATCTTTCAGAATGAATGCTTCGCGAGTGGTTAAGAAGGGGCGGTTGCGCTCTGTGAAGGCTTCAATAGGTTCTCGACCCAGCACTTGTATTAAGATATCGGTGGCGGTATTGTCACTCATCGAAATCATTAGCGTGGCGAGAGTTTGTAGGGTCAAAACAGACCCATCCGGCCAGGTTTGCAAAATTCCGCTGGGTAAGCTTTTCCACTCGGATTGGAGTTCAACTACATCCTGCCAAGAACGTTGACCTGACTCAATTTGCTGGCGTAAGGCAGCTAGAACCGCTAGTTTGAAGGTAGAGCCAACGGCTAAGGGTTGCTCCGGGTTAAGGGCGGCGAGTTGAGAGCCGTTTTCTAGCACGAGAAAATTGACCTGACCGGGAAAGGTTTTTAGTTGTTCGATCGCCTCGGCAAGCGTCACTGCTTTGGGTTGCGGTCGAATTGATAACCCAGCAATCTGACTTTGGGAGTTGAGAAAAATTTGAGCGGCAGCCTGACCCCGTTCAAAAATGATGAGGTAGCGATCGCCCTGAAGCTCAATGCGCTGATAGGCTCCTAAATCCTGTTGCAACTCTGCAATCACTTGCTGAATTTGAGTTAAGGGAATCTGATCGAGAAAAATGGGTGCAAACCAATCTGATTGCAGCTGTGGTGTATTAAAGAGTCGTTCTAGGGCAGCTTGTGGGGATAGTTGCATTTGCACTATAGTCAGTGGAGTTGATGGGGAGGCTAGAGAAACTGGGGCAAATAGGTTAGAGCTGAGGGTGATTATAGTGAAGAGCTTCATTCTAGGGTAGGTTTAGCTTCTTTACCCTATCTATCATGGCTTTTTTTAACGCAGAGGTTTCACAAGAGGGACACAGAGGTTAGGGGAGGTTAGCTAAATAACTGCCCCAAGGTCGAAGACATTTGTTTCAAACTGCTGTTTTAATGCGAGCGAGGAAATGCCTTCGAGTAGCTCTGTCAGCCCATGAAGCCCAATCTGCCCAGTTACAAAACCTCTTCACGCCGATCGCCCCACCCTACAGCATCTGCCCCCGTTTGGATTGGGATTGCGATCGCCTTCTACGCCTTCATCACCATTGGCATTGCTGAAAGCGCACTTGGCGTGCTGCTGCCCTCGATTCTGAAAACATTCGATCTTACCCCTGCAACCGTAACGTTTCTGTTTATAAGTCAAATCAGCGGCTACGTGCTTGCTGCTTTCAGTAGTAGCCTGATCGGTAGTCGTCTAGGACTGGCACCTATGCTATTAGTCGCTGCCATCACCCTATCAACGGCTTTGGTAATCTATGGGTTGGCTACTGCCTGGTTCATGATGGTTATGGTAGGAACCTTACTGGGTTTGGGTATTGGGTTGATTGATGCAGGCATTAACACCTATATGGTGAGCGATCAACAGGATGCCAAGTGGATCGGACTGTTGCACGCTTTTTATGGGATTGGGGCATTGTTGGGACCGGCGATCGCCACAACTCTCCTCATGCTGGGGTTGAACTGGCGGCAGGTTTATTTTGTCATTGCCAGCATTGTTGTCCTGTTAATTGGGGGAGTCGTCTGGATTATCATCACTCGTTACCAACCAATGATGGTGCGGACGGCAGCATCACATACCCATGCCTTAGCCAATCTCCGGTTCGCCCTCAAAACGCCGCTCGTTCTAATCGCGGGTCTATTTTTGCTAGTCAATGTGGGCACAGAAGCATCGTTGGGAAATTGGGTTTACACGGTTCAGCATGTCAGTCGAGATATTCCTGCATCTACAGCAGGATATAGCATCAGTGCCTTGTGGATGGGATTTACGATCGCTCGGGTAATGCTCGGAGTTTTGGTTAACCGATTAGGGGCAATTCGCCTAGTCAACGGTTCTTTAGCTATGCTCGCAGTTGGGCTGGTGAGTTGGTGGTTACTGCCAGGGCAATGGTTGAGTTTGCCCTTGATTGGCTTTGCCATTGCTGCTATTTTCCCACTCACCTATTTCGGCAGGAGGCT
>DNXU01000126.1:6881-9760 GCA_003505715.1 Cyanobacteria bacterium UBA8803 | reverse complement strand
ATCCCTCACATATCCATCAAGCCAAATCGTTTCTGAAGCTCTAGCAGCTTCATTCTCGCTTCTCCCGCATTATCAGCTAAGTCAGCAAATTCTAAAAATCGTTTCAACTCTTTTTTAAGCAGATTGCGTTCAACTTCTATGGTTTCTCGCCCTAAGTCTGGGGGCAATACAATCATGTCGAATAAGATAGCCCGTTCCTTGCCGGGATGGGGGCGTAAAATTCGTCCCCGACGTTGAATAAACTGGCGAGGATTGCCGCTACTGGCAAGAATTACTGCCGTTTGAATAGCTGGAATATCAACCCCTTCATCCAAACAGCGAATTGCTACCAAACCCTGCAATTCTCCCGTCTCAAACTGACGCCGCAACTCTTCCCGTTCTGACAGAGGTGTCTGTGCCGTATAAGTGTTGATCCGATAACCTAATTCTGCCCCTAACAACCGAGTTACGGCTGCCAACTGACGGTTATCCTCTTCGCTCCATGCTCCTTCTACCGAACCATCACCACAATAAAATAAGGTGTGGGACGTATGCAAACGCCCAACCATTAATTGGCGCAAGGCGATTAACTTATTAGCCGCTGCCCCAATTAATCTGGCACGTTGCATTAACAAAGACGTGACGGTGTCATTGTTCTCAATATCAACAGTTTCCTCTTTATTGAGTATCCAACCAATTCTTTTGGTTAATCTGGCATAGGCTTTCGTTTCAGTTTCCGTTAATTCTACCAAAATAGGATGGTAGAGATAATGGACGAGTGCCCCTTGGCGAATTGCATCGGCTAGAGTCAGTTCCGGTGGCAAGACAGGGCCAAAGTAATCAAATATAACCTGTGTCCCGCCATCATCAAAATACCGTTCTGGTGTGGCGGATAGAGCAAGACGCAAGCCAATATTGCGAGGTAAGTTCTCTTCCACTCTTCGGGAACCGAGGTTATGGGCTTCATCTCCCACAATCAGAGTTTTATCGGGAAAGTACCTTAACTGGGACTGGAAGCCTGGGGTGATGAGGGTGGCATTGGTGGTAATGACACAGACAAAATGCTGGTTGCCAGAATGCAGGTTGTAAAGCGCTGTCGAGAGTTGACTCTGCCAACTCCTCACACTCTCAAATGCTAGGATAGGATCTAGATTAAAGTTCTGGCATTCTCGCGCCCATTGGGTAACGAGATGACGGTAAGGGCAGACAATTAGTAAAATTTGCAAGCCGATTTTTTGATATAGTTCCGTAGCGATCGCTATTGCTGTAATTGTCTTGCCGCTACCTGTTGCCATCTTCAGCGTACCTCGCCCCTGATTGGCAAACCAGTTAGCAACTGCTTGCCGCTGATAGGAGCGCAGTTGAATAGAGGGAGGTATTCTGGGGCATCCACTGGGGAGTTGACACTCTGCTGATGGTTGGAACTGGTAACTTTCCTTAGCCTCAGCTACTGATAGGAGGGTGTTGAGGGTATGATGATTGTTTTGTAAAAGCGGAGCTACTGGATAGTAATTTTGGGCTTGAGGCTGATTTGGCACTGCATAAACATTCTTGGACAACCAATTCACTACCCGCTCTCCCTGACTAATAACCTGAACTAATAAGATGAGTCAAAACTCAACACTTCAACTATTGAACTTTTACTATAAGCTATCTCAACCAGTTTTGAGTAGGGTTTGCTGAATAAAGGTGGATCTCAGAGTAGGCAAGGCTTTTAACGCTTTTTGGCTCTTTAAAGGTGCCAGATGTAGCTTTCTCTTAACTCAAAATTCTGGCATTTTTTCAGAAATAATCAGGTTAAAGCTACAGTAAAACTGTTAAGAGTTACCTACCCCCACCAAAAGATTTATTCAGCAAGCCCTAATGAGGTATTTTCTTTCGATTAAAAGCTAACATAGCTAAACCAAATAGGATCGACGCACCAACACTACTAGGTTCGGGTACGTTCTTAGCTTCCTTAACCTGAAGTTCTCCCTTCAGGGCGATACCATCATTAGCGCACTCCGCTAGAATATGAGCAATAAAATTGCCACTGGGGAGCAAATCCTTAGCAAATTTAAAGCCAATGGTTTGGGAACCGACAGCATTGAAATAATTGAAATCAAGCCCCAGGGAAGTCAGCGTCGTGTTATCCACAAAATTAATATCTCCCACCTTTCTACCAGAAGCGATCGCATTAAGAATTGTCCATTCGCCAGTTTGTTCCAAGTAAGGGTCTTGGCTGGTCAAATCTCCCAGCGTCGGAATGCCTCCCGTTGGGATTACATAGGTATTGTATTCCTCTAAGTTACTAAATCCCACATTATACTGGCTGACGTTTTTAGCCGTGACATTACTATAAACCCCTACTTCATTCACTCCAGAGTCATTAACTACACTAAAGCGGATAGCGAACAATTCCTCCTTGGTACTGGCAGTCTTGAAATCGTTACTTGAGAAATTAAAGAATAAATCCCCATAGGCAATGCTGCCATTCGTGGCTGTGCTATCCTCATAACCGCTTAAGAGCAGATTCGTATTGATAGCGACGAAAATATGCTCGGTTTCCTCCCGAAGGGCAAGGCTATAGAACTCAAAAGCACCGTCGGCACCAATAACCCCACCCGTAACCCCATCAGTAAACGAATCGATGGCATAATGCCAACCGTTGTGCAAAGTACCAGCATGGGCTGACGGTGCCGCCATGAAAACTATCCCCAGACCTGCTATAGCCTTACCAAGTAAAGCTTTTCCATTTACCTTGTTCATTTTTCCAGCTTATAAGTTAGCAATAATTGGTAAAATTATGGTATAGGCATAACCTAGCTCGATAGCTCTGGCTCTAAATAAAATAAACAATCATGAGCTTTTTACTCACAAAAAAGTAACAAAAATTTTTTCTCCCCTCATCCCTCATCCCT
>DNXU01000126.1:3244-6678 GCA_003505715.1 Cyanobacteria bacterium UBA8803 | reverse complement strand
TCCCTCATCCCTCATCCCTCTCTAACAGCTTGCTGACAGCGCTCTATATATAGCTCAACTACCCGATCCTGCTCATTCTGCTGTAAAACTTGCTCGAAGAGACGCTGCGCTGCTGCAAATTGTTGCTCCACATAAAGCGCCACTCCCTCTTCAAACTCACTATGGGTTTGACCCTTAAGGGCAATGAGGTGTGTGGGGTTGCTATCATAGACTTCAAACACGGCTACAGGTTTGCTTTTGCCCTTCACCGTGACGCGATCGAGATACCGATAGGCGTATTTAGCAGAATTATCCAGGCGAGAAAGGGTTTGTTCGCTAATTAAAATATCCACGCCATAAACCTTGGTTAAACCTTCCAAACGAGAGGCCAAATTTACAGCATCTGAAATTACAGTAGTTTCCATGCGCTGGGGTTCCCCGACTGTCCCCAACATCAAATTGCCTGTATGCAAACCAATGCCGATGGCAATTGGCTTTTCACCCCACTCTTGACGCTGCTGGTTATAGAGCGAGACTTGCTTTTGCATCTCAATGGCTGCCTGCAAGGCATTGTCAGCTGTCTGGGGAAACAGTGCCATTACAGCGTCCCCGATATATTTATCAATAAAGCCGTGATAATGGCGAATCACTGGACTCACCTGACTCAAGTAGGTATTAATAAAGTCGAAATTTTCTTTCGGCGACATCCGCTCCGATAGACTGGTAAAAGAGCGGATATCGGAAAACAGCACCGTCATTTCTCGCTGCACTTGGTCACCTAATTGGACATCGATGATGCTCTCGCGCTCCAAAAATTGGAGAAACTCGTGGGGAACGAAGCGTCCGTAAGCAGCATTAATTTTGGCTAACCGCAGATGGGTTTTAATCCGCGCCAGCAATTCGTTTTTCAAAACAGGCTTGGTCAAATAATCATTTGCTCCTGCGGCAAATCCTTCCACTAAATCCGACACCTGATTTTTGGCCGTCAGCAGCACCACAGGCAGTTCATTAGGCAGAAATTGCTCGCGGATTTTTTGACAGAGTTCGTAACCCGTCATTTTCGGCATCATCACATCGAGCAAGATGAGGTCAGGTTTAAAACCCCGGCGAATGATCTCTAATGCTTCCATCCCATTCGAGGCTTGGTTGATGGCATAATTTTGCAGGGAAAGATGATTGGCTATCACCTGAAGATTGACGGGTTCGTCATCCACGATCAAGATATGAAACGCTCCCTCTTGCCCGTTTTTAGAGGCGTCCCCATCCATCAAGATGTTATCGGCAACTGCTGTAATAGCAGGAGATTCTTGTAGCTTAGAGATGACCCCTGGAAATTGGCTCTCTACTTGACCCTGCGATCGCGGTAGGGTAAAGGTGAACCGCGACCCCACGCCGACGGTAGACTCAACGCGAATGCTACCGCCGTGAAGTTCTACTAACTGCTTAGTGACGGCCAAACCCAATCCCGTACCGCCGTATTCTCTACCAATTGAGCCATCAGCTTGTTCAAAGGATTCAAAGATGCGATCGAATTTCTCTGCTGGGATGCCAATTCCGGTATCGGCAACGGTAATTTCCAGCCAATTTTCGAGGGGGGTAGCGGAAACTTCAATGGTGCCGCGTTCGGTAAACTTAATGGCGTTGCCAACCAGATTATACAAAATCTGTTGCACTCGGTTCTCATCGGCATCTACTGGGGGAATATTCGGGTTAATTTGATTAATAAGTTGTAAGGGTTTAGAACCAATCAGGGGTTGGGACAGGGTTAAAACCACATCGGCAATTTCCCGCATTCCCAGTGGTTTAATTTTGAGTTCGATCTTTTTGTGCTTTAGTTGGGAAAAGTCCAGCAAATCGTTAACGAGTTGGTTCAGTCGGCGGCCACTAGAGACAATCATGGCCAGATTAAAGACGGTTGGTTCGGGCAATTTGCCAGTAGCACCGTCAATGAGCGACTCGGCAATCCCGATAATACCGTTGAGGGGGGTTTTGAGTTCGTGGGAGGTATTGGCTAAAAATTCATCCTTCAGCTGATCCAGTTTTTCCAGAGCCGCATTCTTACTTTCTAGCTCTAAGGCATAACTTTGCAGTAATTTGCGGGCTTCCGTAAAGCGGTGTTCTAAAATTAATCCTAAGATAAGGATGAAAATCAAAGTTCCCCACGGGAAAACCTTTTGATACCAATTAATCCAGGAAATCCGATAAATTAAAATATCATTCACTCCCGATAGGGTAAGGATGATAAAGCCGGATATAAATAATTTGGCATCGGCATTTCCGGCGAAAGAGATTTTAATAGCACTCACTAATAAAATTAGAGCGGTGCATAAGACTAATAACTGAGCGGGGCTGACGGTTTGGCTCCAAGAAATGGTTTTTGTCGCCACTAACACCAAGGCCAAAACCGCATAAGCAAGATGGATTTGCCAGAGACGCCGGATAATTGAGCGATCGCCCGCACCGAACATTTCTTCAAAAAACAGGCAAACACCAACAGGGATGAGGTAAAACGAGGTATACTCAAAAAAGTTTAAAACGGCAAAGTCTTTACAAAACAACCGAATCAGGGGTGAGGGGGCTACGGCATAAAAGCCAACCAAGGTGGTGAGTAGCCCGAAATACAAATAAGCTTTTTTGCCTGACCTACCTAAGGAATAGAAAAGGGTAATTGCTCCCAGGGCAATAAAGCACAAGCCTAATAAAGCATCAAGTTTTTGTTTAAAGAAGCGTTGGATGATTCTGACCTGATTTCCCAGCAGGACTCGATCGAACAAACCAACATAAATTGAAGCATTGTTACCTACATAAACGCGAAAGAAGAGGTCTTTATTGGAAAAATCGCGATCGAGGCGAACAATAGGCCACTGGTAATCTGCTAATTTTACTTCACCCTTAGCATCCAGCAGCAATTGAGTATAGAGGAGTTCATCCTCCAGATAAACATCCAAGATGTAGGGGACAGCTCCCACATAAAGAGCTGGAGATTGCCATTGCTGAGCGGGCAAAGGAACGCGCAACCACAGAATTTGAGATGTTTCTTCTGGTGGCTGCTCTAACCTATTAGGAAACTGAAACGACTGCCAGTCAGAGCTAGATCTCTGTGGTTTAGTCCATACAGGAATGCCTGTCTCATCCACTGGAGAGTCACCCCAGCGGTATTGCCATCCTTGAACTAGTTCTTCTACAGGCAGAGAGTGAACAGCTGTCTGAGATTGGGCTGAACTGGGTGCGGTTGGGAAGGGTAAGCTGCTGAGGACAGTTAGTAGTAGAGCACCCAAACACAAAATAATCCGGTTACGGGTCGGACTAAACACAGGTTTTTTTTGCAAGAGTCTTAATGAAAGTCTACCAGGGTAGAAGCTGAGAGCCACTCTCTTTTAAGTAGTGGATGAAAGCCATAGTTACGCGAAAGCTAATGCGCCATTGTCCCTATGTAGGGTGCGTTACGCGAAAGC
>DNXU01000126.1:0-3121 GCA_003505715.1 Cyanobacteria bacterium UBA8803 | reverse complement strand
ACCAATTACCCATCACCCAAAATACTGTTTTCCACTACAAGTAAAGGAGATCACAATTTCAGTACTTTACAGCTTTATGAGTAAAATTCACAGAGTTTCAACAAGTTTCTTAAGGCTAATTTAAGATTTCTGACATTTTCCGTTATCCGGAGCGATCGCCCCTATCCTGGTAACAGTGCCTTAAATATTAGCCTGGGCACTCCCATTTAGTTTACCTACTCTAGCGAGCCAATTTATGAGCTTTTTACCCACTTTTCTCCGGTCTCTGTTGTTAACGGTTATTATCAGCTTTATTGCCCCGCTGGTGCTGTTAGCAGGGTTGTTAGTTATTGTCTGTCTAATTGGATACGTCCCTGGATTGGAAATCATCGGTCAGACGGGTGTCACCGATCTGTGGAAGTTCCTCTCTATCTTTGGGAATGGTAGTCCCATCGAAGGAGCGATCGTGATTGGCGTTACCTGTAGCTTGGCAGGAGCCTTGTTTGATACCTACACCTTCTACAGTTATCAAAACCTAAATGACCATTAAGTAAAAGTATGAGAATGCGGACGATCAGTAGGTAGGCAAAACTAGGATTAGTCATTAGTTACAAGCTAAACACTAATAACTAATGACTATTAACTAACAAGGGATGGAACTATTACTCGGCAGGCTGCATGGCCGCTGCTGTTTTCTCTCGATCCAGCTTCAGGATCAACACCCCTAAAGGTGGCAAACACAAATCTAGGGAATAGGGTCGATTGTGGAACGACCACTCATCCGTCCATTTACCCCCTAAATTCCCCATATTGCTACCCCCGTATTCGCGGGCATCGCTATTAAACAACTCGGTGTAAAAGCCCATTTCTGGAACCCCTACCCGATAGTGGCTGTGGGGCTGAGGCGT
The DNA here is from genome assembly GCA_003505715.1 of Cyanobacteria bacterium UBA8803. Taxonomy (GTDB): domain Bacteria; phylum Cyanobacteriota; class Cyanobacteriia; order Cyanobacteriales; family Coleofasciculaceae; genus UBA8803. The sequence goes on along the minus strand of DNXU01000126.1, from coordinate 2,234 downwards.
AAAATTGCAGACCGTGACAATAAAATCTTCATGCTCCTTAGAGCGACGAATAAACGATACCACACTATGGCGATTGTCACTGCAATCAATCCACTCAAATCCGGGCTGAGCAAAATCCTGGGTATAGAGAGCAGGTTCGGTGTGATAAAGATGATTCAGGTCGCTCATAAACAGCTTCAACTTTTGATGGGGATCGTATTGCAGCAAGTGCCACTCCAAATCGCCCCAAACATTCCACTCACTCCACTGCCCAAACTCCATACTCATAAATAGAGTCTTCTTGCCGGGGTGAGCGAACATATAGGTAAACAAGCAACGCATGTTGGCCATTTTCTGCCAGGTATCTCCCGGCATCTTGCCAATGATATTGCTCTTACCGTGGACAATCTCGTCGTGAGATAGCGCTAGCATGTAGTTCTCACTGTGGTGATACCACATGCTGAAGGTGACGTTATTCTGGTGAAACTGGCGAAACCAAGGGTCCATGTGGAAGTAGTCCAGCATGTCGTGCATCCAACCCATGTTCCACTTGAAATTAAAGCCCAAACCTCCCACATAAGTAGGCCAGGACACCATCGGCCAGTCAGTTGACTCCTCAGCAATTGAGAGAACACCAGGGAAGTAGCTAAAAATAACGTGATTCGTCTGACGTAGGAAGTCTGCCGCCTCAATATTCTCCCGTCCACCGTACTGGTTAGCTACCCATTCTCCATCCTTACGGGCATAGTCAAGGTAGAGCATGGAAGCTACTGCATCCACTCGAATGCCATCAATGTGGTACTTATCGAACCAGAACAAGGCATTAGCCACCAGGAAATTACGAACTTCATGACGGGAATAGTTAAACACCAGCGTTCCCCACTCTTTATGTTCGCCCTTCCGGGGATCGGCATGTTCGTAAAGGTGAGAGCCATCAAAGAAGGCTAATCCGTGACCATCCTTGGGAAAGTGACCCGGTACCCAGTCCACAATCACGCCAATACCGTTTTGGTGGCACTGGTCAATGAAATACATAAAATCTTCGGGCTTCCCGTAGCGAGAGGTACAAGCATAATACCCCGTAACCTGATAACCCCAAGAGCCATCAAAAGGATGCTCGGCGATCGGCAGCAGCTCAATGTGAGTAAATCCTAACTCTTTGACGTAGGGAATCAAGCGGTCAGCCAATTCTCGATAAGTGAGGAAGCGGGCACCGGTTTTATAGTCAGACACCACCACTACTGGTTCGGTTTCGCCGTTGGGTAACTTGGCAGGTTCAGCGGAGGACGCATGAAGCCAAGACCCTAGATGAACTTCATAAACCGAAATCGGTTGAGTTAAGGGATCGGTATGTCGCCGCCGTTCCAACCAGTCGCTATCGTTCCAACTATAGGCATCAAGGTCAGTGACAATAGAGGCGGTTTTCGGTCGAACTTCTTGCTGGAAACCATAGGGGTCAGATTTTTCGTAGATATGACCCTCATAGTTTTTGATCTCATACTTGTAATGTTCTCCAACACCCACTTCGGGGATAAAAAGTTCCCAGATACCAGTGGCACCTTTACGCATCTGGTGTTTGCGACCATCCCAGTTATTAAAGTCGCCTAATATTGAAACGTTACGGGCATTGGGGGCCCAGACGGCAAAGTATACGCCTTGCACACCATCTATTTCTGTAATATGCGCTCCCAGTTTTTCGTAGATGCGGTGATGATTTCCTTCCCCAAATAGGTACAGGTCAAATTCCGTCAGACGTGGAGAGCGGAAGGCATAGGGATCGTAGATTACTCGTTCGTGTTCTCCTTCCTTAAGCCGTAGTTGATAATTCGCTAATTCAGGCGTCTCAATGGTCGCTTCAAAAAAGTGGGGATGATGAACCGTTTGCATCGGGTATTCTATCCGTTCTTCTGGGCGCACTACCCATGCTGCCTCTGCATTCGGTAGATAAGCCCGTACTACCCAGATAGTCTTCCCATCCTGCTCGAGGCAATGGGGACCTAGGACTTCAAAGGGGTCGTGATGTTGGTTCCAAACAATCCGATCAATTTGTTCAGGGGCAATCATGGGGGACATCAAGCTATCTACCTCAATAAACCAGGTACGGGAGCGACCTGCTGATTTTAATATTTATATACTTTTTTGATTTTTTCTACACACTGGGGAATAGGGAATGGGGAATGGGGAGTCGGGAGTCGGGAGTCGGGATTGGGGAATGGGGAATGGGGAATGGGGAATGGAGAATAGGGGAATGGGGG
>DNXU01000315.1:10309-12479 GCA_003505715.1 Cyanobacteria bacterium UBA8803 | reverse complement strand
CGCTCCCGATTGCTAGATGGTGTTCTTCAAACTGATGGATGCGATCAGGTTCACGATGCTTGAGGGCAGGGGGCAAAACGGTGACTGCCAGCACCAGATGTCCGCCCGTCCAGACGGTAGCTCCCAGGGTATGCAGAATAACCAGAATTTTGAACAGCATCAGCGTAACTTTGTCAGGATTTGTTAATTTATTCCTCTAGGATTAAGCGATAGCGCCCTCATCTTGTAAAAATGAATACAGAAATTATTTTACTAACTTCTCCCTGGTTCGGCTGAGGGGAAGCGCTTGTCACTAGTTTTAATAGATTTGAGACGGAGAAAAAGTATGTCCCTTCAAACGAGCTATGCAATTGGTCTACCAGCACCCGCGTTAGAGAGAGCGATCGCTTCAGGCTGGAACCCAGTTTGCCACATAACTTACAACCGTGATGCTTGGGTCAAGTTGATCCAGCCTCCCAGCGAATATGGTTTTGACGAAGCCAAGTTGCTTTGTCAGGAATCCTCAGACACCTGGGCTGCTTGGGTACCGGATCATGGTGAAGTTGTTCTGGATAGAAGCCAATTCTATTGCTGATTGAAGGGATTAGTTTCCGATGCGATCGCCCCTCCAAATCAACAATGTATTGTTGATTCCTGGGCTGGCATTGGCAGGCAAGAGTTGTAGGTATCAGATTGGTTTAGTACTATGAAAACCGAATCAGCTATCGATTGGGATGAAATGTTTGAGTATCTACCGGGGACTACTGTAGAACTCAAAGACAAACCAGGGGTTTTGCATCAGATTGATTACTATGAAGCCATGATGGTGCCTCCGATCTGGTTAGTGGACGATCCGCGCCCACGCTATCCCCATGAATTGCGGATTGTTTCCCGTCGAGAAGTACAAGTTTGTGAATTAGACTCCCAACCCGTTTTGGTTTGAGCAAATGTGACTTATTAGTACGGTGCGTTATGCGCAAGCTAACGCACCATTATCCCTATATATTTACTTTTTCAAATTCTGAACTAATGAACTCTAGATTCTTATATTAAAGCTCTTAGTTTCTTCATCAACTGGGCGACTTTATTTAAATCTTTATCTCCTGGCGATCGCTCTACTCCACTAGATACATCAATTCCGTTAGGTTGTAATTCTCTCAAAGCCTCTAAGACGTTCTCCGGCGTCAAACCGCCAGCCAGTAACCAGGGACAGGGAGGACGAAATTGCCGCAAGGTTACCCAGTCTAAGGTTTTACCCGTACCCCCTAGCTGATCAGGATGATAAGCATCGAGGAGCAGCGTATCTACACAACTAGCGTAAGTATCCGCCCGATCTAAACTAGCGGGCGTCTTTACTCTTAAGGCTTTGAGAATTTCTATCCTAGGCAGAGACTGGCGCAGTTCTTGGCAAAATTCGAGGGATTCACCGCCGTGCAGTTGAACGGCGTTCAAACCCGCTTCCGTAACAATTTGATAGATTTCTTCAATACTGGTATCAGCAAACACGCCCACTCGGTCAATAGGCAGTTGTAATTGCTCCACTACCAACCGGATTTGATGGGGAGTCACGTAACGGGGAGAAGTACTCACACAGATAAATCCTAGAGCGGTTGCTCCTAACTGCGCGATGGCTTGACCTTGCTCTGGTTTAGTAATGCCGCAAATTTTAACCCGCATCGTGAGCGATTTGACTCTGCTCGTAAATTTGTGTTAAAGATTGTACACCATTATGAAGCTCATTTTTACCATTATGGTGAGTTAAATCACGGATGAGGTTGATGCTTTTCACCATTTTTTTGCCAAAAAATCACCAATTTATCTGACCTATTTCTTATTAACTTGCCCTGAAGTATCTGAAGATTGACATTGTAATCAATGTGACAAGTGAGAAAAGATATGATTTTCCAGGAGAGCAAAACCTTGGAGACAGACAAAAAGCCATTAATCCAACCAGATTTTTCCATGCTGGATGATTTGTTTGTGGAGAAGGATGAAATTTTTGATGGCGATAGCCTAATTGATGACTTGGCTGCGGTCAAATCTCACAAAGTTTTAGTTCCTTGCGCCAACAATATGCCCCAATGGCAAAATGCTTGGTGGGGAGAGAAAGCTTGGTTAGTTATTATTCAGGCATGAACTGTGTACAAAAAAATGGCTCAAAACCTCTATCCCTCTCATCCCTCATCCCTCA
>DNXU01000315.1:6224-10202 GCA_003505715.1 Cyanobacteria bacterium UBA8803 | reverse complement strand
CCACCTCTATTCTGGTGGAGAACAGGTATTCGCCACACCTCTAGGCAAACCATCATCGGGTACTGTCCACTGAGTTAAATCCAACGTACACCGGATCACACCTTTTGAACCCCTTTGGACGCGCAGGAGATCGCCTAGAAATAATACTTCACCTTTCTGAGTTTGGCTCCAGTTTGAACTTCCCTCACGTTTGAGCTGTACCATACCCTTGACCTCGATCATCTGAGCAAGTGGTTTGGGTTGTACTTTCGCCATCCCACCATCTAACATTGCCATCATGAGAGTTAGAATGATTAGAATAGAAAATTTAGGTTTCATCCTCCACCTCCTCTAGCTTTCAACCGTTGAACTGCCAAGCCAATCCAGGCATCTTCATCTGGATCTTTTTGATTGGCATAGCTAAGGCATTGTTCCCACTGAGTAGTGGCACCTTTGCGGTCGTTCTGCTGATCCAAGGCTTGGGCTAATAGGCAATGGGCAGCTGCTTTATTTGGAAAAAGTTTGATGGCGTCTTGGAGTAAATTACTCGCCTCAATAGGACGCCCTTGAGCAAGCCTTGTCCAACCGAAATAAGTGTGGATAGCATAGGTTGTTTCTTTATCCTTTTTAATTAGCTCCAAGCTTAGGGCGCGGTTGAGCAAGGAAATCGCTTTGGAATAGTCCTGTTTCGTCCCGTGTAAAATATACAGACGAGCTAAGCGGCTGTAAGCTTTGTAAGATTCCCCTTCAATTCTTCCTTTAACAGCAATTTGGTACTCGCTGATAGCTCGCTCAAACTCTTGCAAGTCTTCGTAAAAAAAGCCCAACTTGTAGTGAGCTTCCGAATCGTTCGGGTCAATTTTGCTAGCTCGGCTGTAGTGGTCTTCAACAGTAGCTAATTGCACTTGACACTGGGCTAATTCCTTAGCTTGCTCGGCACTCGGCACTTGGACTTTACAATAGGCTATATCCCCAAGCCTTTTGTAGTAATCACCAATTTGAGGTAATAGTGACTGAATGGTGAGGGGAATCAATAGAACAAATAGGGCTAAAATGCAAATCAGCTCATCCCAGAAACGTTTGGGAATTTTTAAGGTAGTCAGGAAATGCTCAACTCCTTGCCGTCCTGGTTTCGTCAATGCACCTCCAGCTGTCAAAGCCGTCAACACACTCTGACCAACAATACCCAGGATGCCCATTTGATTGGAACCACTACTCAAAAGGCGCTGAGCAATATCGACCGTGAGGCTAGCAGATGCGGTTAGGAATGCTAGAGCCAGGGAAATCCACAGCCAATCATAGTAATCCAACCAAGGCAGCGGTTGAGGGGGATCGAGCAACCACCACCAATCTTTCTGGGGGGGATTAATAATCTCCCGCAGATCAGCTAATGTGACTACACGATTAATTGCGTCAGTCTGTTTCCTAAGGCGAAGATCTAGTTCGTTGACTTTGGCAATTAAACTCCCTGGATTATCCTGAGTAGTATCATTAATTACTGCTTGAATGGCATCGCGAGCTACGAGAACTTCTAAAATTTGTTCGGCTGATAGCGTCTCACCTGCTGTTTCAAGGGTGGCGATCGCCTGCTCATACCGCTTAACAGCACGGTCTAAGGGAATCTCAGTCATTGATAATGGCGAATTGTTAATGGCTGATAGCTATTAGTTAAAGTCTCAGGGCTATAAACCAATACTGATTAACCCTATTTTATTATTCTGCGCTCAAAGCGATTCCTCTAGTCTCCTACTTGAGAAAGACTTTGCCGTAGAGTACAGACAAAATCCGGCTCCCCCCAAGATTAGGGCACTAGAGGGGTGAATGCTGACATCGGCAGTTACAAATTGCTGTCATTTTCAAAGAAAATAGCTCCTCCCCTTTCCACTAAACTGCCGCCGCAGGAGACGCAAAGTAAAGGCTGGAGATAGCTTGCTCAATGTCCAAGGTTACAAATTGGTCTAAGGATGTGTATACCCAGTAAAGCGATGATTTGGGATCGCCGCCAATTTTTTGAAACCCCACAGCCATTGCCAGTTCCTCATAAGTTGGGTGGATGCTCATGGTATAGATATCGCAGAGATTGGGAAAATCGGCCTGCATTTTCTGTAAGGTTTTCTGCACATCCTTTAAGAAGTAACAGACATTATGCCTATCCTTATAAGGAGTATCGATCATCCAGCTGCGCACGAAAACAGAGGTACAGTCAAGATTACCTAGGCTCGCCATTTCCAACGGGTCGATATCCGAGGCAGAACTTAAATGGAGGCTTTTGCTGGGCGGCAGAAAGAAATTTTTCTCCGATTCGGTTGAGGTGGGATACAACAGGTAAAATCCCACCGGATGGTAATTGTCAGTGCGACGCAGCACCCGCATCCCTGTCGAATATTGGTTTGCCCAATAGCGCAGGAGCTTGGCAATCTTATGGGAAACTGCCGTGGTGCTGTTGTTCAGCCAGTTGTAGTTGCGAGCGAGAAAACTGGCAACCGGGACAGCATCAGTACGGGGGTTGAAGGTATCCACCTTTAACTGGACTGGCGCTTCTGGTCTGGAACATGATAGATTCGGTAAAGAGCGGATTTGAATGCAAACCGTATTGCCATCAAATTGTTTGTCAATTAGCCCTAAGGCTAGAAGCTTGTCAATCATCATACCTGCTGCGCGATCGCTGCCCCGATCTTTGTCAGCATAGAAGAGTTCTGCTGCTTCTCGATGAGTGCAAGCCACAAATCCTTCTGGGACTTGCAAATCAGTTAACGGTTGTCTCAAGCGAGCGCCAAATTCTTGCTGCTGCTTGAGTAGTAAATAAGTCCACAAGCGCACGAAACATTCAGCCCGACGCCGGGTGAGACCAACCCGTCCGACGAGCATGGAAATGTAATTGCGCTGTTGCTCAATAGGGAACCACTGATCGATAAATTCTGGATTCATATCCTACGGGTTGTTGGAAGAATGCACAAACACTTGCCGAGTCATAGACGGGCAACTATTGCTAGTTAGTTGCCGTCGTTCATCCTGACGAGCGATCGCTTGAACTATTGAGATCGACACCCTGAAAATGCACGGCTTCCCCATTACGACTTAGTGACTGCCGCTTTTTTATTGCAGGCGATCGCCTTCGTAATGTAGATCCACACCCTGGAATATGAAGATTTCGTATTTTCTCGCCAAAATTATAAAGAATAGACAAAGTTCACCCTGCTTCAGGACGCTTCACCCACCTTCAGTGAATGTAAGCCTGCTCATTGTAACTACAGCGAATTAAAAATCAGAATGGCTGTAACAGCATCTGACAAGCTTGGTAAGAAAACCAGCTGCTCAGTTGACTATCCTGAAGGAGATGAACGATATCCATGCTTGCTACTCAACTCAAAAGTGAGATCGAAACCGTCGAAACCCCAAAGGATTCAGAACAACAGCCAAAAAGGATTCGTTGGCAACCTATGAAACTGCCTTCGTTACTACAAGCCATTATTGAAGGCTTTGTTGACGGCGTCTTAATTGTGAACGACAAAGGAGAATGGGTTCACGCCAATGAGCAAGCCCATCTTATCTGTCGCCAGATTTACCAATATACATCACAAAACAATTTAGTACCCCAGCCCATTTGGCAAATTTGCGAATCCTTGCTCGAAAGCCGCGAATTATTTCCTGACCAGAAAATAATTATCGAGTCGGAGATTGAAATAGATGATTCAGCAACGTTTCGCATTCGCGTGCGCTGGCTGGACTTAGAGGAAAGCGATCGCCCTTATTTATTAATCACCCTCGAAGACCGCTGCCAGTCTACCCAGAATGTAGTGGTTACTGATGCTAAGAAATATAACCTGACTGCCCGCGAGGCAGAAGTATGGTTACTGCGTCGCTCCAAACTTTCTTACAAGGAGATTGCGGCAAGGCTCTACATTACCACCAACACTGTCAAGAAGCACTTAAAGAATATTTACGCTAAGCAGCAGGAGATAGGTTGGGCTCAAGAAGATTGGTAATTGGTAATTGGTA
>DNXU01000315.1:809-6163 GCA_003505715.1 Cyanobacteria bacterium UBA8803 | reverse complement strand
AACAACCAACAACAAACAACAATCAACAAACAACAATGTTAGTTTCTGATTCCCGAACCGTTACCTATAGTCCTGCTTATACCCTTGTCCCGACCTATGAATGCTTTAATCGCTGTACCTACTGCAATTTTCGCGCCGATCCGGGTCAAAGTCCTTGGTTAACTTTAAGCGATGCAGAACATAAGTTAAGACTGCTTCAGCATCAGGGTGTCTCGGAAATTCTCATTCTCAGTGGCGAGGTGCATCCCCATTCGTCCCAGCGTCAATCCTGGTTCCAGAGGATTTACGATCTGGGCGAACTGGCACTGGATTGGGGATTTTTACCCCATACCAATGCAGGACCGCTGAGTTGCGAGGAAATGCGATCGCTCCAGCAAGTGAACGTATCGATGGGGATAATGCTAGAACAGCTCACCCCCCAGCTGCTCAAAACCGTACACCGCCAAGCTCCCAGTAAATTACCAGAGGTGCGACTGCAACAGCTAAGGTGGGCGGGAGAACTAAAAATTCCCTTTACTACAGGGTTACTTTTAGGAATTGGAGAGACACCAACAGATTGGTGGGAGACATTGGCAGCGATCGCCCAACTCCACTCAAATTACGGTCATATCCAAGAAGTTATCTTACAACCTTACAGTCCCGGCACTCACCAAAGTTGGGATTCTCCCGCCTTTGATCTCTATCAACTACCAGATCTGATCGTCAAAGCACGGCAAATTCTGCCACCAGAGATCGCCCTGCAAATTCCTCCCAATTTAATTCCAGACTCCCATTGGTTACTCGCCTGTTTGGAGGCTGGCGCTAGGGATTTAGGGGGAATTAGCCCCAAAGACGAAGTGAATCCTAATTATCCCCATCCTAAGATTCAGAAATTAAGACAAATTCTAGAACCTGCGGGATGGCAACTCTTGCCTCGCTTGCCCGTATATCCTCAGTACGATACTTGGCTACCAGAGCAATTGCAAGTAGCTGTTAAGCAATGGCGCAGAAAAGCTATTCACCTCTTCCCCTAAAAATTCTGCGTCCTTAGCGTTAAAAAATATAGTATTCCGCTGCCCTTATCAACTTCTCAACTCAGTCCTGGTATACAGTAATTTCTACCCCAGAAACTGTATAGTGAATTTCTGTAAACTCACTCACATCTAAAAAATCTTTCATGCCCCCACTCAGATACAATTTACCAAATTCACCCTTATCTTGAGCCATTTTTGAAGCCAGATTCACAGGCATACCAGCAATATCCTTACCACCAACAGCTAAATCAAAAACTAACGTTGCTCCTGCATCAATACCAATACGGCAAGCAACTCCTTCTTTCGCTAACTCATCACGAAAGGATCGGGCAAAACTAAGAGCAGCAGCAGCATCATCAAAGGTATAAATTCCGACAGAGCTGACTACCTTGATTTCCATACCCTGACTCTGGGGCAGCAACCGCATCCCCACATCTTTCATTAGAGCCGAAAGAGACAGATTATCGAACACAGTAACCTCATGGGTTTCCGTCTCCCTACTTTCTCGCTCAATTAGTACAACCACTTTTTGCAGGATGTACTTATCCCTCAACTGCTTGCCAAATACCTTGTCACTTAGTCGTTTGCCATACTCGACTAAGTCAGCATAAAATCTTTCAGAGTAAGGAATGGGATAATTCTTATTCCCAGCCTTTACATCAGACAAACGCGGGCCATCTAAGACCTGAAAAATATCCCCAATGGGTGTTGATAGATCCTTTCTTTTCGCCAGAGTAAAACCGTGGCCTAAAGGCAAGCGCTTGACAATCGCTTGACTAATTACAATCTCACCACCTGCGGTGTCATTTTCAGCAATCGCTTCTATAGTATCGGCTTCTAACCCATACAACCCACCACTAAGGAAGTAAAACTCGCCATAGTGCGCTCCCATGCCAATTTGGACTTCGCAGCATTTGCTTACTTCGTCTTGCACCGTCAGTAGTGCGGACAATAACGTTTCAGCACTAACGGATGCCGGATAAAACATTTGAGTATTGTCAGCTGCCCAAATACCAATACCCTTACCCCCAATAGCTGTACCCAAAGCATGAACAATTTCTTTAGGCTGATTAACGATCGCCAAAATTTCCAGCAAGCCTCTTTGCTGGGTCAGCTTGGTCAGGCCGCATGAGTCAGATGATACGCTATAGCCAGTAACTTTATAAGGATCGAGGAGTTCATAGGCTACTTCTGGAGTTGGCTCTCTCTCCAGCCACTGCTCAATCAGTTTCAGGGGTAACCCGCCGATAATGTCCTGGGTAATGTCAAACAGAGAGGGAGAGTATTTAGTTTTGCTCAATCTGCCAGCCATCAGCTCAACTTTTGTCAAACGTTCTAAGTTGGGAAGGTTTAACTATAGCGCCAAAGGGCTGCGATCTCAAATCTGTTCGCATCAGTATAGTATTTTTTTAACGCTCCAGGAATGCAGAGTTTTTTGGGGATATCTCACTCAAAACAAAATTAATCCTCTGGCACTCCGATTATCCGTAATATGTTCTCAACATTGCTCAAGTCACCTACTATACGCCGAACAGGCTGGGGCCAAACTCTGAGCAGTGTTGGTGTGGCTGAGATTTGGTTGGCTTCAGCTTGATCTGGATGTTTAAAAACATCAATCACCTTCAGAGTGTAGGGATAACGAAGAGCCTGCTCTAGCATCTCGTGCAGTTTCTTGAGAGTATGTTCGGTGGTGGCACTGTTTCCAGACACAAACAAACGCAAGACGTAACTGTGGGGAGTGGATGGCTGAGAGGGAGGGGCAATTTCTTGGAAGTCACTGTCGGAGCTTCTTAGCCAAATAGAATCGGTGGGGGAAGGCCGTTGGCCAAATGACCACAACAGATCGGCTTCATTATTGATTAAGTTCGCTGTTGTTCCGTACTCGGAAGGATAACCTGTTTTTTGAACGGGGTTGGTGAGAGGGGAGTAACTTTCCCCAGTAGTGTCAGGCAATTGTTCGGTGCGATCTAAGCGCACGATCAAGTCATGGTCTTCCCAGAGTTGGGGAAAGCGATCGCGATAAGTTTCCAGTACTATCGGATCGCAGGACTCCTCCTGCCAGGGAGCTACTTGCCAAACCAAGTTACTAGTGCCGAACAAGGCATTGAGCAAGGCTTGATGATGTTGTATGGGTCGGTAAATTTCTGCTGAAGTTCTTACTTTTTGGGTTTGAGAATCGAGCCACCGATCGATAGTGGCCGTATATCCCGGCACTAAAAAGTGTGGCGGCTCGGCTAACCCAAAGATTTCCTGCAAACCGACACATAAATGTAAGTGCCAGCGACCCTGCTTGCTAGGATCGATACCATAAATTAAATCGCCTCCCGGTGTAAAGAGGGCAATTCCTTTAAATAGCTGGGGTAACATTCAGCACTCCCAATTCAAGGGCAGGAATTGAAGTTACAGAAGTTCAGGATGTTCACGCTCACTCCTGAACTCCTGCCTTTATTCCTATACTAAATCCGACCGCGTAGCATCATGGCCATTTCGTTTTGAGTGGGTGACATTTCCAGAGCTGTTTCCTCCGTGATCCGTCCTTCCTGATAGAGATTAAACAAGGACTTATTCATGGTGATCATGCCGTCAAACTCATTTTGAGACATGAGTTCTACAATTTCATCGTAGTTACCCTTGCGGATGTAATCCTTGATGGCTTCTGTATTAATCAGGATGTCGTGGAACGCGGCACGTTTGCCATCAGTGGTGCGGCACAAACCCTGAGCAACGATCGCAACGAGAGATTCAGCGATCGCTACCCGCATGGCGTTTTGCTCATCAGCATTGTATAGGTTGAGAATCCGCTCAATCGTTTTAACAGCACTGTTCGTGTGCAACGTACCCATAACTAAGTGACCGGTTTGAGCAGCTTTTAGCGCCGTGTTGACCGTTTCCTTATCCCGCATTTCCCCTACCAGAATTAGATCGGGGTCTTCGCGCAATGCTGCTTTTAAAGCATTGTCGAACTTCCGAGTATGCATCCCCACTTCTCGCTGCTTGATCAGAGATTTGCGGCTTTTGTGGACGAATTCAACTGGGTCTTCGATGGTGATGATATGCTTAGGCATCTCCTTATTGATGTAGTCAATCATCGCCGCCATCGTGGTGGACTTACCCGAACCCGTCGGACCTGTAACCAAGATTAAACCTTTATGGTAATGACAGATCTCTCGCAGGACTGGTGGTAACCGGAGCTGTTCCATGGTCAAAATTGTTACTGGAATCAATCGCATAACCATGGCAGGACCCGTCAGGGTGTCAAAGATGTTAATCCGCACCCTAGCAAAGTCGTACTGAGCTGCACCATCAAATTCTAGGTTGTCTTGAAAGCGCCGGATTTCTTCATCACTGAGGACTTCCCGCAGCCAACTCATAAAAGTAGGTTCATCAGTCAGTGGATATTCAGTGAGTTCAATTTCACCTCGGTTACGCATCCGAGGGACTTCATTGACTCCAACGTGAATATCAGAAAATCCTTTATCAAAAGCCTCGCGGATGAGCTTACTTAATGTGGGGTGTCCGGGTGATAAATTGGGATTGGGTGCTAGAGTGCGAGGCTTAGCTGTTGGTGCCCCTGGTGGTGGGGCACTTGGGGGTGCCTTAGCCGCAGGGGGGGGTGCTACTGGAGCTGTTGGGTTAGCTTTTGGCGGCATTGGCAGCGTTTGCGCAGGCAGTGGTTGAGTAGCTGCCGATGGTGCTGGTCGAGGCACGGCACTCCTAGGCGGTGGAGGTGCCGGAGGAACGCGGGGTGGGGGAGGCGGGGCGATTGGTGGACGCTGTTGATCTGTCATACTTTCGACTACAACTTGGCTACAAGCACTGATTCTACGAAGTTTCCTAAAGAATTCCCAAGCTTTAGGGTAAAATTTCTATTCCTTGATATCCCTTGGCTCTAAGCTGTCCTTAGAGCCGAACCTCGAATTGAAGATAATGGCAATTACCTCTTACCTTACTTCATCTCTCCCATTATCCGCTTATTTAACAGAGTTAGTTATTTTTAACATAGCTTTACAAATAAAATATAAATTTTTGATTAAGATGTAGTTGACAGATCATACAGATTATTTTAAGAATCGGGGAACTAGGATGGTTACACAAAAAGTTCACCGGTGGGAAATCAGCAGTAGTTCCAGTCAGCTGCCTTACTTATTTGCCGAAACCATGAAAAAGGGGCAGATCAGCTTTGCGGACTGGTATGAATTGATCACAACCCCCTTGGATAAGGCGTTTAACGCTGAAGATGAAGACGCAATCACGCGGATGATATATGGGGTGCGCCATGGATTTGTGAAGGTCGTTGAAAAAATCTAGTACAGCGCAGCGGAATGGGGAATGGGGAATGGG
>DNXU01000315.1:0-709 GCA_003505715.1 Cyanobacteria bacterium UBA8803 | reverse complement strand
TGAAATTTTTTCATCAGGACTGCATCTTGCCTGCTGCGGCAGCAAGTCGTGGTAGGCAATAATGTTTTTTATGTCCATCTTCTTTCACGAACAAATTCATAGAACAGCAGAGGTTATGGCACGGTTGCAGGAGTTTCCCGTAACCGTATGTGGTGCTGGAGCCTTAGGAGCCAACATGACCGAAAACCTGGCTCGTTCGGGCTTTGGTAAATTACGGGCGATCGATCGCGATCGCATTGAAGAACGCAACCTTTCTACTCAGCCTTATTACAAGTCAGATATCGGGGCATACAAAGCCAAAATTTTGGCTAATAGTCTTTATCGTGCTTTAGGAATAACCGTAGATGGGCGCTCTCAAGAATTAACAGCCGCTAACGCCCCTAAACTGTTGCGCGATACTAGCCTAGTGATTGACACCTTTGATAACAGCTTGGGGAGGAGGACAGTGACAGAGTATTGCCAGCAGGCACAGATTCCCTGCCTACATGTAGGACTGGAACGTGACTATGCTGAAGTAATCTGGAACGAACTTTATCGCGTTCCCTCTGCCACTAATGATGATATCTGTGACTATCCACTGGCAAGGAATCTAGTGATGCTTGCCGTTGCAGTTGCTTGCGAGGCGATCGTGCGGTTTGTAGCCTTTGAGCAGCAACAAAGTTTTACCATTACTCTGGGAGATTTTGCGGTTAAGCCTTTGGAAGGTTAA
>DNXU01000305.1 GCA_003505715.1 Cyanobacteria bacterium UBA8803 | reverse complement strand
TGCCAGAGGTTGCCGTGTAGTCCGAACCTGCGATCGCCGTACCATCGGCGGTAGTAAAGTTAACGGCAGTTGTCTGAGTACTGGCAGCAGAGAGGGTGACGGTAAAGGTAGCATTGCTAGTGCCGCTGTCGCCTTCGATAATTGTGGCATCGCTGATGCGGATACTGGGGATGGAATCGTCATCGACGATCGTACCGACACCCTGGCCATCGGCAATGGTAGCGTTGGTGGCGCTGGACAGGTTAACTGTGAAGGTCTCGTTGGACTCCCCAAGTGTATCGCTGATAATGGGCACGGTGATAGTTTTAGTGGTTTCCCCTGGGGCAAAGGTGAGTGTGCCGGAGGTAGCAGTGTAGTCTGAAGTTGCTATGGCTGTACCATTTGCTGTAGCGAAGTTTACGGTAGCTGTCCGACCGCTGCTAGCGGAGAGGCTGACGGTAAAGGTGGCATTTTTGGTGCCGCTGCTACCCTCAGTAATCGTGACATCACTGATTCTGAAACTGGGAGTGGGGTCGTTATCGGTTATAGTGGCGATACCCTGACTATCAGCAATAGTAGCATTTGTCGCGTTGGATAGGTTAACCCTAAAGGTCTCGTTGTTCTCATCCAGCAGATCGGCAAGAACTGGTATGGTAATGGTTTTACTGGTTTCCCCAGGGGCAAACGTCAGAGTGCCGGAGGTAGCTGTATAATCAGCACCTGCGGTAGCAGTACCGTTGGCTGTAGCAAAGTTGACCGTAGCAGTTCTACCACTGGCAGCGGAGAGGTTAACGGTGAATGCGACGTTGCTGGTGCCGCTGTCGCCCTCGGTAATCGTGACATCATTGATTCTGAAACTGGGGGTAGCATCGTTATCAGTTATAGTCCCGATGCCCTGACCGTCAGCAATAGTAGCGTTGATGGCGTTGGACAGGTTAACCATAAAGGTTTCATTGTCCTCATCCAAAAGGTCACCCCTAACGGCTACAGTGATAGTTTTGGAAGTTTCCCCAGGGTTAAAGGTAATAGTGCCCGATCCGCTGGTGTAATCTGAACCTGCGATCGCCGTACCATTGGCAGTAGCGAAGTTGACGCTTACTGTCTGAGTGCTAGCCGCTGAGAGACGGACAGTGAACGTCATGTTAGTGGTGCCACTGTTGCCCTCAGTGACAATGGCATCATTAATGGAGAGGGTGGGTAGTGATGAGCTGGTTGGGATAAATTCAATGTAGTCAAATCTTGCCCATTCTCCCTGATTTGCTGTCCCGCTCAGATTAATACTCTGCCCTTGAGTAACTGATACTCCTGTAGCTAGGGTACGCCGGACGAAGGTTTGTGTGGTAGCTACATTGCTACCCAGGTTCTGGTTGAAATTTAACGCATACTGATTCGACCCAACTCTTACAGTCGCTTGAGCTTGACCATCGTTCTCATCGAAGTAGCCAACGACTATGTCATAAATTCCTGAAGCTCCTGTGAAGGTAGTCGCGGCAGTGCCTGTTAAACTGGTTGGGGAGATACCAATTAATGCTGCACCTGAGGCTGCGCTGTTATTTGACTCAACTTGGTAGTTGGTCAGCGTCATGTTTTCGGCTTCAAACCGAATGAAAGTCATGGCCTAACTCCTTAGCAATGGAATGGAACAAAAACGTAGTCTCGTATAACTAGTCAGAGCTAAGAAGCTCGCAACTTTCCAAATGGTAGGTTCGCACCTTCGGTGTTTTGAGTTCCATCCATTCTACAGAGAGCTATTGGAGCCATTAGGGTCGATTCTATGAAGTTTTCTTGAAGTTAATTTACATTTATTTAAATTTTCTTTAAACTCGATTTAAAGAAGTGTATTAGTGTATAATTCTCGCTACGGCCTAAGAGATTTTAATCCCGCCTTCCGCACCCTCAACCATTGCACTAGTATCGCAGAAGGCAAAAGGCTCCAAGGCAGAAGGTAGAAGCCAAGACAAGCAATGGTTTCAGCAATTAAGAATGCCCTAACCACTTTGGCGGTTGCTATAACTGTCCGGGAACCAGGTTTTTGAGCGCCTCACATCATCATACACATGTGGGTTGCTGCCATGACTACAGCCGCAAGGAGTGGCTCTAGGGTAGTTTGAATTGCTGCGGCAATTTGGCGAGTGAGATGTACTCAGGCGAAAGCCCCTAATAGCCAAACCTCTGGCCTGAATCCTTACCAAAAACTTAGTTTTTTCTCAGATAAATCTCACTTTTACTTAGATATAGTAAAATTTAGCCAAAACACTTGAATTAATTTTCATATCAATAGTCATCCAACTCAACTGAGAGCGAATTATGAACCTGAACCGTGAATCATCTACTGCTTTTTGTGCTCAGCAACTGAAAATTTTAGCAGATACAACTCGCTTGTCCGTCCTTAAAATTCTCATGGACAGTCCCAAATGTGTTTGGGAACTCAATACTGTCTTGAAATTAGAGCAAAGCTTGCTATCCCATCATTTAAAAATATTGCGGGATGCAGGTTTTGTGCGGACAACGCGAGAGGGAAAGGCGGTACTTTACCATTTTGCCCGTAACCTTCAACCCACTTGTGCTGGCAATGTGATTGATTTAGGCTGTTGTCGGCTTTTTTTTGATGAGCTATTCAACCATTGGCATTGAGGGAATTTATACATGAAAAAGCTCAAAAATATAGCGACAATTTCTATCGGGTTAACCGTCTGTATGTGGCTGCAAGCTTGTACTCAAACCTCAGAAGGAACCAATCAGTCAACTGCACAATTACAGGGCAAGCTTGTGTTAACAGGTTCTAGTACGGTGGCACCCCTAGCATCGGAAATTGGCAAGCGCTTTGAATCACAACATCCTGGTGTCAGGGTAGATGTACAAACAGGAGGTTCTTCTCGTGGTATTGCCGATGCGCGTCGCGGTACTGCCGATATTGGCATGGCATCTCGCGCCCTTACAGAGGAAGAAAAGGACTTGCAATCCTTTGCGATCGCTCGTGATGGAATTGGTGTTATCCTGCACCAGGATAATCCAGTCGCATCCCTCACCGACGAACAAATCGTCAGTATCTACACAGGCAAAATTGACAACTGGCAAGAAGTTGGAGGGAAGAATGCAACCATTACTGTGGTTAACAAAGCCGAAGGACGCTCCACGTTAGAACTATTTCTCAACTACTTCAAGCTCAAAAATAGCGATGTCAAAGCTCAAGTAGTCATTGGGGATAATCAGCAGGGAATTAAGACAGTAGCAGGAAACCCGAACGCGATTGGGTATGTATCCATTGGCACAGCTGAATATGATATTACTCGTGGTGTTCCCATCAAGCTACTACCCGTTGGTGGGGTAGCTGCCACCACCCAAAACTTACAAAATGGGACATTCCCTCTCTCCCGTCCCCTCAATTTAGTCACGAAAACCTCACCCGAAGGGTTAGATCAGGAATTTATTGAATTTGCCCAATCATCACAGGTGCAAGATATTGTTAAAGAGCAAAATTTCGTCCCACTCTCTAAGTGATGCTATCCTCGTTTGGACAGTACGAGGATTCGGGATTATCGCGGGTGCGATCGCGGTTCTGATTACCGTGTTTCTGATACTAGAAGCCTTGCCCCTGCTGCAACAGGTAGGAGTGTGGCACTTTTTTAGCGATCTCTCCTGGAATCCTGCACAAAAATTATATAACCTGACACCAATGCTTTGGGGCACCCTATTCATCACAGCAGGTTCCGTAGTCATTGCCGCACCCCTAGGGATTGGCTCGGCGATCTTTTGCCACTATTACGCCCCTCCTCTAATTGCCGCCTTTTATCGACGGTTGATTGAGTTGCTGGCAGGAATTCCCTCAGTAGTTTACGGGTTTTGGGGCTTGGTGGTACTCGTCCCCCTGATTGGACGCTTGCACCCCCCTGGCACCAGTCTGTTGGCAGGAATTGTTATCCTCACGTTAATGATTTTACCCACCATTGCACTCACCGCAGACGCCAGTTTTTCTAAAGTTCCTCCAGAATATTTGCAAGGGGCGGCGGCACTGGGGCTCTCACCTTGGGTAACGATACGGAGTGTGGCAATTCCTGCGGCTCAGTCAGGACTATTAACGGGCTTGATTCTCGGAACCGGACGTGCCATTGGCGAAACAATGGCAGTCCTGATGGTATGCGGCAATGTAGTGCAAACACCCAAAAGCCTATTCGATCCAGTGCGGACGCTGACTGCCAACATCGCCCTGGAAATGGCTTATGCGGTGGGAAATCACCGTTCAGCGCTGTTCGTCAGTGGCTTATTACTCATGGCAATCATTGTAATTCTTGTCGCCGCCGTCGAAGGGAGCGAATTAATGAATAAGCCATCAAAAGTCAGCGTAGGTAGTTCAAGCCATCCTATCGAGCCGCTCCAAGAAGGATAAGGGAGACAAGGGAGTAAAATACTATGTACGAACGCAACTCTGTATCAACTAGTAGAGAGAAAAAGCTTGAACAACAACCCCTACTAGTACAGAAATCAAACTACACAACCTCCCCAATTCCGGCAATAATTGTCTGGACAATCGCCATTGCCATCACCACTATTTTCTGCTGGATATTGAGCGATATCCTCTTGTCTGGCATGAGACAAATTTCCTGGGAATTCTTCACTACTCCACCTAAGAATGCAGGGCGCGAGGGTGGTATTAGCTCTATTATCGTCTCAACTTTGTTGATTTTAGGTGTTTGCATGGCAGTTTCCCTGCCCATTGGTGTGGGTACGGCGGCGCTACTGGCTGAATTTACTTCCATTGAAAGTGTTTTTGGGCGTTGGGTACGTCGCAGCTTGGATGTGCTGGCAGGAGTCCCTTCCATTGTCTTTGGATTGTTTGGTAATGCCTTTTTTTCAATCACATTAGGATTGGGTTTTTCAATTTTATCTGGCGGTTTGACGCTAGCTTGTATGGTGTTGCCGATTCTGATTCGATCGAGTGAGGAGGGATTTCGTGGTGTTCGGAGCTCCTATCGACTGGGTGCAGCCGCACTGGGTTTATCGCGTACTACTACCTTCTGGCAAATACTCTTACCTGTGGCACTACCGGGGCTAATGGCGGGGTGGGTGCTGGGGATTGGGCGAGCGATCGCAGAAACCGCCGCCTTAATTTTTACTAGTGGTTACGTGGATCGAATGCCAGAGTCGTTAATGGATTCTGGGCGATCACTATCGATTCATATTTTCGACTTATCGATGAATGTAGCTGGGGGAGAGGCGAATGCCTATGCCTCTGCTTTGGTGCTGCTGGTTTTGTTGCTGCTGATTAATGGCACATCCGCCTGGATAGCCCAGCAATGGCTACGCAATTTTATAGTTTAGCGTTTGACCATGAGTAAACTTAAATCTGTAGGAAAAATGTATGAATTATCTCAAAATCATGAACGTTCTGTTCCCGCGATTCATACTGAACAGTTGAGCCTACGGTATGGGAAAAAATTAGCCTTTGCCGAGGTGACGTTGCCCATTCATGCAGGTTGCATTACCGCACTAGTGGGTCCTTCTGGCTGCGGTAAAACCAGCTTTTTAAGTTGCCTTAATCGTTTAACTGACTTAATTCCTCATGCTGTTATTGCCGGACGCATTAGGTTAGATTCATGGGATATATTAGATGATAAAATAAACGCAATCGCCTTGCGTCGCCGCGTCGGGACAATTTTTCAAAAGCCTAATCCGTTCCCCTTTTCGATATGGAAAAACCTGGCCTTTCCTTTACGCGAACATGGAATTAAAAATCGCGAACAAATCGATGAAATGATTGAAACTACTCTCCAAGATGTGGGATTGTGGAACGAGATCAAAGATCGACTAAATACGTCTGCCCTAGCCCTCTCTGGCGGACAACAGCAGCGCTTATGTATTGCCCGTGCGTTAGTTCTCCAACCCGACGTTTTGCTATTCGATGAACCCTGTAGCGCTCTCGATCCCATTTCGAGTGGGGTGGTAGAAGATTTAATTGCCAGTTTACAGAAACGTTACACCGTAGTTATTGTTACTCACAACCTTGCTCAGGCACGGCGAATTGCTGACTATACCGCCCTGTTTTGGGCTCAAGAAGGAGTGGGACGATTAATTGAGTACGGCACAGTTGAGCAGTTTTTTGAAGTCCCGCAGGACGAAATAACGGCTGCCTATGTGAACGGCATCCGAGGATAACATTCAAACCCACATTCCGCACCCAGAAG
>DNXU01000477.1:1463-13020 GCA_003505715.1 Cyanobacteria bacterium UBA8803 | reverse complement strand
GGTATGACGAGCAAGGCAACTGGGTTCCTACTGAAGCCGAACAGGAACGCCAGCGAGCCGAACAAGCAGAAGCTCGCTTAGAGTCCCTCAGGCAGCGACTTCGGGAATCAGGAATTGACCCTGATACGTTTTTAAACAGTTAGGACTTACGCCCAATGCGCTGTTATCAGTACCTGGGGTAAGGAAAGATAGTCGATATCATGATAAACAGGTTTGTAGTAACCACTTTAGTGGTTACTACAAACCTTATCGATGCAGCCGGACATGATATCAGACCTTTGCGTTAAAAAACTCCCGTAAAGGATTTACTAACATTATGGTAAGCGCCAAATCTTAATGGTCTTATCAGAACTGCAACTTACAAGCGTCTTACCATCACGGCTAATCGCCATAGAAATGACCGAACTAGAATGCCCTTTCAAAGTTCTAACTTCCTTCCCCGTTGTAAGATTCCACAGCTTGATCGTCTGATCGGAACTGCCACTAAATAAAGTTTGTCCATCGGGACTAATAATCACCGATAAAACCGAGTCATCATGTCCTGTAATTGTGCAAACTTCTTCACCTGTTTTCAAACTCCATACTTTCAGGACATTGTCATAGCCACCACTAACTAAGGTCTGCCCATCTGGACTAATAGCAACCGACAGAACCGAATTCTTATGGCCGATTAAAGTACAGATTTCCTGCCCAGTTTTGAGATCCCACATCTTGATAGTATCGTCAGAACTACCGCTAGCTAACCTATGGCCATCCGGACTAATCGCGATAGACAAAACGGCATCATTATGCCCGGTCAGGGTGCGGAGTTCGTATCCCGTTCGCCAATCCCAAAGTTTAATCGTACAGTCAGAACTACCACTGGCAAAAGTCTTACCATCTGGACTAATCGCGACTGATAAAACCGAGTCTAAATGCTCATCAGCAGTTAAAATTTCTGCTCCAGTCCTCAAATTCCACAGTTTAATCGTGTTATCCGAACTACCGCTAACCAATGTCTCCCCATCCGGACTGACAGCCACCGAGACAACGGAGTGAGTATGTCCTTTGAAGGTGCGGATATCCTCTCCGGTACTCAGATTCCACAGTTTGATGGTATGGTCGTAGCCTCCACTGACGAGCGTCTCTCCATCCGGACTCAGGGCAACAGACAAAACTGAATCAGAAAACCCTTGCAGGGTTGACTGGTACTCCATTAGGTCATAGCTCAAAACAGGCAATTCTAGCGTTCGTAAAGGTTGAGATTGCTCTTCAAGAACTGCCTCCCTCCATGACTCATCCACTTGCGGGAGTAATTTTTGTAGTTGGGACAACAGTAGCTGTCGCTCTTGCTTAGCCTCCTGTAGTTGTCCTTGAATCTGGATTAACTGCTCTTTGAGAGGGGATATAGCCCTGTCTACATCTCGATCCGATGACAACTTTTCCCACATTTGCTTTGCCCAAGCCAATTTGGTCTCCTCCTGCTGCCAAAATTCTGACGGTAAGGACGGCACCAAGGTGGGTGGATAGGGCGTCAAATCCCAACCACAAACAGCGCATTGATTGACATTGGTGGGAATGTATTCAGCTTGGCAAACAGGACAAAAAGACATAGCGATCCTCAGTGCTTAAAATAGAAATGTTAGAGCTTGGGCAAAGGGAGAGAGGGAAAGGTGGTGAGAGAGAAATATCACCCCCTCTCCCTCTGCCCCTCCCTCTCTCCAAAAAGATCGGAAAAAATGATGAGAGAGAAATATTACTCCCTCTCCCTCTCCCTTCCCCTCTCTCCAAAGCGAACCTACTCAAGCCAGATTTGGGGGTAGGTTGCTAGGATATGACCTAGGGGCTGACCAAGTTTGTTGTAGCTGGGTTTGAATTAAGCGTTGCAGGTCATCTCGACGTACCTCAGTCCCGGCTGCTAGATTACCGGGTGTATCAAAGAAAACTGTGCTATTTACGGTGTCAAGGGCTAACATCTGGAACAAAATGTGAGTGACTGGCACCGGCACGGCGATGATTTGAGGGTCCCAACCCGACTGAAAATCAGCAGCATCTTTGAGCGTCGGAAAAGCATAGATGACGTTTTTCTCCACCTCAGGCTGGGCACGATTACTCAGGGTCGTCACCACCCAACCTCGATCGAGGGTTTGGAGAATATGATATTCCTCGTGTTTGAGCTGGCTAGCCAGAAGTGTGAGAACTGGGGCGATCGCCTCAACCATTTGGGGCGTCGTTCCGTCAGAGGGGGCATTGTCAATCAGGGCTTGAATTTGTTGTGCTAAATCCATAGGTGGCTCATAAACAGAGCGTGCTATGTAAGAGTCTAAACCTAGATTAAATCGGTTGTTGCGATTGTATGTTAGGGTCTTTGTTAACCAATGAAAATCATGAGGGAAGTCTGCCAGGGCGTGGAGGCAATTTTTCAACTGCTGTTTAAAGAACTCCGGCAGTCTACGAATGCATCTGAGCAGAACTGCCAGCAGGTAGCTGCACGTTTAGCCGATGAAGTCAATCGAATTTGTAACGAGAGCAATCGGATTCAAACATCTGGAGACATCGAGAACTGGGCAAAGACTCTGGCCAACCACCGCCTGAAGCAAGTCTTAAACTACTACCAGTTGGGTTCTCACCGGGGACGGATCGAACTCCAGAGTACGCTCAGCGCGATTGTCTACCGTTACATTACCCCATCTCAGGCTCCAGCCAGCTATCAGGCACGGGTGACCCTGATCGAAGATTTCTTACAAGGATTTTACGTAGAAGCCTTGAATGCCTTTCGGCGGGAAACTGCGATCGCGGAAACCTATCGTCCCCGAACTCTGCTGGAATTGGCAGAATACATGGCCTTTACTGAACGCTATGCTAAACGTCGCATTCCTTTACCGGGCCGCCGCTCCCAACAATTGCTCATCCTGCGGGCTCAGACCTTTTCGCAACAGCAACCGCCAGAAACCTCCGTAGACATGGACACGGCTGCCGAAGGTGGGGCACCTGAGTCAGACACGACTTGGGATGATGCCGCCATCCAGCAAGTCCGGGAAGTTATGGTTGCCTCCGAACCCGAACCCCTAGAAGCTTCCCTGCGGGATAAAGTAATTGAGGAATTATTCGCTTATCTGGAAGAACGCCAGCAAAGCGACTGTGCTGACTACTTTACCCTACGCCTGCAAGACCTCCCCACCAGCGAAATCGAGCAGCTTTTAGATCTCACCCCCCGGCAACGGGACTATTTACAACAGCGCTTTAAATATCATTTAATTCGGTTTGCCCTTTCTCACCGCTGGGAACTGGTGCATCAGTGGTTAGAAGCGGATTTAGAGAAAAATCTTGGTCTGACCCCTCAAGAATGGCAGCGGTTTCAGAGCAAAATGAACTCTCAGCAGAGAGAATTACTCCAACTCAAACAAGAAGGTAAGTCAATTGCTGAAATTGCTCAGGCATTAAGTTGTACAGTAACTCAAGTCGAGAAGCGATGGTTTAAGCTGCTCGAGCTAGCATGGGATATTCGCAATCGTTCAGTATCCGGATCAGGTGCATCGGAAGATGAATAGTGAACTAAATAATAACTCGGACACCCTATATAGCCGATTAATCGCTTGGCTACTACAAGAGTCCGTTCCCGCTGCTTCAGCATCGGCAGGCGGGCAAGCTCAAAGCCTTGTCCCCAAAGGCGAAGCGACAGCAGCGGATTTTGAATTGAATCAATTAGACCCACTGGATTTACAAGACGTGAACATTGCACCCACTAAAACTAGCAAAGCCGCTCAAGACCGCATGGGGGTGGGTTCAGAAGACATCCCGACTCGGGAGCCTCTGGAACCGGGCGGCGTCACCCGCCCCTACAACTTGGAAGAAATGCCGACCGTGCAAAATCGGTTTGAAGCGCTACTCAAGCGCAAACTGCAAGTTGAAATCGAGCTTCATCCCCCACTTTTCCCTTGGGAGACGGAGATTTGCGATTATGAATCTGACTTCGCTGACGACCCAGTAGATAGCTGGGTTCCACCCGTCCGTTTGTGGATGCCGCAGCTGGCAAATTTAGCTCTCCCTGTGGCACTCCCGGAGAACGTGTTAGCGCCTTTGCTTAATGCCTGTTCCGAGATCGTTTATTCCCGACATCAGCTTGGGCGAAAAATGGTCAATGCTGTGGAAAACCTATTTCCAGGTCAATCCCAGTTGCTCAACAATCAAGCTCAAATGGTGCTGCTATCTGCCGGATCGGGTCGCGACCCCGAGCAATTGCAATCCTTGCTCAGACAATTGCCATCCCCGCCTTATGAGGAGGCAAACCAGGAGCAACAGATGATCTTAGCTCTGTTGGCTGCCAAAGAGATTATCAGCACTCTGACCGTACCAATTTCACCCAAAGAGCCGCCTGTGGAGCGGGAGTGGCAAACCACTGTGGGCGTTGTCACCGTAAAGGTAGAATATCAGATGCAACAAGAGGTTTCCCAACTCCGGGTTATTGGTCGTTTGCCTCGCGGTGGCAGTATGACATTGCGCACCCCCCAGGCATCAGCTGTATCGGAGCGTACCTATCCCGGCTACCTGAGTGTTGAATCCTTTGATTTGCAACCCAACCAGACTTATCCTCTAGAGATCCGGTTCCAGGATGCGGAACAGGCTCCTTTAGTTTTTGCTATCTACCCGCTCGCATAGTGCTGAGGTAAAAGTCCTTAGCCTGGGGAACTTTTATCACTCCTGATTTTGAATTGGCCACTCCTGAACCCGTGAATTTAAGCTAGAATCGATCTCGCCCTCACCAGCTAAAAGCCAATTGCTATGTCTAACGCCTCAGGGATGCAGCAACCACGGCGTCTACCTGTTTTGCATAAACTATGGCAGCGTTTCGAGACGATGCCACCGCCCCAGATCGAAAATTCGATTTGGCTGCGGGTGTTAGTACAGGGACTGGTGACTGTTGGGATTATTGCTACTGATATTGCCGCCGAAACNNAGAAACTCAGATGAGCTTGTGGGCCGTGCCGCTGAGTATAGTTGGGGCAATTTGGAGTTGGTATCGCCGCCGAAAGAGCAATATCACTGTCAAGTTCTTTCTAGCGATTGGTATGTTGCTGGCTATGGGGGCATTCTTTGGAAATTTATTGGCGAACCTGAACGATACCCGCTTGGTTCTCGCAGAATTATTGATTCAGGTGCAAGTTCTCCACAGGNNAGCTTTGACTTGCCCCGCCGCAAAGATTTAGGGTATTCGATGGTGATTGGGCTGATTCTGTTGGGTGTGGCAGGTACGTTGAGCCAGACTCTAGCCTTTGCGCCACTGTTATTGGTATTTTTAGCGATCGCTCTGCCAGTACTCGTCCTCGACTACCAGTCGCGCCTGGGTATATCCCCTCAACCAAGACGCCAACCGTCCCGCCCAAAATTTAAGAATTCCTCACCGCTTTCACCCAAACGCTTAACTCTATTCCTGCTGGTTATAGTCGGGTTGGGTTTGGTAATTTTTGCCCTGATGCCTCGGTTCCCCGGCTATCAACTCCAAACCTTTCCAGTCAGTGCGCCGATGGATCTGGGCGAACGAACTAATTTTGAGGGCAATAATCGCGGTATTGTTAATCCTGGATATGGGCGAGATGGCGATCGCGGCAATGGCAGCGGGCAAGACGGCAGCAGCGGCCCTGGTAAGATGGACGATACATTTTACTACGGCTTTGGCAGTAAGATTAACCAAAACTTACGGGGCGAACTAAAACCTAAAGTCGTCTTGCGAGTGCGTTCCCAATCACCAGGATTTTGGCGGGTGCAGGCATTTGACCGCTACACGGGTCAGGGATGGGAAATTTCTCGCGAGAATCGGGTGATGGAGGTGACTCGACCGCCATGGTCTTATCGGTTCCAACTTTATCCCACCACCTTTAACATCGCTCGTACTAAACAGGTCATTCAAAGTTACACGGCAGTATCGGAACTGCCGAATATCATTCCCGCTTTGGCCTATCCCAAAGAACTCTATTTTCCAACGCGGGAAGTAGGGATAGATACCGAAGGCAGTTTGCGATCGCCGTTGGAGTTAATGGAGGGACTCACCTACACGGTGATTTCCGAAGTGCCGTTCCGCGATCGCACCTTGCTGCAACGGGCACCTAATAAATACCCCAAAACGATTACCAATTACTATCTCGACGTTCCTCCCGAAATTGCTGACAAGGTCCGGCAAAAGACCGAACAACTCTTAGCCACTTCGCCCAAACCCATTACCTCAGCTTATGAGAAAGCCCTATATTTAGCTCAAGCCCTCAAGCAACGCTACCAGATACCTCAAGACCCCTTAGGCTTGCCCTTTTTAGGGGAAAACGAAGACTTGGTAGAAGCTTTTCTCTTTAAATACGAAGGAGGTTACCCCGATCACTTCTCCACAGCCTTAACTATTATGCTGCGTTCCATTGGTATTCCAGCCCGGTTAGTGGTTGGGTTTGGGACGGGTCAATTTAATCCCTTCACCGGACTGTATATCGTCAAAAATACCGATGCCTATGCCATGACCGAGGTGTATTTTCCGGAATACGGCTGGTTTACCTTCGATCCCATTCCCAGTCACGAACTGATTCCCCAAAGTGTGGAAGAGATTGAGACCTTTGGCGTCTTACGCCAGTTTTGGAAGTGGGTCGCGGGTTGGTTGCCTTCCCCGGTTACCAGTTTTATAGGTGAGTTGTGGAATTGGATCGTAGGTGCGCTACTTGGCGTGGTGGTTTGGTTATGGATGATGGTTTCTGGGGGTTGGGGTGGTTTTTTTGCGGGTTTGATTTTAGCGATCGCGGTTGGTTTTATCG
Source organism: Cyanobacteria bacterium UBA8803 (assembly GCA_003505715.1). Lineage (GTDB taxonomy): Bacteria > Cyanobacteriota > Cyanobacteriia > Cyanobacteriales > Coleofasciculaceae > UBA8803. Next base: position 6,250 of record DNXU01000477.1, on the reverse strand, counting down.
GTTGGCTGGCTTGGGAACAGTTGCAATACTGGCGCTACCGTTGGTGGTTGTCTAAATTACCGCCCATGGAAAGCCTTTATCAGCAAATGCTGAAGGTTTCGGGGGGTAAAGGGTATGTTAAGCATCCAGCACAAACTCCTTTAGAATATGCCAGTAGTATGCGCCAACATCAGTCACCTGCTGCGGCTGAGGTGATTGAAGAGATTTCTCAGGCTTATGTGCGCTGGCGTTATGGTTCTGTAAGGCCAAATATTCAGCAGTTAAGATTGCGGCTGCAGGAGTTGATTAAGAGTTATCGGAAGTTGGGGATAAAAGGGGGTCACAGGTAACGGGCAGGCAGATCGAGCCGAGAGCCATCACCCCCAACCCCTCTCCCAACTTTGGGAGAGGGATTGTTATACCGAGTTGCATTCAAAGATAGTAGACCTAGCCGACGGGGAGATGGGGAGATGGGGGGAAAGAGACAGTACTACGTTTGACCGCAACTTGGTATCACTTCCCGAAATTCAGACTCATGATATAGAATATCTGGCTTGTAGAGAAAAATCGAATATCTCAGACTCGACCTGCCAACCGAGCTACCATTGCAACTAACTCCGTTGGCTGAGCTAGCTTGTGCAGATGCGATTCAAATCCGGCAGAGAGTGCCTTTTCCCGGTCTTCTGCCAGATAGGCTGTGAGGGCAGCCGCCGGAATATGCCATCCTTTTTCGCCTTCCAGTTGGCGTATCTTGCGAATCAGACTATACCCACTCTCATCCGGCATCCGAATATCGCTAACCAGAACATCGGGACGGAAGTCCTCTAGTGTCGCCAATGCCTCTGCACCTGTTGCAACAGCAGTGACGTGAATCCCCTGAGACTCCAGAACGGCAGTGATAAATTCGCGGGCATCAGTTTCGTCATCTACTATTAGTACCTGCAAACCATCGAGCGAACCTGGTAGTGAAGATACCTGAGGTGTAGTATATTGAGCAACCTCATCCTGCTGCTGTTGGAGCAACTGCAATGGTAAGCCCTCCGCCTGCTTGTACTGACTGATGTCACGTATACCAATCCGCAAGGCTGCGATGTCACCAGAGAAATCGCGGGCGATTGTAACTTTCAATTGAGCAGCGAACGCCTTACCATCTCTTGGACACAAACTAATTTCCAAATCCTCCACTGGCTGGAGCTGCCTCATTTTGTTCAGGTATGAGCGCAACGCTTGACGCTCTACCGGTGGGACAAAACTAGCTAATGGCATACGAACTAAGGAGTTCTGGCGAATATTCAGCAGCTTACGAGCCGCAGCGTTGGCTTCCAGAATTAATCCATTGGCATCAGTCAGCAAATAGGCATCCGGCGCAAATTGAAACAAGTCATAATAGCGCTGGCGTTCTGCTACCGCTTGCTCGCTCTGCTGGAGAATCTCCTCCTCAAGGACTGTTGATGCCGCTAAACTCGCCTGCATCTCCTCGTAGATCATTTGGAGATTATCAAGGGAGGCAGCTAGCGCCGCCAAGATTTCCGCAATCTGTTCGGTGTTCCTCTGTGGCAATGGCATAACATATCCGTGCAGTGCTACCAACTGTGCATGGATGGCTTGGAAGTGTTGAATAAACTGCTCTTCGCTCATAAATTAAAGGAATGCTGCTGCTTGAACGCGAGTCGTAATGGTGCGTTATGCTATGCTAACGCACCCTACAAATAGAGACTGTTTATAAGTCCTCAGATTGTCAATCTATCACTTCAAAAGATTTGACCTGTAATACCGGGCCAATCATGGCTAAAGTCATGACATCGTCTCGTACTTCTCCTGTGACTTTTACTTTCAAATTGGGTTTCTTTAACTCAGCCGGAGCATCCTTGAGTTCGTAAGTTTCCCCGGAGTCTGCCACTAATGCCCAAGCACCTGTACCGATGTCTTTCCGTTCGATCACGCCAGTGATATTAAGACTCATGCGAATTTACCCTCTCCTTTACTAGCTAAATAGGCAAGTCCCACGCAGAGTAAAGCATTAGCAACCAGGAACAGACGCGCCATCACACCGCTACCTAGCCACAATACGCTGGGGGACATCACTGCACTGACGGCCAAACAACTAGCAACTCCCAGCGCCGATCCAATTGCCACCCATTTCCATTGCGGGTGTCCTAGGAACAAAACCACCAATATAAATGGAATCAATACGCTGGCAAAAATTGGGTTTAACAGGCTAGTCCCTTGAATTGCCGTACCCAGTTCCGGAATAGAACTACCCATGACACGGAACGGCCATTGCGGCAAGTCGAAGACGTAAAAACCGCGCAGGAAGAATAATCCCGAACTCCCCGCTACTAACCCAGTACTAAGACTCCAGCCAAAGGGTAAATAATTCCGCAAGAACCAAGCCAGTAAGTAGGAACCGAGAACCATCAGCACTTTTGGTAGTAAGGCAACCGCACCACCGTCAATCCAGAACTTGAGATTGAGATAGCCATTCTGTTGCAACCAGCGGAAGAAATCGCGGAAAGTAATTTGTCCGCGCATCGCGAGTTTAACCGCAGCAGCTGCATCAAGTTGTCCGGCACCAAAGTGGTTGAGGGGATCTTCTTCCATGCGGCGGCTGGACTGTTGCAGAACGCTCAACACTTCATCGGGGTCATTGATATTACTCGCTTTAATTAAAGCAGCTACCCCCGCCACATGGGGAGCAGCCATACTAGTGCCCTGGAACCCTGCAAACATAGGTTCGTTGGTTTCAGGGTCAATAGTCTCTTGCAAAATTTTACCCGCTTCGCTGCCACCAGGGGCTGAGATATCTACGCCCGCACCAAAGTTAGAATAGGGAGCCTTCAAGCCAGCTGGATCGAGGGCGGAGACACCAATCACATGGGGATAGCGGGCAGGATAGGAAGCAGCATTTTGGCCAGAATTACCAGCTGCGGCTACGACCACAACACCTTTACTATGGGCATAATTAATTGCTTCTTGCATCAGTTGGCTCTCACCACCGCCGCCGAGACTCATATTGATAACATCGGCATTATTATCGGCAGCAAACTTAATTGCCTCAGCAATATCGGAAACCGTACCGCCACCGCTTTCACTCAATACTTTCAACGGCATCAGACTGGCTTCGTAAGCGACCCCAGCCACACCATAACCATTATTAGTAGTTTGGGCGACTGTCCCGGCAACGTGGGTGCCATGACCATTGTCGTCGGAGGCATCAACCCGATCGTTGACAAAATCGTAACCTTCAACAAACTTAGTATCTTGCAAATCCGGAACGCGGCTAATCCCGGTATCAATAACCGCTACCGTAATACCATTCCCTCTAGTTTCATCCCACGCCGATTCAATATTAATGCTCCGCAGGTTCCACTGCTTGCTATAGTCGGGGTCGTTCGGAATGTAGAAGGCACTGTAAACGTAGTTGGGTTCAATAAATTCTGTTTCCTCGGACAGTTCTGATTTTTTCAGATTATCCAGTAATTGCTTATTGCCCTCCAAAATATAAATATGGTCAGCAACGGAAAATTCACTATTAAGTCGGGGAGTAACGCCGTATTTTTTAGCGATCGCCTCTACTTGTTCCGTAATCTTAGCTGTGGGGATATCTTCCCGGAAATCTAGCACAATTGAGCCATATTCTCCCTGATTTGCCAGACCTTTAAAGTTAAACAGGGCAAACCCCAGCCCAACAATAAACAAACACAGCAATAAAAACTTTCTCATGGCAACCCATCCGCTATCGCGCCAGTTTAATCACTACGATAACTCATCAACCAGTAGAACCCTCATCCCTCATCCCTTCACGTATCCTTATTAAAACTTGAGAAAGAACAACTACCTCTGCATCGCTGACATAATTCGCAAAATATTTCGCGATCGCAACTCCATAAACTTGCCACATCCGTTGACGCATAGCTAACCCCTCTTCTGTAATTGCTGCAAACGCACCCCGCCGATCCTGCGGACAGGACTTGCGACAAACTAAACCTGCTGCTTCGAGGCGATCGATCAGGCGAGTGAGATTACTGCGGTTGAGTACGATCGCCTCCGCCAATTCATGCAATCGTAAGTGACGATCAGGCGAGCTTTCCAGCGCCCAGAGGACATCGTACCAAGTCAGTGGTGGCAGTTCGGCTTCTGCTAACTCCTGCTCGATCCGGTCGAGCAATAACGCCTGAGTGGTTAAGAACAGTCGCCAGACTGCGTTATGGGATTCGTCGAGGTTTGGAGTCATTGGTTAAGTATTGTAAACAATTAGTTGCATCTGCAACTAGTTTAGAGCTATCCTAAATTTAGTTGCAAATGCAATTACTGCAAATGCGATTAGTTCATCGGTAACAACAATATTGCCCGAAGAGGTGGCGTTATGAAAGGTCTAATTCTCAGCAGCCTATCAATTTTGCTAATTTCTGCCGTCCATGCACCTACAGCCAAAGCCGAACCAGTAGCGATCAAGCAAGCAACGGCACAAAGTACCTCTACTACGCAGCTGACACCCTTCACCCTGGTTTCCCTCGCTCACCAAGGATACTTCCAACCCCAAGGTATTCCTGGCCATATCGGTTTCACTGCTGCCTACCAGATTGGACAAATTACTGCCGAAGAGATTGTTCAAAGTGCAGTTAATGCCAACCGACTCTCGCCTCAAGTCCTATCTGACTCGGAGTATCTCAGAGCAGTTGAGGTACAACTTAATGCGATCGCCAACCTCCACTAACCATCCAGATCAAGGCACTTTAGGCAATTGGCTGTTCCGGATCTATGGTGATAAATTAAGAGAAAACTGATTGTGACAGTACAGGGTGCGG
>DNXU01000477.1:0-1354 GCA_003505715.1 Cyanobacteria bacterium UBA8803 | reverse complement strand
AAAAACTCTTCCCATTCCCCAAATTACATAGTGTGACACTTCTGAGTGCAGAATGTAGGTTTTAAACCTTATCCTGCGATGGCGGTAAAATTCCACGCTTGTTCAAAGTCTCTTCAATTTCCCATAAGAATCCAAAGTCCTCTGGCAATAGCTGACTTCTACTACCAAGTATGCTATTAGCTAAAGACGGCTCCTTATCGAGGAAGGCAAAAGCCTGTCGGAACTCAGAGGGATCTGCCTCAATGCAGGAATCAAAGTGACAAGGAACAATCCGTTGAAAATTCCAACTCGCAACTTTGTTGGCCCACTCAATAGTTTCCTCAGGCGCTCGATTAAGAATAAGGGTCTGTAAAATTGGTGCCACGAATAGACGCCCGCCTCCTTGGAGAGCCTTAAAGGAGTGTTGCCAACCATTCTTCCACTTAAAAGGAAATAAACCCAAATACGCCTTCTTTGACCGATCCGGTGCTTTCAGAGCATCGCGAAATGCCTGCCCCCATTTGACTACATCCAGCGCACTCGGTCGGAAGTAAAATGCAAACAGGGAAATGCGCTGCCATCCCTTACGGCGATTTGCTTCACTGTCCTCAACGATATCGAGGGCATCATCCTTAGCATGAAACAGCAAGGGGTAAGGGTCAAGTTGAACGATCGCAGGCGGCTCCTCTGGTACTTTAACCACTGAGTCTGTCACGAGTAGCGTGCGCGATCGCTTGTGGTAAAAAGCCACTTCCTCAAACGGCCCTATACCCAGATTTATAGGGCCTAACACCGCGTAGTCAAACTCATCGGCAAAGGGAACTTTACTGCTGTCCTCCGGAAGTAAATAAGTGCGCCCCCACGGTAAACCAAGCCAACTCAGAGGAAGGTTTAAAGGAAAACTCCACTGGTTAGCAGCTACAAAAACCTGCGCTTTGGGAAAGCGTCTAGCAAACGGACCAACAAAAACTTTGTGTTCGAGACCAGAGGCAGTGGGCAGGATAATGTATTTAACATCCCCATGCTTTGCCACTAACTCCTGCACCAACCGAATACACTCTCTAGTCGGTGCGACAGGTGCATAGATCAAGAGACCACCTGCCCATAGCTTAACCACAGTCATGCGAATCGGTACAGCCACGTAAAGAATGCCCTGAAGCTGGTCAAAAGTCCAGATCGTATCCGTAACCACTTCTTGCCGCAGCGTCCGCCGTCTGCCGTAGGGGTAAAGCGGCACAACAGGCCACAATGGCCATAACCAGTCACCAGGACGGATATACTGTTGCTCTGGCATCTCTTGCAGGTTTATTTTTATTCGCTCCACTCGCCAACCCCCTCTCAATTATTCATCCCTCACCCCTAACCCCTCACCCCT
>DNXU01000213.1:4145-5557 GCA_003505715.1 Cyanobacteria bacterium UBA8803 | reverse complement strand
GTTACAACGAATCGCACTAGCTTCGACAATGTTTTAATCGCTTTTTGGGCTTGCCACACTTCCTACCCTATGGATGTTTAATGACAAGCGGCAGAGCTGAATGGATACCCAAGTTTTGCGATACTTGGACGGACTAGCTACGAATCCGTAGGTGCCATGACGATAAAAACGTAGGAACTTTTTTGGGTTCCTGAGTCTGGTCAGCTTGGGCTTCAAGGTGTTACACCTGAAGCCCCCGTGCTTTTAGCCGGGGGTGCTGACTCTTCCGGTTCTTTGGCTTAAATCAATGATTGCTTGAATAGCTTCATGGCTACATAATCCTACTCTACTAGATAAAATTAGATGAGTCTCTAATTCATTAATCGAACCTTGAGCAATATTTAGAAACCTGATATATTCAGCCGTAGATTTTCTGCCATAGCCTTCAGCAATATTAGCTGGTATAGAGGCAGAGGCTCTTCTTGTTTGTTGTATCATCCCATATAGCTCTTCTCTCGGAAAATCGTTAGTTATGTAATAACACTTTTCAGTTATTTCCATGCCATGTTGCCAAATTTGCAAGTCTTTGTAATCTTTAATTCCCGACATTACAAACTTCCTATCTCTAAATTACCATCCCCCATCCCCCCTTCGGCTACGCTCAGGGTAAACCCACTCCCCCATTCCCTATTCCCCATTCCCCCTATTAGTTAATGTTTATCATGTTGGCCTTCATATTTAGTTGAGGGCCGGCTTCTAAGCCCATGTTTTGGCTGGCTTTGATTTTTAGCTCAGCTTTTGAATCAATTTCAATTCCTTGGCCGCTCAGTTTGAGTTTGCCTTGGTTAGACTGAATGGTAATGTCGGCATCAGCAGTAATTGTTATCTTATTATCTTGGGTGTTAATGACGATGCTGTTCTGGCCAGATTTATCAATTACCTCAATTTTTTCCTTTCCCTCCGTATCGTCTAACCGAATAATATGGCCGCTACGAGATTTTATAACTCGCATATTATTCTTGCCATCACTATTGGTAGCGGGGGGCTTATCCTTGCCATTCCAGAGCGCTCCTAAAATGTAGGGAAATTCAATCATCCCATGCTCGAACGCTACCAACACTTCATCCCCGACTTCTGGTAAAAAGTAAATCCCATATTCTTTACCAGCCATAGGAGTTAGTACCCTCGCCCAGAAGCTTTCATCTGTGTCGGAAAGCCAAGGAAACTTGACCTTAATTCTTCCTAAACCTTCTTCATCTTTGTTATTGGTCACTTCGGCAATAGTGACACCATAAAAACGCCCCTCACGATCCGCTTGGTTCAAAGCATTAGAAAGTAAATTCATCCCCATCATATCTCTAGACTCCCCAATTAAAATTCCTAATAAATATGAAAATTCCTCATTTCCCCTTCGGCTACGCTCAGGGTAAACC
>DNXU01000213.1:195-4077 GCA_003505715.1 Cyanobacteria bacterium UBA8803 | reverse complement strand
CCTTCGGCTACGCTCAGGGTAAACCCATTCCCCATTCCCCATTAAAAATCTGTCGCATCCCGCTTAACTGTAAACTGAGTTTGATATCCCTCCTCTTTGGCATAGGTATGAGTTGCTGCGGTGACGTAATAAAGTCCGCTAAAGCGCTTACCAATATTGGCAATTTCAATTACCTTACCTGCACGTAATTCTGGGTTACCTAAACAAGTGCCTTCACCAGTGATATAGGTAAGCGCCATTTGATTAAATTGCCCTAAAGCAATTTGCTTGGCTTCTTCTTTGCTATGCACAGGTTGAGTGACGATCGCTTGAGTGACTCGACCGAATTCTCGCGTGACTGCGATCGGGCCGCTAGTCTTACCCATTGAGCTTTTTTGATTGTCAGCTATTGCTTGGTCTACGATCGGCTTTTTCTGCTTAAAATCCCAAGCGCGAATTTGAACTTTTCCCGCTTGGGCGAGCGTACTCAGTCGCGGTGAAAAATCTAACAAATCATCAGGATACTTTAAGGTTAATACTTTGGCTTTGTTGTTTTGCTTGGGTCGAAAATTCAGTGTTTTCTTGTCTAAGATTACCTCATACCCAATCCGCTTAGCTCTATCTTGAATAAACTCTAAATCCGTTTGATTATGTTGCAGCACATATTCCACTTGCACTTTCGTATCTTCTACTTTAACAGCAATTCCTAAATCCCTAGCAATTTGCTCAACAATATTGCTATCTTTCATTTGCCGAAACGATCGCGTCTTCCGCCCCCGGAATAGTCGATGCCCTAAGTCATATCCGCGCACGACTAGACTGGGTACGGATTCTTGAGAAAACTCCGGTTCTAAACCAATAATTTCTCCGACGATGAGGGTTTTCAAACTATTGCCATACCCCATCTGGATCTCAACCTGATTGCCAATATCAAATAGATCGCTATCTATCCAAGTTACTTTATTTTTTACCACGTTCCAGGCCATAATCTGGAAACTAAACATCCCCAGTGCTTCTAAATCTTCAGAAACTTCAACTTTTTGGATAGCAAACTTAGCAGGTAAAGCCAAAACTGTGCCGTTAACTAAAATATTCAGTTTAGGAACAATTTTTTGAGTACCTTTGGGTTCAGGCATAGCAGAAATCACCTCCTTTAGGTCGTCGTATCTGCTGGTAAGGGCGGAACTGTTAAACGTTGGCCGGGAGTTAGTTGACGAGGGTGATCGAGCTTGTTAGCAGCGGCAATAACTCGCCATAAACTCGGATCGTTATATTCTTCAGCTGCAATACTGCTTAATGTTTCCCCGCGTCTCACAATGCGAATGGGATCGTCAATAGGATTCAGCTTCTTTTGGGTTGTTTCTGGGGATTCCCACTCTTCAAATGAGCAGTTTAATGTAGCCCGCACTGGCTTCCCATCTGCCAGAAACCTAGTATAGCTTTTAGTTAACTGTTTGAGAACACCTTGGAATAAAACTGTATTCGTTCCCCAGACTAATTTACAAATGGGAGGCCGATTACCCAGATCGCCTTTTTTTTCCGTCAGGTTGTAAATTTCTTTAGTATAGTCACGCACATCTTTAACGAGCGTGATATCCGGCAGTAAAGATAGGCTGGGAATCGGAGAGGCAAATAGACCTAAATCGCTAGATTTGACTCCTACTAAACTCGTATCAAAAAATAATTCCAGACTCAAGTTGGCTGGTTGATCGGCTGGATTTAAAGTGCCACCAAAACCTTGCGTCCACCCAACCTTGCTAATTTCAATCCGGTTGGGATTAAAAAGCACCTCAATCGGTTTAATTTTAAAGATGGGCTTGCCATTAATTGATTTTTCTTCAACATATATTTTTAATTTCTCTAACTTCATAGGTTTCGACCTCGACGCTCATTTTCGACGATTAGTTTGCGCATCAATTTCCGTTCAACTTTAGCGGCTAAAGTATCGATATCAATTTGGGGAACTAGATGGGGATCGGGGTTAACTGGCGATCGCCAATTAGGGAGGGGAGATGACTCTTGAGTAACAGGCGATCGCTCTTGGCTCATAGAAAATTCGTCTATACCTCGGTTTGGCAACTCTGGCGCAGTTGGCGGACTAGAAAATACTAAAGGTGTATTTACTTGAGCCGAATTGGTACGGTTGGCTCGAACTATTAATTTGGGAAGTGGTGGTGGCTGAAGCGAGGGTGCGATCGCCTGAGTAGTTGAGACATGATTAGTTAACTTATTCACCTCCTCATCTTGCCGAGATCGAGCATAAACAATAGGTACAGATTCTGGTCCTAAACTATCCAAACTAGGAGCCGAAGTTGGTGGCACAGAATTGGTAGGAGTTTGCGCTTGAGTAACCCCTGGCTGACGCTTGGCATTAACGGTTAAAGAAGTTGGCGATTTGGGCGATATACTTTTAGCTTGAACTACCGTTGTCTGACTCACCTCATTTTGATAACTCTGTCCATCTACTGGCTGGGAAATGCTACTAGCTCTTGCCGTTTCCGGTGGTAGAGATTGAGCATAAAAAATAGATCCAAATTCCGCTCCTAAACTATCCCGACTGGGAGCTGAAGTTGGTGGCACAGAAGTGGTAGGAGTTAGTGCCTGAGTAACCCCTGGCTGATGAGTGGGATTAACGGTTAAAGAAGTTGGTGATTTGGGCGATATACTTTTAGCTTGAACTACCATTGTCTGACTCGCCTCACTGGGAGAACTCTGTCCATCTGCTGGCAGGGAAATGTCACTGGCTCTTGCCGTTTCCAGTGGCAGAGATTGAGCATAAACAATAGGTATAGATTCCCATCCTACACTATCCAGACTGGGAGTTGAGGTTAGTGGAAATGAACTTGCTAGCGGCATAGAAGTGCTAGGAGTTTTTGCCTGAGTAACCCCTGGCTGACGTTTGGGATTAACAGTTAAAGCAGTGGGCGATTTGGGCGAAATACTTTTAGCTTGAACTACTGTAGTCTGACTCGCCTCACTGGGAGAACTCTGTCCATCTACTGGCAGAGAAATGCTGCTAGCTCTTGCACTTTCCAGCGGCAGCGATCGCGCATAAACAATAGGCAATTGTTCAGTTTGGGACTCGGCCCTATTATAATGCCGTTGAGCGATCGCCAGCAGAGGCAGACGGTTGGCAAAAAGCTGCGATCGCAAAATAATTTGCCTAGCCATCCCAGGATTAATCACCCCAGGTTTAACTAGCGGACGAGTGAGTCGCTGAAGCAGTTTAGGATCGAAAATATCCGGATCGGCCATAGGATTTTATATTTTGGATATATTAAGAGAAACACCATCCGCAATCGCGCACCAACCCAACCTCAAAAACCCAATTACCCATTACCAATTACCAATTCCTGCCCTATCAAACAATAGCTCTAGCCACCGCTAAGCCTCGTGCCAAAGCAGGTTTACTAATCCCTTGATGCACCAATTCAACTCGCTCAACTGCTACTTGCGTATCATTGCTAGCATCAAATTGAGGTCCCACCCACTTCACAGGGTAAGCGTTCTTGAAATTCCACCACGTAATGGGTAAACGCTTGCGATCGAGGAGCATAATCGTGCCGCTGCGTAGCTTAATCTGGCCTGTACTAGCAGATGAGTACCAATCCCATAGGGAATCAATCGCTGTCAAACCATGACTTAAAACTAGGTTAGGGTAAACCGTGCGGCTGGGAAATTTATGCACGTAGTCATTCCTACCGCCTTCTTGATATTCCTCCAACTGAATCTCGCTTTCTAAACCACTAACTTCTGTAAATCCCCCCGTGAGTAACCCGTCAATCTCTACTAAGAAGTTGTAGGACATATAAGGGTCAAAGCGAATTCCTAGTAAGTCATTCCCCGCTGCAAAAGCAGCATTAAGCCCTAATTTTGCGACCATAGTTGGTTGTTGGTTGTTGG
>DNXU01000213.1:0-141 GCA_003505715.1 Cyanobacteria bacterium UBA8803 | reverse complement strand
TTGTTGGTTGTTGGTTGTTAGTTGTTAGTTGTTGGTTGTTAGTTGCTGGTTGTTGGTTGTTAGTTGTTAGTTGTTGGTTGGGTGAGAACGGCAATTACCAATTACCCATTACCCATTACCAATTACCCATCACCAATTACC
>DNXU01000261.1:3159-3933 GCA_003505715.1 Cyanobacteria bacterium UBA8803 | reverse complement strand
TAAGGGGGTGAGGGGGTGAGGGGGTAATGGGATGAGGAAAAACTGCTCCCATTGCCGCAATAAATGAGGGTGTCCCGGAAAAGTATAAATGGTGCAGCGTTCCCATCACGCCACTACCTAAATACAAAATTGTCGTTAGGTAAGTAGCACGTAATGCCGATGATTTCTTGAGGAACCCTAATTCACTACAGAGATAGGCAATGACAACCGTGGCAAAGACCTCGAAAAATCCTTCCACCCACAAGTGAATCACCCACCAACGCCAATATTCAGCAATACTTAACGGGGTACGATTCGTATAGGCTAAGCCTACTGAGTAAAACAGGGGAATAGTAATGGCGCTGTAGAGGAAAAAGTGACTTAATCCTATGGGACTTGTTTCTTTAACCAAAGCTGGCTTAAAAGCACGATACATTAGCCATTTTTGATGGGGAACACTCCCTAAAGGAAGGCAGGCACTCAGCCAAGACTCTTTTTGCTGTTGGTAAGGCTTTTGTTGAGAAGTTGGATGTCTAAGCTGCCTAATTATTCCGTTGCTTGAGGTGAGAAGACAAAATAAAGATAGCGAGTTTCAGCTTAATACCTTCTCTCTCCAAGGAGGTATATGCTCCTTTTCTTGCTGACTTGAAAGTCGGGAGTTGGGAGTCGGGAGTGGGAAATAAGCTGTCGATTATTTACTTTTCCTGCTGGAATGCCTCACGTAAGGACTCTAGCAGACAAAAAGTGCAAGTTAAATGCGCGACAGCTTACTACTTTCATTCATGGCTGTGAAAT
>DNXU01000261.1:0-3143 GCA_003505715.1 Cyanobacteria bacterium UBA8803 | reverse complement strand
GAAATTTTTTCATCGGGACTGCCTTTTTGGCTCAACCGCCCATCCCAGGGATGAAGCTGCCACCCAAGCGCTTGAGTGCCCTGTTCACCACCTCGGAATAACGCAATTCCCCACACATGATCTTGAGCATGATGGTTGTAGCTGTAGGCCGCTTCACACCAACTTTATAGCCAACTTTGGGCAGGCTGTAGAAGGCTCCGGCTAAACGTTTAGCCCAGACCATATCGCTACCCCATTCTTCCTGAACTACCTGGGTATACTTTTCTAAGGCATTTCCTTCACCCGCTAAGGCTCGGTCAATCGCTTCTGCTGCTTTAACCCCAGTAAATATAGAGGGACGAATTCCCTCTGCTGTAAACGGATCGACCACACAAGCCGCTTCCCCTGCCAAAACGGCATTTTGAGTATGCAGCTTCTGGTTACCGTCCCACAAACATAAAGCATGACCGTACTGCTGGCAGGTTTTAAGATCGGTGCCGAACTGCTCAGCATACTTAGCAACCATACCTTTCAAGTCTTGAGTGCCACCGCCTCGGAAGGTGCCAATCCCAATGGAATAACCCCCTGCTTTGGGAAAATTCCAGATGTAACCATTTTTCACCTGACCGAAGTCAAAATGGATCGTTGGGTCGTTAGGATCTGGCGCTGGGGTTTCTGCTTCTAAAGCTCCAGCCATCTGCCGCTGACGTTCCTTAAAGCCTAGCCATCTTGCCATCGGCCCTTTAGCACCGTCAGCAGCAATCAAATAGCGACCCTCTATTGGCCCGTTGGTTGTGTTAACTTGCCAGCGATCGCTTTTAAACTCAATACCCGTCACTTCCGTCTGATCTCGGAGTTCAGCACCTTGGTTTTGTGCCTGTTGGATCAAAAAATGGTCAAACACATCTCGCCGAACCATCCACACTGGTTCTTGAGTTTCCAGCTGCACCTCCACCGGATCGCTCATTTGCCAGGTATAGCGCACCGCATTCGCTTTGAGGGATATGGCTGGCGCAAAGTCAAAATCAAACCACTGTTGCACTGCCGGTGATACTCCGCCACCACAAGGTTTGTACCGAGGTAAAGATTCTTTTTCCAAAACTAGAACCGAACGCCCTCGCTTAGCAAGGTGATAGGCTGCAGTTCCGCCAGCTGGTCCAGCACCGACAATTATGCAATCAAACATTCTGCTTAAATTTTCTCAACAAATGGTGATCTCAATTCATGAGGTAATCGTAATTTCATGCTTGCCTGTTAGCAGCCCGGATTTTTTGACAAATAAAATAGCATCCCTGATTAGCAATTGCTTGTAGCTGCACCGACTCCCATCCGGTGGGTTCAAAAACCAGGATTCAGGTTGAAGCCTTAAGAGCGAAATAGCTGTTTCAAGCCAGCCATCAAGAGTTTCATCTAGTTTCATCCTTTACACTGCCCACGTCAAGTTAGGCACCCCTAGGGCAATAAGACTGCTATGGAGGAGGTAGACTTCGACGTGAGGCGGCAACTGAGATCAACGTCGAAGCCTCACGCCGAAGCCCTTTATCCCCCTCTCCCTATTGTTTAGACAACACGTCTGTTAGTTGTATTAAACAGTCGTGATATCTTTTTCTTTCTCAGCTAGCAATTCTTCGATCTTGGCTGTGTATTTATCCGTCAACTTTTGAATTTTATCTTGGATATCCCGAGATTCATCCTCGGGCAGTTCACCGCTTTTTTCTTGCTTGCGGACTGAATCAACAGCATCGCGACGAATATTGCGAATCGAGACTTTACCCTCTTCTGCCAACTTTGACGCTAATTTCACAAATTCTTTGCGGCGTTCGGCAGTCAGCGGGGGCACGTTTAACCGAATCGTCTGGCCATCATTGTTTGGGGTTAAGCCGATATCAGATAGGGAAATTGCTTTCTCTATCTGAGTCAGGCTACTCTTATCGTAAGGTTGAATTGTAATGGTCGAAGCATCTGGCGTGTTAATCGTAGCCAGGGACTTCAGGGGCGTTGGGCTGCCGTAGTATTCAACCACCACTCGGTCGAGTAAGCTGGCATTAGCGCGACCCGTGCGAATGGTATTGAAATCCCGTTTAGTTGCCTCAACTGCCTTCTGCATATGGCTTTCGGCGTCAGCTAACTTCACAAAAACCTCCCACAATTGTTCCGACAGATTCTCCCTTAACAGCGCGGTGGATATTTCCCCGCACTGTAAGATCAAATACCATAATTGGTATATTATTCTCTTTACACAATGCGATCGCGGTACTGTCCATCACCCGCAGGTCATGAGTGAGAACGTGACCGTAGGTTAGTGTCTGATAGCGGCGGGCATTTGGATTCTGATGTGGGTCAGAATCATAAATCCCGTCTACTTTCGTGGCTTTAAAGATGACCTCGGCATCGATTTCTGCCGCTCGCAATGCGGCAGTAGTATCAGTGGTAAAGAAAGGATTGCCAGAGCCGGCTCCAAAAATCACAACTCGCCCTTTTTCTAGGTGACGAATGGCACGACGGCGGATATAGGGTTCTGCCACTTCCTGCATGGCAATTGCAGTTTGAACTCGCGTCGGTATGCCAATTTGCTCTAGGGCGTCTTGCAAGGTCATGGCATTCATCACTGTAGCAATCATGCCAATGTAGTCAGCGGTAGCTCGATCCATACCCGCAGCAGCTGCTTTGAGTCCGCGAAAAATATTGCCGCCACCGACAACAATGGCCATCTGAACGCCATCTTTTACCACCTCAGCTACTTCCGTAGCGATTTCTTGCACCACTCCTGGATCGATGCCGTAGCCCAGTTGGCCCATCAAGGCTTCACCGCTTAGCTTTAGTAAAACCCGTCGGTATTTTATCCCCATGCTACGACTCTTATTTCCTCAGATTGCTTCCCCCATACGATAACAGTCTAGAGGTGTAATGTCTCTACTCACTTATCAGTTACCTCTTCTGAAACCACATGATGCGGAACCCGGGACTTGAACCCGGAAGTCCTTGCGAACACTAGAACCTGAATCTAGCGCGTCTACCAATTCCGCCAGTTCCGCTTGGTTGATTAATTTTCCGTGCAGTTTACCATCTTGCAACAAGCGATACCAATTTGTCAAGTAAGGGAGTGAGGAGATGAAGAGGTGAGGGTATGAGGGGGTGAGGGGATGAGGGGGTGAGGGGATGAG
>DNXU01000562.1 GCA_003505715.1 Cyanobacteria bacterium UBA8803 | reverse complement strand
CCCATTCCCCATTCCCCATTCCGTTCTATTCACCTGATACTTGCGGGTGCATAACACTGTCAGATAGCACTCGCTTTAATTCTTCTACGGTTGTTACCCCGGCCATCACCTTTTCCATCCCTGCCTTCCGAAACGAGTCAAAGTTGATTTTTTTTAGATAACGTTGCATCTGGGTTATTGTGCCTTGACGGATCAACTGCTTCAATTCGGAATCGACGTTAATCAGTTCGATAATCGCTGTTCGGCCCGAATAGCCAGAATTGGAACACTTAGGGCAACCCTTGGCCTTTCGCCATTTTTGTGGCTGAATCTGTTCCCGTCCCACGCCTAAATACTCTAAATCTTCTGCTGTCGGTTCATAGAATTGTGCGCAGTGGGAACAAACCTTACGAACTAATCGCTGGGCAGTAATTCCTAAGAGAGCATCGCTAATTAAACTAGAATCAAGCCCGAGACTTATCAACCGGGGGATGGCAGAGATACTATCATTCGTATGCAGAGTCGTAAATACTAAGTGTCCGGTCAGCGCTGCCCCAACTGCCGTTTCTGCTGTTTCCTCATCCCGAATTTCGCCCACCATAATAATATCTGGATCTTGGCGCAAAATGGAGCGCAACCCAGCCGCAAAATTCATATCATCATTCACTTGGCTTTGGGTAATATCAGGCAGCACATACTCCACCGGATCTTCGATAGTCACCACATTTACGAATTCCTTTGAAACTGCCTGCAAACTCGTATATAGCGTACTGGTTTTGCCAGAACCTGTCGGCCCAGTAATAATAATCATGCCCTGAGGCTCTTTAAGCCACTTTTTATAGATTCCCAAAGCGCTTTTGGTAAATCCTAGATTATCCACACTATCAAATGGATTTCTCTGCGGCAGTAAGCGAATTACTGCCTTTTCTCCATGCATAGAGGGAAGGGTACTGACCCGCATATCTAACCGGACTTCTGCATCTTCCTCAGATGCAAAGTACCGCTGGATTCTGCCATCTTGCGGACAACGGCTTTCAGCAATGTCCATATTGGACATGACCTTAAGAGCCATAATAAGCCTGCGGTCAATTTTCTGGCTTGGTTTAACAATCGGCATCATTCTACCATCAATACGATAGCGGATTTTTAAACCTTTCTCGGTGGGTTCGAGGTGAATATCACTAGCACGTTTACGAAGGGCAAGAAGGATAATCGAATAAAGTTGCTCGGTGGTGTTTTGATTCTTTATATCCTCTATTTCGTCTTCCTTTTTATTGAAAATTTCGTTTGAATTAGTATTAGTGTTAGCAAGCTCTTGTAGCTCATACCAGTCACGGTAGCTCTTGTCAGCAATAGGAATTACTTCGATATCAGGTTCGATATTAGTACGGCTGCGCATTGCCAGCTGCCTGATGTCTTCTTTAGATAACTCTGTGGTAGTTCCCAAGTAGTAACAGTTCTGCCACAGCAGAAGAGGAATTACACAAAGCAAATCGTAGCTATGGGGAAAATCATTGCGAAACCGACGGTTGACATCTGGATCGAGCAAGTCCAAGTTCACTAATCCTCGCTCGTCTACCAACAAGTTCTTTGCTTCTTCAAGCGTAATTTGACGACAGGTTAATTCTTTCCAAGGGTTTGTCATTTCAAAGCTCCAGCATCTCTCTAATCAAGGCTTCCCTATATATAGATATAGAGTTATTTATTACATGTTTTTGTGAAGATATATCAAAGCGGGTATGAAGTTGACGTGAAATTTATTCACTGGTTATTCACAGAAACAACAATCGGTGTTATAATCATTTACTTGTTGATTCAAGCGGTAGCAGTAAGTTGACAGATTTTCAAAAGCTTTAACTTGTTTCCCCACTTATTCCTAAGGCCATACTACCGATCCCAAGCGTTATCTATTACCTAACCTAAGTTAGGATTCGGTTAGGAATTAAGGTTAGGAATTTTTGAAGAGTTTTTTCCGTTATACAGATATACAGGGCGATCGCCCCCTCTAAGACAAAATCTCCTGCCTCCCCACGGCTTCAGAAATCCCCTTCAATCCCTGTTCCTCCAACTTTTGCAGCAAACCTGCCATCACTCGCCGCATCATCCACGGCCCCTCATAAACCAACCCCGTGTAAACTTGAATCAGACTGGCTCCGGCTGCAATCTTCTCCCAGGCATCCTCTGCTGTAAAGATACCCCCAACCCCAATAATTGGCAGTGACCCTTGAGTTTGCTCCCAAATAAAGCGAATCACTTCAGTAGAACGCTGCCGCAACGGTGCCCCACTAATGCCCCCTGCTTCTTCAGTAACTGGTTTCCCTGTGGCCTTAATAATCTGAGTCCGCAACATCTCCCGACTAATCGTGGTATTTGTAGCCACAATCCCGGCGAGCTGATAGGTTTGGGCGAGGTTGATGACATCCGCGATCGCATCCCAGGCCAAATCCGGTGCAATCTTCACTAAAATTGGCTTTTGCCCTTGATTTTCCTCTTGCAGCGCCGCTAAGATCGCGCCCAGTTGCGCGGCATCCTGGAGCGATCGCAATCCCGGTGTATTCGGCGAACTCACATTCACGACAAAATAATCTCCCCAATCCTTAAGCAACCGAAAACTTCCCAAATAGTCAGCTGCTGCTTGGTCTAGGGGTGTTATCTTAGACTTACCGAGATTAATACCCAACGGTATGGGCACCGAGGATTGTCCCCGCATTGAGGACAACCGAGTTGCCAAAGCTGCGGCACCGCGATTGTTAAAGCCCATGCGGTTGAGGACTGCTTTGTCTTCAATCAAGCGGAACAAGCGCGGACGGGGGTTTCCCGGCTGGGCATGGAATGTTACCGTACCCAGTTCGGCAAAGCCAAAACCGAGATGCCCCCAAATCCTAGCCGCAACCCCATTCTTATCAAATCCCGCTGCCAAACCGAGGGGATTGGGAAATTTTAACCCCCACAGTGTTTGTTCTAAACGAACATCCCTCAGGCAAAAGGAATGCTCTAATTGAGATTGCTGCCAGCGGGTTAGGGGGTTCTCACCCCTGCGATCCAGCCAACCTAAAAGCCGTAAGGTCTGTTCGTGAGCTAGCTCTGGATCTGCCCTCAGTACAGAGAATAAAATTGGACGAATAGTACTTTTATAAATATCCACAAGAGTGACAATCCAGTTTTCAGGTTTAAAGGGAAAATTGGGAGACTGATTTATTGGTGCATCAAAAACGGACAAGGGACAAATTTTCAATCCCCATTTCCTGGATGATACAAGTATTGGGAAAAACTCTCATCTTGCGCTCTTGAAGGGTTTTGATAAATTATGGATCAGCAATACCTACCGCCCCAGAACGACCACCAACTCGTTGCCTTGGGGCGAGTTCTCGAAACCTTACGGGAAGAGGAAAATGCTGATGTTCTGATCGACACCACCATCAAGTACCTCGAAAGTGAGTTTAACTATCGCCTGATTTGGATTGGTCTTTACGATCGCCTGGAGCATCAGTTATTTGGCAAAGGGGGTATAGCACCAACTGCTGACACTGCCTTTCTCAAGCAGCGGTTCAACCTCCAACCGGGCGATCTTTTAGAACAGGTGGTCATCCAGCAGCGACCTGTGGCTGTTCCTAATCTTCAGCAAGATCTCCGGGCTGGGGAATGGCGGCGAGTGGCAGAAGAATTGGGGATTCAGGGTACTATTTTATACCCCTTGCGTTGCAAGGATCGGTGTTTTGGCGTGACGTTGTTGGGGTCGCACCACTGGGGCATCTCCCAGCAATCCAGCGAAAAAGCCCAGTTGTCTTCGCTGTTAGGCGGATTAGCTGCTGCCCTGTACCAAATTGAGGTCAACTGGCAGCGTTCGGCGCTCAAACACCCCGCTCAACCCCTGTTCGAGGTACTCCGAGAACTAATGCAACTTCCCACGGTAGCGTTGCGCCTGGATAAATTAGTCTCCATGACTCAGGAATTTGTTGCTCCTACCCGCACCAACCTTTACTGGTATTCCCCAGAACGCCGTTACTTCTGGCATCGAGTGGGTTCTCGGCAAACCCTCCACAGATTGGGAGATTTAAGAAGTTCTACAGCTGGCTTAATGGTAGCAGAAGCCACCGACTTCTATCAGGCTCTAGCCGCCAGTCAGCTAGTCACCATTGGTGCAGGTAGAAGCATCCTGAAAGCTGAAAGCACAGAGCGTTTGCTCAAACGGCTGCGCACTCGCTCCTTGCTGGCGGCACCTATCCAAGCCCAGGGAGAACTCCTGGGTTTTCTGTCAGTAGAAGATAACGAAGCTCGCATCTGGGAGGAGGCAGAACGAAAGTACGTTCGCGCCAGCGCCCAGTTAA
Organism: Cyanobacteria bacterium UBA8803; assembly: GCA_003505715.1. Classification (GTDB taxonomy): domain Bacteria; phylum Cyanobacteriota; class Cyanobacteriia; order Cyanobacteriales; family Coleofasciculaceae; genus UBA8803. The sequence goes on along the minus strand of DNXU01000562.1, from coordinate 3,103 downwards.
TGGCACTAGTGGTCGGCCACGAGCAAATTGAAACCACCTTGGAGCGTGCGGCCAGCGATACCCATTTTGCCGCAGAAATTGCCCGAGTGATGGCACAAAACAATGACACTGAAGTGGCCCTCAAAGATTGCGCCAAGCGATTGTTTAAGCGCCTTGATGCAGAATGTTTTATCATCCTACAACCTGAAGACAACGGTCAGTTCAACCCAGTTTTTTGCATACGACCCCCAAACCGCCGCCCCCTTACCACTCCCCTCGCACCGTTAGAGCCTACAGACCAGCAGTGGCTCAGCCAAAAATCTCAAGCGGCCATGATTGAAGATCTAGAGGAAAATTTACGGCTGGTTCAATGGCGGGAACCCCTGAGCCAATTGGGCGTGCGATCGCTACTCATCTGCCAGATATCCCTAACGGACAACCAGCAACGGCAACCCGGGCTATTGCCCCTACTTGTCATCGGTCACGGTACTCCTCGCACTTGGAACCATACCGAGCGAGATTTGGTTGCGAGTGTGGCTTACCAAATTAATCTGCTCCTCACTCTGGGCAACTACTCCGATCGGGCCAAACAGTCATTCCTCACCTATCAAACGCTCCAAGCCGGATTATCCACCCTATGGTCAGCTCCCTTAAACCCCATTCAATTTGAACGCACTTGGGTAGAGTATGTGGCCAATGTCCTAGAATGTCCTCTGGCAACTATGATTAGCTGGACACCTCAAAGCGATTGGGCCGCTGTCACCACAGCCGTTGTTACCGATCCCCATTTTGCCCTCCCCCCAGACCCAGCTATTCCAGTCACCACCAATACCCTAATTCAAGATGCCCTGGCCACTACTCATTTCCTGTGCCGCTCGATTGCCGACCTGCCTCTTGAGACTCGCCAGTGGCTCAACAGTCCCGCTATCGGTCAGGTGTTAGCGATCGCTCTCCACCGAGGCACCACTCCAGCCACAGAAATTCTGCTCCTTGCCGACCGCGAAGAACGGCACTGGCCCGATCACCTGCTGCCACCTCTAGAAGCCTTGACTCAACAGTTTATCTGGTTTCGCTACTACCGACACCGCCTCAGTCGGCAGGAACGAGAAGGAGAAGACCTGCAAACTCTCAACTGGTACAAACATCGGTGCTTGGATATGCTCCATCAGTCCGTGCAACAAAGCGTTAGTACCCTGCTGGAAATTGATGCGATCGCAGCAGGAGAGCAGCAAAAATTCACCCCCTCTCCCCTGCAACGGATGCGCCGCCAGCAATTGATGCGCCAGTTGGAAGCAACTTTGAGCCTACTGACACCAGTCTTGAAACAAGAGCAGTGGCAACTGACTACCAGCAAGCGGCAAGTCCCTTTGGCAAGTTTGTTGAAGCGATCGCTCCGTCGGGTAGAACCTCTATACCATCAACGCCAGATCTTACTCAAAGTTCACAGCTTCGAGAAATTCAACATTTATGCCGATTTGCTCAAACTGGAATGCATTCTCTTTGAACTGTTGCTGACTTCCTGCTTGCACGCCCAACCTGGAACTCAAATTCATCTATGGTGCCATCCCATCTACTCGAAGTCAAAGGCAACTGTTCGCTCTAATTCCCTTCCTCCCCTGTTAGAATTATTGATTGCGGAATGCGACTCTCTAGAGGATTGCCAAGATGCCCTCAAGTCCTCTCCTGCTGAACCTCTGCCCCTCGTAAACTTGAAAGCTTGTCAACAAATTCTGCGCTCCTGGGGAGGTGACCTTCACTTTTATCCAGTAGAGGCAAACCGCTCTTTGATGCAGTTGGTGTTGCCGCTTATTAAAGAAGGGAATAGGGAATAGGTTTACCCTGAGCGTAGTCGAAGGGGAATGGGGAACAGGACAATGTTTTTAGGAATTGGTGGTTATAACTGTAGGTTTAACTAGTACAGCGCAGTGGAAATAACCCACCCTTTAGAAAAAGGTGAAAAAGCTTACTGTACAAGCTTTCTTACCATCAGCCTGCGTTCGACTGATCTCACGCCGAAGTCTGTCTCCTGCCTTCAGCCTTCAGCATAGCTACCTTCTTGCAGGTTAAATTCCATCCTTTCCATAAAAGGCAGCCCGATCCAGAGGAGACCATTGCTCGATCTGACTGATCAGCGTTGGGTTAGGTTCGATGCGCTGAATTTGTCCCTCTACTCTAGGACTATCTGGCCTCAGGGTGGCCGTACACATTAACACCAGAGACCATTGATAATTCTTGCCCATCTCTAGAGTTGGTGCGTCAGCCGGGAGCCTGAAACTAATAACACCTGAAGTGTTAGCAATTGGCAATGTTTTCTGGTAGTAATAATCCTCGTTCTCATCTTTGAGGACAAACATAGCCTGTTGTGCTGACGTTGGAGGAACGTAAACAAAAAATGTCGGACGCTCGGCTACGGTTAATCCCTGGTTGGTGGCGATCGTAAAGGGAGTATCGGATGGGTTTAAGTTGGCGGAGTCTTGAGGACAAATGCCACCGTGCCGGGATGCTCCTCCTGCCGTATCCTGGGGTCGGCTATCCCCTGGCGGATCGAAACTGATGCGGACGATTTGGATCGGGAAAGCAGATTCGGACTGAGCCTGTACCGGGGTTAACCAGTTGGAGAGCAACAAAAGCTCAAGGAACAGACCAAGGGAAAGTAGCGCAACAGGTGGAGAGGATTTCTGCCAAGCCATGATTAAAAACCTTTTTGATTAGGAACTATTTGCCATGAATACACTGGGATGTTAACAAGCATCAAGCCAGCGGGGGGGGGTACAATGGTAGATAACACCGATCAAAACTTGTGTAATGAACTCCTGGAGACAGATTCTGTTGTAGAGCAGCGAAACAGATACAACCAGGGAGGACACCGACAGTACCAGATTTTTTAGCCTGTAGATAGCCTCTACCTCCTTATTTGAGAATGTAGAAGTCTGACCTGCCGTTAACCCCTCATCACTTGACTAACAATATCATAACTCGGAAAGAGGGCTGGGATGATCTCCATCACCAGATGGTTGTCATTCGCAACACAAATCCTGGTAGCACCTTATCAATATATTCCTGCATCTGGTCTTACCATCCGCTAAAATTGAACGAATTGAGAGGCGCACTCCCCCACCTCGGT
>DNXU01000299.1:7792-20086 GCA_003505715.1 Cyanobacteria bacterium UBA8803 | reverse complement strand
AATTTGTTTAAGTCCCGTTAAGCCATTCTTCGTGAAAAATAGGCGGGGTTGGAACGTTGCTCCACCCCATTCCCCTCATTACACCAATCATGATTAATACCTGTTTCGGTCGCTTATCTGCGATCGCGCTCCGTACATGCTCTGCAATTACTACTCGTTGCCAAATCTGCTTGTATTTACTCTTGGCATTATTGAGTGGCGCATTATTACCCATTCAAGCCAACCTGAATGCTCAACTGGCGCGATCGCTGGATTCTGCCCCTTTAGCTGCCGATATTTCTTACCTCGTGGGTACTGTGGTTTTAGTCGCATTGCTAGCCACGAGATACTTTGGTGAGCCGGATTGGACGGGATTACCCAAAACCCCGATTTGGAGCCTGATGGGTGGAGTATTGGGAGCCTGGTATATCGTCTCCAGCACCTATTTTGTCTCGGTGGTGGGAACCACCTTGACGCTGGGATTTGTGGTAGGTGGACAGGCGATCGCAGGCATCATCACCGACCACTTTGGCTGGCTAGGAGTTCCGATCCATCGTTTAACCCGCCATCGTCGCTTTGCGATTGGGCTATTGTTGGTTGCCCTGTTTTTTCTAGTTCAATAATCAGTCATTTCTCTGTACTTATGAATCTATTCATCGCGCTGATCGGTGCTGGGTCAGGGGGGATTTTGCTGGCAATTGGAACCGCTACAAATGCTCACTTGAGACAAACGCTCCACTCAGCGATCGCCGCCGCCGCAATTAACTTCATAGTTGGCTTTACAACTCTGGCATTACTCATCATTTTGCGGGTCTTTCCAATTCCATCTCTCGATCGTTTGCTAACAGTTCCCTGGTGGGCGTTTCTGGGGGGATTTTTGGGGGCAACCTTTGTGACATTGACAACTTTGGTTGTGCCTAAATTGGGCTTAACAACCACAACACTTACAGTCGTTTGCAGTCAGATGATCTTCTCTGTGGCAATTGATCGATTAGGTTGGTTTGGTATGGGATCTCATCCAATCACAGCTTCTAAAATAATTGCAATTGGGTTGCTAATACTGGCAATTGCCATCATCCGGTTAGACGATCGTGGTTCTCACCGAGTTGCACAAAACCTAAGAATTGATTTAGAGCAGTGAAACACCCTAATTTAGGTCTGCATGGAATTGGAGAACAGTAACGGAGAATGCAAATGATGCAATGGTACAACGAACCCCCACAGTGGCATCAGGATAATGATGTGATTCACATGACCGCAGGTGCAAAGACTGACTTTTGGCGGCACACGCATTACGGATTTGTGCGGGATAATGGCAACTTTTACTATCAGAACGTGTCGGGTGACTTTACCGCAGAAGTGAAAATTACGGGTGACTACCGATCGCTCTATGATCAAGCAGGCATCATGGTTCGAGAGAGTGAAACGATCTGGCTCAAGTGTGGCATTGAGTTTGTTGAGACTGTGCAAAACGTCAGTGCAGTTGTCACACGAGACTATTCTGATTGGTCAGTTGTGCCGCTTGACGTAATGCCGATTTCTTTGTGGTTACGGGTAAAGCGTCGAGCTGAAACGGTAGAGGTGCAATACTCGTTGGAGGGAAAAAACTATTCTATGCTGCGACTGGCTTATCTAACCGAGTCGCCCCTAGTTCAAGTTGGGCTAATGTGTGCGGCTCCCGAAGGTGAAGGCTTTGCCGTGCAGTTTGAAGGGTTTAGGTTGTTCTAGCGATCGCTCACGACACCAAGCCCGATCGCACTGTCGTGTCAGCAACTTGAAAACGCAGGCTACACCAATGCTCCCAATGCACTAAGGGTTGTTTTTTGAGCGTTCGTTAATCCTGTTGCACCTTGAATATTCATCCCTTCATAAAGGCGATCGGCTATGAGTGTGCTAAGACACTTTCCTGTCTGGGTATCCCACAGCTTAATTGTTTGATCGTGACTCCCACTCACCAAGATTTGACTAGTGCCTGATGGCAAGCTCATATCTTGTGGGGACAGCGAAGTCGTTGGCGGGATAAAAATTAATGCCGAGACCCAGCGAGTATGCCCATGCAATACCTGAATACAGTTATATGTTTTGAGATCCCACACTCGAATTGTGCGATCGCCCCCACTAGCTAGCAATAACCCTCTTCTGTCACTTTGGGAAAATTTGACCAATTTACGTCAATCCAGCCCACGAAAAATCAAGGTTTCACCCCAGTTTGACAAAAGAGGGTTATGAGATTTCACTTAGCTGAAAAATAGTTAGACAATTATTTTACTAGTCACCTTGATGTTTTCCGGATCTCCTGAGATTCTCCTGAATATATAAGTTGCCCAGAGCAAGGAAGAATAAGGAATATAAGACTTACACCGCTACAGCCTATAGCAATAATTCTTCCGTTGCTGGTCTCTACCCATAAGTGTGCTTAGTACGGAAAATAATCAGTAATGAACAAACTCACGTTGATGGTATGTCCCCACGATACGGCAAAAAAACCAGAACGCTGGTTTCGTTTTGTCCAGTATGTCAACCATCGCTTAGCTATCGCAATCCACTTAGAGATCTCTCTGGATTTCAAGGATTTTCGCCAACAGCTAGAGACAGCCGATATCGTTTATGCTAACCCCGCAGATAGCATCTATCTTTTAGAGCAGAAGGAATTCTCTCCCCTGGTTCGACCCCTAAACCTATATGATGAGATCGTATTTATTGCCAAGCGCGATATCTCCAACCCCACCTTAGATTCCCTCCAAGGAGCTGATATCGCTACGGTCACAAGTATGCTACCAACCAAGGTTGCTTTACATATGCTGAAAGAGCGTGGGATTGCACCTGCGCAAATACTTGACAAAGCCTCTTGGTTGGGAGTAATCAACAGCGTGTCGAAGAACGAAGCTCCCTTCGGCATTGTCTATAAGGATACCTATGATGAACTTTCCCCCAATGCCAAGGAGATGGTCAACGTCTTCGCCGCCTCTGATGAGAAAGTGATTTTTCATCAGATTAACATTGGAGTAAATGTAATCCCCTTCAAGAGCGAGTTGGAGAGTATCCTCCTGGCCATGAATACTGATGAGACAGGGAAAAACGTCTTGCAAGAACTGAATATCGACGGATGGCAGTTGACAACACCTGAGGAGATTGGGAAAATTAAGCACATTATTACAGCATATTAACCTAAGGTGCTAGTTAATCTGGCAGGCGATCGCGCAGGCTTGCATCCACATTCCTTAGGTTTGAAATCAGCTACAAGTATTTTTTTCTCCAAGAAGGATGAAAGTATTACTCTGTAATACTTTCATCCTTTGTCTTATTTGAAGTAAAGATTTTTCACATTCACAGAGTTATTTTTTCGGCATAATATCGTAAACTACATAACAGGCTAGTATTTCTGGCTTATATAATCAACATAGAAATAGGCGGCTTATGGCACTCAAAGAGGTAGAAATCGAAGGAAAAATTTACCTATGTTCACCCGAATGTAAAACGACTTCATGTTGTGCTGAAAAAGACAATCCACGCATTTTTTACAAAATACGAGGAATGCGAATTGGTACTGAATGTAAGCTATTCGTTAATAAATCTTCCGACGGAAATAGAGAGCGCTGCTAATCCTTAACAATTCTGTGTTTGGGGAATCGGAGATTGCTTTATCATAGAATCAATTTCATTTATAATCTTGATTAAATTAGGTTGATTTTGATTCTTTTTGCCAAGGCTGTTTAAATCTTCGATTATAGCATCACGGAAGTAATTATCTTTAATATAGCAAAGCCCCTTTTGATAAGTTTTCTTAGCAGTATCGGGTTGATTACTTTGTAGCTGAAAAAGACCCAGGAATCGGTAAATGTTGGGATCATTATAGCCCTTGTTGAGAGCATCTTGTAAAGTTTCCATTGCTTTTGAAACGTCGTGCCAATAGTTTAAATAGGCATTAGCCAGTGCTAAATAGCCTGAGATAGGGTTGAGTTGAATTGCTTCCTTAAAAGCCTCTATAGCTTTGTCAGGATTTGACTGGTTATTGTACAAATCTCCTAGTCTTAAAAATGCCATTTCTGCTAGAGATGGGGAATTGCGCAGCTTTTCAAAAGCTGCGATCGCTTCTTTAATTTCTCCAAGTTGCTCGTAAATCTCTGCAACCTTAAATTGAGCTAAATCAAGTTCAGGGTTGAGTTTTAAAGCATTTTCATAGGACTTCCTAGCAGCTTTGGCATTATCATTAGGGGATGTTTCAAATAGCAGACCTTGTAACAAATAGTCTTTAGCTCTCTCCTTTTTATCCTCTTCTGAAAGGTCTGGTCTGTTAGATTCCTCTAGATAACTGGCAAGATTTATACGAGCGGATTCCACATTTCCACGACGATATTCTATTTCACATAAAGTACGTTTGGTTGTCATAGATACTAACTGAGGAAAAGTTTCTGTTCTAAATTTTATATATTTTTCATCCATCATCATGGATGAAGGAATACCATCAAAATTATAGTCCAACAGTTGTGAGCCGACCACTGATATCCCAACAAAAAAGTCTGGAGACTCCAATTTTGCCCAGATTACAGCCGCCGCTCCCAAGGAGCTGCCTAATTCTCTCGCTTGCTCGTGACCATTTTTGATCATGCCTTCTAGTAAACAAACTTCAGCATAATCCTGGATCTTGGGACGCAATTCAGACCTTAGCCGCTCCTCTAAAGTGTGTCGGCGGCGACTAAATAACCATTCATTTTCATCAAAATCAGCAATGGCAATAACCAGTTTACCCTTCTGATGAGCCTGCTTAAAACAGGATGGTTTGTCAAGTCGTAACCCGGTGCGAACCTGAGGAATTGCCAGCACTGTGGCTCCTAACAGGAGAATAAGACTAGCCGATGCTACATGACGAATACCAAATTTCTTCAAGAAGGGGTTTCTAGGATTATGGACTGCTCTAGAAACAGGACTTGTAATTTGCGCCTCTTGAGACTCGGAAACAGAAGGCAGATAGATAGCAGGATTAGCATTTTGATAAGTCACCAAGGGAATAGAACGTCCTCGCCCCATGCGGATGGGTTCTTGCCCCGAACCTTTCAGCTCTCGACGAATATGATCGAACAAGCGATCGCTACTGATCAGTCCATCCTTGTCAGCATTTTCCGGCGAGAGTCCCTTCAAAACTGCTCCGGTGAAAATACCGTGTTCTGCCCCTTCATAGGCTTTTTCAAAACTGCGGCAGGCGGTAATAAAGTAGTAATCCGGCTTCGTATCGAACGCTTTCAGGGTTGGCTCTAGCAAACTCCGTTCTAGTAAAGAGCCACTTTGGCAGCAGTCGAGCAGTACGACTAGAGTGCTGAGGTTGGACTTACCGATCAACAAGTTAAACTCATCAAGGGGGATGGCATGGCGTCCATCAATGCCACAATTAGAAGTAGCTAGATATCCCTTCTGGACACCCATTGGGCTAGATACTTGAAAGCCATGTCCGGCAAAGTAAATCAATGCCTCGTGATTCGCTGCTTGCAGAAGTAAAAACTGTTGGAGTTCCTGAGCCACTTCTTCCCCTGTTACCTTCTTAGGGGCGATTTCATAACAGTTCTTATCCTTCAGCCACCGTCTGGGTAAACGGATAACCTCCTGAAAATTACCAGATTGCTCTAGTAGCTGAGCCACTGCCTCTGCATCGGTTGCAGCTTGCTTGAGGGTAGGTAGACTGCTACTGTCATACTCGGCTATCCCAATCACTAGAGCGTATCGAGCCATACAGATTAACTCGGAGTCCGGAAATTTTGCAGAAGGTTTACCAACAGAGTTTTAATGGGAATGCACCCAATCTAACCTACTGAGGTTACCCATGTCAGAAGTCCAACGCCTACTTGTCGAAGAAGATGGTGAAACTTATGAAATCTTCATCGAGTCAAAAACTACTCCGGATATGCCTCCAGAGCCAGAGGATTACGAAGACGTTCGCCGCTCTCGTGATATTCGGAAAGATACTCTAGTTAAAATGCGTGAGGCGCGGCAAATGATCCGGGGTTATGCTCTCTATGCTCTGAGCGCCTTCAAAGATTTTGGTGCAGCTGAGATTGAGGAAGTCACCCTTAAATTTGGTCTGAAGTTGGGTGGTAAAGCGGGCATTCCTTACATTACGGAAGGTTCTGCTGAGAGTAATTTGGAAATTGAGGTAAAGTGCAAGTTTCCACCGAGCCAAGGCTAATGGCTTGGGTTTCATAGCGGTTCCCAAATGATATAATTTCCGGTTAAACACCCCTAATATCTGTAGGGGCGGGTTTAGGGACAAATATTAGAGACAGCTCAGATATGACTTAAGTCAAAACCCGCCCTGTCACAGGTTTTATTATGCTTAATCAACCGGACATGATAGGAAAGGTACAGAGTCTTTTTTTAACCCAAAGAACGCATAGAAAAAAGTTATAGTAGAAACGTTCCGCCGGAACATCTCTCTACAACGGACGTAGCTGTTGGGAAAGTCGAAGGTACTTCACCCAAGGCTGCTCGGATAACTGGGATATGGCATGGGGAGACAAAGTAGCCGCGAATACATCTTTGCCAGTTGTTACACTGACCCCTAAGCTTTCTAAGAAAGCTGTTGCAGTAGCATCGGGGACTGAATGGGTATGGATGAACACGATCAAACGACGTTCCTCAGGCTCTTGAACCTCATTCAGCGCCATAGTCAGGGCTGTATCTAGCTTCTGATAATTCATCAAAACCTCCCTATTGTATCGCCAAGGCTTTCCCAAAAAACTAGACGCCTTATTAGATACAAGTCTAATTATCTCTACCAAAAACAGATACCGATCGCCTAATCCTTCCGGTTGAGGTTGGTTTTTGATTGTCTTATTAAATTAAGACGATTCAGTTCACCTATGCAAACGACACTTTACCCTGTTGGCAATTTTGCCGTGCCCGTTTTTGAATACGGTAAGGACGATGTCTGGATACCACTCACCCAGCTAGATATCGTGATTAATGTCCAGCGCTGGCGTCTTTATCGTGCCCTTAATAGAGCCAACATCCCAACCTATCTTACTGGCATCCGTGAAAGGGAAAAAGTCATCCATTGGTCAGTTTTACCTCAACTTTTGATCGCCGTTAACCAAGCCCAGCCTTACGCAGAGGGTGCGGCGGCTCTACTTTCAACGCTCCAAAGCCAAGTCGCCTAACCACTTGCATTGGCTACTACGAACCTTTTTATACAAGTCCAATGTTAGCGATCGCGAATTGGACAGGTTAGAGTGTAAACACTCGCTGTAGTGTAAAAACAGTTCCTTCAACATCCAATGGCGTGAAAGAAAGAAAAAAGGGAGGGACGACATGACAATAACGCCGTCGGTAACTCACCCCTTAGATGGAGGTGTCAATCAAGCGCTCTCAGCACTGGCAGCGGGAATGCATGTCGCCCTAATTGCCACATTTGACCTCAAAACCAGCAAAGTAAGCGATACATTGGAAGAAGTTCTGAGCTGTTCGGAACTACAAGCTTTTGATTACATTCCAGTTTGCGATCGAGACAACATTGTGGGAGTATGGCATCGTCCTGGCTCAGGAGAAAAACAAACCGACGGTTTGCTAGGGGAAGTGATGCAACCCCTCCATGAGTCAATGCTCATCCCAGCTAATGCCAGTCTTCTCTCCTTTGTTGAATACGCGGATAAGATGCCTTACCGCTTGGTAACGAACGGACAACAAATTATCGGAATTGTTACCCTGAGCGATTTACAGAAATTCGCTGTGCGCCCGGTGTTGTTCTCATTAATTACTGCTGTCGAACTGCTTTTAGCGGAGTGGGTGCGACAAAAATATCCAGACGAAAAAGAATGGTTGGCAACTCTTTCCGAGGGGCGTTCCAAGCTCATTGAGCAAAGATGGCTAGAGTGGAGTCCAGGGAATATGGCAATGGATAAGCTCAGTGTGAGCGAATTTTGCGACAAGCGGGAACTAGCCCTAGCTCTGGGTGCTTTCTCCAACAAGTCTGCTGCCAGAAAGAAACTGAAGTATGTGGAATGGTTGCGTCATGCTGTAATGCACTCTGGTGACTACGCCCTTACTCCCGAAAATGCTGAACTGGTTGCTTGTACCGTCCGTTTTGCACGAGAACTTATTCAAAACCTTCAAGACTCTCTAGAAATCCAGAAATGTTGAATTCAGATACAACCCACATTCCGCACCCAGAAGCGTCACACTCTGTCATTTGGGGAATGGGGAATGGGGAATGGGAAGAATTTTTTTCCGTAGCCTCTGTATTAAAAGTTACCAATCACCAATCACCAATTACCAATTAACTTACGGTTGCCTTAAAGGAATCTTAACCACAAAGCTCGCTCCTTGCCCTAATTGTGAGAAGCACTGCAACAAGCCACCATGCTGCTCTTGGATAATCTGGTAGCTGATAGATAGCCCTAATCCCGTCCCCTTACCTACAGGCTTAGTTGTAAAAAAGGGATCAAAGACTTTACTTTGCACCTCTTCAGACATCCCCGGCCCGTTATCGGTAATGCGAATGCTGATCCAGTCAGAGTTGAGAACTTCAGTGCAAATCCAAATCGTTGGTGTAACGGAAGAGGGCATAGAGTTCGGCAAGTTACCCTGCTCTCTTTCCTCTCCTGGATTGCTCTGTAGTGCATCAATTGCATTGCTGAGAATGTTCATGAATACCTGATTCAATTGCCCGGGGTAGCATTCAACTTGGGGCAAGTCACCATACTCTTTCACTACCCTAATTGCTGCACAACCGGATTGAGCCTGTAAGCGATTTTCTAGCAGCATTAGGGTGTTATCAATCCCCTCATGCAGATCTGCTATCTTCATGTTGGCCTCATCCAACCGGGAGAAATTCCGTAAACTGCGCACGATCCCAGAAATGCGTTCAGTACCCACCTGCATAGAGGATAATATCCTGATTAAATCCTCCTTCAGAAACTCCAAATCTATCGCTTCTATCCGACGCTGAATTTCGGGAGTGAGTTCGGGTAATTGTGCCTGATAAAGCTCCAACAGTTCTAGTAAATCTGCAACATACTGAGTAGTATAAATAACATTACCGTGAATAAAGTTGGCAGGATTATTAATTTCGTGAGCTATCCCAGCTACCAGTTGTCCCAAGCTAGACATTTTCGCACTTTGAACTAACTGAGCTTGGCTGTTTTGCAGTTGACGCAAAGCATACTCTAACTGGTAGGCTCTTTCCCGTTCTCGCGCTTCACTTTCCTGAAGTTGCTTTTGCAAGTTCCGAATTGTCAGCTGATTCTCAATCCGAGCCACAACCTCTTCAAACTCAAAAGGTTTGGTAATATAATCTCTCCCCCCCACAGCAAAAGCTTTCACCTTATCAAGTACCTCGTCCAAGGCGCTGATAAAAATTACCGGAATCTCAAGGGTTTGGGCATCTTCCTTCAGCGCATTACAGACTTCATAACCATTCATCTCTGGCATATTAATATCCAACAAAATCAAGTCTGGAGGAGCAGCCTTAGCTCCCATCAACGCCATCGGACCATTAATCACGCTGCGCACTTTATAACCCCGTTCCGTCAGAAAATTGGACAACAGGCGCAGGTTCTCAGGCTTGTCATCAACAATTAGAATATTACCTTTTATAACTTCATCCCTCATCCCTCACCGCCACAGGTAGAGTAAACCAGAACGTAGCTCCACATTTAGGCTGCGTTATCACTTCAATTTTTCCGCCGTGGGCTGTGATAATCTGGCGGCAAAGGTAGAGACCTAAACCCAAACCTCTGGTTTGTCGATTCAAACTGCCTCGCTTGTAAAGTTCAAACAAGCGATCGCACTGTTCGGGTGTCATCCCAACTCCGTCATCAGCGACATCGCAGCGAACCAATTTAATGGGTTCCTGCTCTTCCTCTCCCAGATAGTTTTTTTCAATCACCTCAGCACTGAGAGTAATGGTGATTCCAGGCGGATTGTGTTTGAGGGCATTGGCAATTAAATTAGAGAAGACTCGCCACAGTTGATTAGGGTCGGCACGTAAAGGTGGCAACTCCAGTGAAACCAAATTTTTCAATGTCGCTTGATGGGTTGCTAGCATTGGCTGCCACTCTTCAACCAATTTCTCAATCAGCTCGTGCAACAGTAAGGATTGGCATTCGAGTGGGACTCCCCACACTTCATATTCATGGGTTTCCACCAGCGAATTGATCAGATTCAGTTGGCGCTGACAGCTAGCTGCCATGCTTTCTAGAGTAGAGCGTAACCGGAGAGAGTTTGCTTCGCTATCGACCTCTGATCCCTGATTGTTTGACCAAGGACGATTGAGCAAATTGTTCAACACCATCAACATACCAGTAACGGGATTGCGCAGGTCATGGGAGATCGAGTGGAGAAAGATGCGTAAGGTTTGTTCTGCTTTTTGGCGATCGCAAATTTCCTGTTGCAGCTCCTGATTCTTTTCTTGAAGTTGCTTTTGTAAGGTCCGGAGGGTAAGTTGATTCTCTATCCGCGCTACCACCTCTTCTAACTGAAAGGGTTTGGTAATGTAGTCTCGGCCCCCCACAGCAAAAGCTTTGACCTTATCGAATACTGCGTCCAAGCCGCTAATGAAAATCACGGGAATGTCACGGGTTATTTCATCCGCCTTGAGTGCCGAGCAGATTTCATAGCCATTCATATCGGGCATGTTAATATCCAACAAAATCAAGTCCGGTGGTGCTGCCTTAGCACCCATCAATGCCATCGGGCCATCGATCGCACCGCGAACCTTATAACCCCGTTCTGTCAGCGCGTTGGACAAAAGGCGCAGGTTATCAGGTGTATCATCCACAATTAGGATATTGCCCTTGGCTGGAGGGGTGTTCATTGACCCGTTAGCTAAATTGGAAATGGGGAATGGGGGATGGGGAATGGGGATAGGACGTTGTGTAGTCGGCAGATGTAGGGGCAGGTTGAGCCATTCAAGCGTTCGTAGTAACCAATGCAAGTGGTTGGCAATAGAGCATTTTCAGGGACTAAAGTCCCTACTACAAACAATATCGACACAACTGAACTTAATATTACCCATAACTTTTGTCCGAAACCCGCTCTGAGTTGGGCAGATGGTTTTCATGAGTGCTGGTGTATGTTCCTTATGAGGGCGACGTAATTAACGCAATTATCCGATCGAAACGATAATTATTCACTAACTGTGTCAGCCCATTTGCTAATTCGATAGCCTCTTCAGGAATTTGGGCGATGAGTTGAGCGATTAATTCACCATCTACTTGGGTTGCAGCTTGGTGTAGCTGTGCCACCCACTCAGGAGGCATGGCAGCTAGCGCTGCGGGTGTTAAACCTTGGTGCTGAGTTGCTACTGGCATGGGTTGCTCGTAGATGTAGCGGATGCCTAAATGTTCGGCCATCTTGTCAAAGATGACAAACTCTTGTATGGGTTTGCGTACAAAGTCGTCACAACCTGCCGACAGCGCCACTGTGCGCTCTTCCTCAAAGGCACTAGCCGTCAGAGCAATTATTACCGTCTGTCGCTCTTTGGCTTTAGCTTTGATTTGTCGAGTGGCTTCATACCCATCCATCACTGGCATCCGCATATCCATCCAGATCAGATGAGGATGCCAACTTTCCCAAACTGCAATCGCTTCTTCACCGTTAGCGGCTTCTTTTACTTCAAAGTTAAGGCTCTCTAACAACTCGATCAATACCTTGCGATTCTCCCAGGTATCTTCAACGACTAGGATACGATACTTGGGTTGGTTGGGTGCTAGCCCGACGATCCGCTGACGTGGCTGTTGAGCCTCCTCCTCTGCCATTTCAGCCAAACCCACCTGAATATCAAACTTGAACAGAGTTCCTTTGCCCAAACAAGAGCTAACCACAATATCTCCACCCATCATCCTGACAAATTGGCGGCTAATAGCTAAACCCAGTCCCGTCCCTTGCTGAGATTGCCGTCCAGTTTCCGTTTGCACGAAGGCATCAAATAAGATATCAAGTTCTTCAGCAGCAATGCCAGGTCCGGTATCTTCAACCTCAAAGACTAAGGAGTAAGGACTAGAGGAAGATTTCTCTATTAAACTTTCCAGCTTTACCAAAGACGACTCTCCCTCATTCCCCATTCCCCATTCCCACGCGCAGCGTTACGCTACCTGCCTGAGTAAATTTGATCGCATTCCCGAGCAGGTTAAGTAAAACCTGGCGCAACTTGCTCTCGTCTGTCTTAATGTATGGGGGGACGTTGGGAGTTCGGGCAAAAATCAGCTGTAAGCCTTTGGATTTGGCTTTGAGTTGCAGCATCTCTTCGAGATAATCCAGCAAGCGATATAAATTAAAGCTCTGTTCGTATAGACTGGTTCTACCAGCTTCAATTTTGGACATTTCCAG
>DNXU01000299.1:0-7758 GCA_003505715.1 Cyanobacteria bacterium UBA8803 | reverse complement strand
AGATGCTCGCCGCTGCGACTGATAATGCCGAGATTTTCCCGTTGTTCTTGGCTAAGCAAGGTGTCGCGGTTCATCAGTTGAGAAAAGCCGAGAATGGCGTTGAGAGGAGTGCGAAGTTCGTGGCTCATATGGGCTAAGAAAGCACTCTTGGCACGGTTAGCGGCTTCAGCAGCTTCTTTAGCAGATCTGAGTGCTTCTTCCGCAGCGTGTCGTGCTTGACCCATGGCAATTAATTCACCCACAAGCTTGAGTAAGTTAATATCCTCCTGACTCCATAACTTTGGTGCATGGACTGTATCGAGGCTTAAAAATCCCACTGCTCTACCGGAATACATCATGGGCACAGCTACTATGGATTGGATAGATTGCCGTGCCAAGTTTTCCTTCTTGGCGACGGCTTCATCTGGTAAGTCGGCAACACAGGGGACTTGCATGGGTTGGCCATTGAGAATGTGGCGGTGAAACCAAGGATTTGTTGCTACAGGTAACTCCGGTATATCATCAATACAGGATGGGATATTTTCAGCACACCACTGATGGGTAATGATCGCCTTGCTTTGGTTGCCGTCGTATTCAAAAACGTTAGCGCGACTAGCTGCTAGTAATTGACCTATGGCTTGCAGGGTAAAATTAATAGCGCTGTCAATATCCTGGTCGAGGAACTGCCGGGAGATACTGCTGAGCAGGTTATCTACTTGAGCGCGATGCTGAAGTGCCTCTTCGGCTTGTTTGCGCTTTAATTCAGCACCAGCACGGGCGGCGAAAATTCTCAAAATTAACTCTCGACCCGGATCGTCACTCATCGGCTTGGTGTCTAGGACAGCCAAATGCCCCAAAACCGAGCCGCATGGCTCGATCAGGGGTGTACCCAAGTAGCTTTGGGCACCAATCTCAACTAACTCTATACAATTGGGAAAGCGTTCTTGTACGTTGGACGGGTAGTAGCAGGTCAACCCTTGCAAGACATTTTCACAGGGGTGATCGGCAAGGTCAAACTCGAAGTTTTCACCAAAGTCGTCCCCTTGCCAAACTGCTAAGGTACGAACTCTAGTCTGAGCTTCATTGGCAAACTCAGTTACCAAAGCATAGCGGACTCGCAACACCTGAGCTAAGTAACGAACGAAGGAGTGAAAAAATTCATTGCCTGTCTTAGATGCTGTTCCCTCAACAATCAATTGCAGCGCCTCTTCCCTATGCTTGCGCTCGGTGATATCTTCGGAAATGCCCAGTAAATGAGTGGCGTTGCCTTGGTTATCGAACAGGGGTAATTTGAGGGTGCGCAGCAAGACGGTTCCCCGCGTAGGGGTATCAAGGGGTTCTTCAGCAATTTCAATTAACTTGCCCTGTTTTAGTGCTTCTAAGTCCTGGGATAGGAAGAAGTCGGATTGTTGGTGAGGGTGGAGTTCGTGGCTATTGCGCCCGATCGCCTGTTCTCTAGGAATGCCGAACATCTCTTCGCTGGCTTTATTCCACAGCAAATAGCGAAAATTATTGGTGACATCTTTAGCGAACAGTGCCAGGGGAATATTCTCCACAATCGAGTCCAAAAATCGCTGGGATTGTCTTAATTCTTCTTCTAGGCGTTTGCGATCAGTAATGTCAGTTATAACCCCTTCCAAGCAGCCTTCTTCTGCATTGAGGCGTAAGGAAAATAAAGACCACATCAGCGACCCATTCCGCTTGCGAAACAGCATTTCAAAGTTGTTGACGACACCGTCTTGGTACAGTTTAGCCAGCATCATTTGGCGGTCGTCTAAATTTATATAAAACTCAGCGGTGTATTTTTTCCCGATTAACTCTGCGGCGCAACTGTAGCCCATAATTTCAGCGCTGCGCTGATTGGCATCTATAATTAAACCGTCCTCAATCCGAGTACGGAAGATACCCACTTGGGAGTTTTCAAACAGATTCCGAAACTTAACTTCGCTGAGTAGTAGAGCTGCTTCGGCTTGTTTGCGATCGCTGATGTCAGTAATTACTGCTTCCAGGTAATATTCTTCTGCATTCACCTGCACAGAACACAATCCCCATCCCTCCGATCCGTCCTGGCGACGGAACTTGATTTCATAGTTGTTGAGAGCCGTCTGTTGGTTGAGGTCTGCTAGCAATTGCTGGCGGTCTTCTGGATTAGCATAAAGCTCAGCTGTGTATTTTTTACCGATGACTTCGGTAGTTGAATGGTAACCCATAATATCAACAAAACGTTGATTAGCCTCTATAATCAGACCATCCCCAATGCGAGCGCGGAAGATGCCCACTTGGGAGTTTTCAAACAGGTTCCGGAATTTTACTTCGCTCCGTCTCAGGGCAATTTCGGCTTTTTTACTTTGGGTAATATCCTGGGCAAAGACAAAGTAACCTGATAGTTTCTCTTCTGGAGAGATGGGTGTAGTTCCTGTTTCTGCCTGATGGGGAATGAGGCTAATTGCCCAATGATGCTCTTCTGAGTTTTGTAGGTAAACGTCCTCAAAACTCACTTTTTTTCCAGCTAAAGCTGCTTTTACATGCTCTTTCCGCCGTTCGTATACCTCAGTGCCTATAATTTCTCGGACATGCTTGCCGATGATTTCTGAAGCTGGAATTTTTACTAGTTCCGTGTATTGCTGGTTGACAAACTGGTAGCGTTCTTGGTGATCAACGTAGGCAATTAAGGCGGGAATATTATCGGTAATCGTGCGGATTTGATTAGCGCTTTCGCGTAGGGCAGCATCAGCTTCCTTGCGTGCAGTAATATCACGAGAAAAGGCACAAATGTACGCTTTACCGTCAACTTCTACATAGTTAGCGCAAATTTCTAAGGGGATAAGCCGACCATCTTTGGCACGAAGGCGGGTTTCAAAGAGGAGAGAACCACGCTGCTTAATTTCTTGCCAGTGCTGTTGCCACTTATCGAGAGTAAAGTCGGGATTGCGATCGGGGACGGTGGTGGTGAGTAACTCTTCTCTGGTAAAGCCAATTAGACGGCAAGCGGCATCGTTAACATAGACAAGCCTTGAATCTGAGGCAATTAAAGTAATGGCATCTACGCTGCGATCCATGGCAAACTGGGTTAACCGCAGTGCTTCTTCGACGCGCTGGCGATCGCGGATTTCCTGCTGTAACTCTTGAGTGCGCTCTTGGACTTTTTGTTCTAGGGTTTGGGAGTAGCCTTCTAGTTGTTCGTAGAGGCGGGCATTTTGGAGGGCGATCGCTGCCTGGGAACATAGCAGCCGCAGCACTTCTAATCGTGCGGGTGTAAAAGCATCTGCTGTTAGATTGTTTTCCAAATAAAGGATACCAATCAATTTCCCCTGACCCCGAATGGGAGTACACAGAATTGATAAGGGTTGATGTTGAATGATATAAGGGTCACGGGTAAATCGTCCCTCCCACACAGTATTGCTCAGCACCACATCCTCTGCGGTGCGGTGGACGTAATTAATGATTGAAATTGGTAGTAAATTAGTGGTTTCAACTGGTATAGATTGATGCACAGTTACCCGCTTTTGCTCAATCCCTACCGAGGCTTCTATGACTAGTTGCTGCTCTTGCTCTAAGATAAAAAATCCTCTCTGCGCTCCCCCATTCTCTAACACGATCAGCATTAATTTCTCCAACAACTTTTCCAGCACAATTTCACTGGAAATTGCTTGGGCAGCTTTGATAACGGTCGATAAATCTAATCCAGCTAAATGAGCTGATGGTGTTGGTAGCGCTGGGGGAGAGTCCTCAATTTGGGCTGATGCAGCAGTAACTTGGGGAAACCATTGCGGATATCGTGCTTCTAAGTTTTGCACTTTGGCAACAGCGCCCCAGCGGCTGTAGCTGGAATGAGCTTCAATCATGTAGGTTTTGGCAATTTTTTCTCTACCCCAAGCGAGATAAAATTGCGCTGCCAATTCGTTAGCTAAGGCTGCTTCTTGGATGTAACCGTTATCAACTGCCCCTTGGATAGAGCGCTCGTAATACTCCATTGCTGCCAGACGTTGTCCTAATACTCTGGCTTTCTCGGCCTCAACTAAGTCATACTTGTGCTGGCAATTCATCGGGGCGCTATCTGCCCATTTCTTGATATTTTCTTGATTGGTATTGACTTTTAATAAAATTCGCTCTTGTTCTGAAGATGATGCTTCTGGATAAGCAGCCAGATGCACGAGAGTATCATAGAAATAGAACTGAGGAATAATAGGTTGTCCTAGCACTCCATCTAAATAGCCTGCGGCTAGGGCAGCATTTTCCCTACCTTGGGCATACTCGCCAAATAGATAACAGAGGATCAGTTTATTGGTATAAAGGTAAACTAGGGCACTTTTATCATTGGCTTGCAGGTGCAGCGGCAACCAAGTTTGCTCGTTATAGGCTTCACCGATTAAACAGCAGGGATTTTTAGCTCTCCCCAGCAAGTTCAAAACCGTCTGCCAAAAGATTTCATTATAATGAAGGGCAGTTTCTTGCTTGAGCTGACTGATAGCCTGATTGTAGGTTGCTAAATCGCCTGCAAGCTGGCCGAGTTCCTGACCAGCCAAATAGGATTGGTAGGAGTAGATATAAGCACAATAGCCAGCAAATTCTAAGTTTCCAGTTTCCAAAGCGCTTTGATATCCTTCCAGAAATGCTTGAGCCGTTTCTCGTAAATGTTCCTTCCAGTGCCTAATTCCATCATAAATGATGACGAAATTCATCGCTTTTAATTCTTTAGCATTTAGCAGTTCGAGAAGGCGCGATGCCAGTTGACCCAACTGATAACCCGCTTCAAGATCGCCAATGACCCCGCACAAAATTAGCCCATAGCAAGCATAAGCATAGGCAGATAAATTAGTATTGCCATGGGCGATGGATAAGTTGACCTGTTTGCAGACTAGCAGCGGGAAGAGATCGGGAAGGGCTTGATAGCAAGCTGGCAAGAGTTCTGCTATAATCCGCATCGCTGCCAACAGGTTTGGGTCAGTCATGGGGGGCAAATTAATTAAGTCTTCAATCTGCTTTCCTGTTAAATGCGATCGCGTTTCTGCCAGCCCTCTTTGAATATCTGATTGTGTAGGCATCTCAGGTAGGTTGACTCCCAATACCTGTAAAACTGATAGCCCCATCTGAATTGATTCTAGGAGCTTATTCTGGGCTTTGCAGGCTTGGAGTTTGACTTCATAGACGTTGACTTTGTCCAGCCAAGACTGAGCATTTTGCAGCACTAGGGTTGCTAACCGTTCCATCTGTTTAAAGTCGCCACTTAAGTAGGCTGCTTCCACGGCAAGCGTATGCAGAGCAAGCGCTAGTTCGTAATGAGTCTGCCAGCAGTTCGGGGTGAGGAGTCCCAAACCGATATTCAAATACCTAACGGCAGGTTCGTAAGCAGCTGCTTCTCTAGCTTTACGTCCTGCCCTTAAATTCAATCGCACTAACTCATCTTTTTGAGATGGCTCCGCCATCAAGTCAATTCCCTGATTGAGATGGTTAACAATATTAAAGAGGTGGTCTTCCAGGTATGCGGTGGGTGTATTCTGCAACAACAATTGACCGATTTTCAGATGGGTAATCTTTTTCTGGTCTTCTGGAATTAGCGAATAGGCTGCTTGTTGGACTCGGTCGTGCAAAAATTTGTAAGCAATTCGCGTCGCATCAAAGGTCAGAGGTATTGGTTCAGGAGGGTCAAAGGCTAAAGGAATTTTGTAATCTTGGCTCAACGGTAAAATTAACCCAGCTGGCAATGCCGACCAAAGTGCCTGGGCCGTGGCTGAGGGGGATTGTTCGCTGACGGTAGCAAGGACATCTAAGGTAAAGCGATCACCTATGCAAGCTGCTAACTTTAATACCTGTTGTGTAGTCTCTGGCAGTTTATGAATTCGGTTAGCGATCAGTTCTACTACATTCTTGTCGGCAATTCCCACAGTCTGAATTTCCTCGATCTGCCACTGCCAGGTGCCGCTTCTAAAGTCAAACTTTAACAAGTTTTCTTGCTCCAGAGCTTGGAGCAATTGCGTCAGGAAGAAAGGATTTCCTCCGGTCATGTTAAACATTAACTCAACCAAGGGTTTGACTCTTACTGTTTCATACAGCGTGTCAGCGATGAACTGATGGACGCGATCCATATCTAGGGGTTGCAGAACTATCTTATTAATAACCGTGCCCGTTTGCTGGATGGCTTCAAGGGTCTGAATCAACGGATGAGTAAGACTGACTTCATTATCTCGATAAGCTCCAATTAATAATAGATATTGGCTATCGGAGTCAGCCATCAGCTGTTGCATTAAGTTCAGCGAAGCAGCATCAGCCCAGTGAAGGTCATCTAAAAAGATAACCAGGGGATGTTCTTTTTGAGTGAAGACCTTGACAAAGTCTTGGCAGACTCGATTAAATCGATTTTGCGTTTCGGTTGGGCCAAGTTGGGGTACTTCGGGTTGCTGACCAACGATCAGTTCGACTTCCGGAATAACGTCAATGATGACCTGACCATTTGCGCCCAAAGCCTTTAATAGTTTCTCCCGCCAACTTTGCAGTTGACTAGCACTCTCAGTCAGGAGGAGCCGCATCAACTCTTTTAATGCTTGGATCAGAGCTGCATAGGGAATATTGCGCTGGAACTGATCGAATTTACCGCCGATAAAGTACCCCTGTTGGGGCAGCAGTAATTTGTGTACCTCTTTGACTAGGGAAGATTTACCAATACCAGAGTAGCCAGACACCAGCATCATTTGGCTATTACCTTGGCCGACTTGGGTTATCGCTGCTTGCAGTTGTGCTAATTCTTGCTGCCGTCCGTAGAGTTTTTGGGGAAGGTACAATTGTCGCGAGAAGTCAAACTGACCAAGAGGAAAATCTGCGATCGCTCCCCTAGTTTGCCACTGACTCAGGCACGCTGCCAAGTCAGCTGTAAGTCCCCCTGCACTCTGATAGCGATCTTCAGCATTTTTGGCTAAGAGTTTCATCACTAACCGGGATATAGTGAGGGGAATTTCGGGATTGACCTGGTGAGGTGCTAGGGGGAGTTTGGCAATATGGTAGTGAACTAGTTCTAGGGGATCGTTGCTGGCAAAAGGTAGTTTTCCCGTCAGCATTTCGTAGAACGTGACGCCCAACGAGTAGAAGTCACTGCGGTAGTCTAGGAAACGGTTCATGCGTCCAGTCTGTTCTGGCGACATGTAGGCCAAAGTACCTTCTAGAGACTCTAAATTGCACAGTGGGGGAGTTTCAACCGACAAACGGGAGGCAATACTCAAATCAGCAATCTTGACTAGCTCGGTGGTAGGATTGACGATCAGGTGAGCTGGTTTGATATCTCTATGAATGATGCACTGCTGGTGCAAAGCACTCAAAGCATCAGCCAGTTGCATCGCAATAGTGAGGAAACTCTTAAGGTTGAGGGGTTGAGAGGCAAGCCATTGTGGCAGTGAAATGCCGCCAAAGTCTTCCAGGACGAGGAACCAACGCATTTCATAGGTTTCCAGACTGTAGCATCGGACAATTCCTGGTATATCTAGTCCTTGGCGAATTTGGTATTCTTGTTTAATGCGGGTAATAGCTGCGAGGCTAGGAGTGTTTGCCTTCAGGATTTTGAGAATGACAGCTCGCCCGTCCGCTTGCCTGTGTCCTCGGTAAATAAGGGTATAAGAACCCTCATGAATCACTTCGGTTAGCTGATAACCAGCGATGGAGCCTGGGATTGCTGACATGATATTCCGAAGTTTTACAAAAGTACGGCATTTCCTAAAAATGGTAGCGCAGTGAATTAGGCTTGATTAGGACTTACGCAAACGCCCCCCTAACCCTAGGGCGGATTTATTG
>DNXU01000481.1:1294-16132 GCA_003505715.1 Cyanobacteria bacterium UBA8803 | reverse complement strand
GCCTCTCCACTTTTCTTCCGTTAACCTAAGCCAGGGAGTCGCCTCCCTGACTCGGCTTCAAAACCGGACGTGAGATTTTCACCTCATCCGGCTCCTCAGTACATGGCTGCCACCTTTGCTTATGGCATCCGGGCGCGTGGTTGATGTTACTACATCCATGAATCTGGTCGTGACAGTGTAGATGTAGCAGTTCCAGGTTCTTCTCAGCATTGTTGCCTCCTTCTTTGCGCTGGATTTTATGGTGTTTTTCCAGCACATCCCCTGGTTTGAAGTGTTGTCCGCAGAGGGCGCATCTTCCCTTTTGTATTTTCATTAGCCTAGACTTTTGAGGGTCTAGGGTTAGGTACTTGTCCCCCATTCTTGTACTCCAATAATTTGAGTCTCCGTCGTAGGGGGAGCGAGATCCCTCCACTTTTATCCACTGATTTCCTGCTGGAAATTCTTCATGTTTCAGAAGCTTCAGTGGGTTTTTACCTTTATGAGGTGTAGTGAAGACCCAGTTCTGGGTGCCAATAGTGCGCCAATATTTTCTGGCTACCCATTTATTACCCTTGTTAGGGTGTCGGCGTTTTCCCCAGCTCCAGAGTTTATTCCAGATTAGGTGGTCAAGCTTGCTGAAGGCTTCCTTTGAGTTCCAGGGGGATTGGTAGTTACACCATCCTCTGATTATAGGGTTCAACTTTCCGATTAGTTCGACTTGGGATTTCCCATTAAAGGTTGTCACCCAATCAGCTATTGATTGATAGTGAGTCTGGATTTTTTCGGCACTGGGTTTGATGATGGTCTTGAAGCCTAGTAATTTACCTTTTCCGTGACGGTTGCCACTGCTTTTTCCACAGTGGTGTTTTCCTTTTGGGAATTGGCGTATTGTGAAGCCTAGAAAGTTAAATCCAGGCTGTTCTTTTTCATGTTCGACTAGCGTGTGGGCCAGTCTAGTTTTACTAGGTTTCAGTTCTAAACCGATGTCGGTTAACCACTCTGAGATTAGCTGTTGACATCTTTGGACTACGGATAGTTCTTCACATAGGATGACAAAATCGTCAGCATATCTGACCAGTATTGGTCTTCCTACAGGGTATCCAAATAATCGTTTATAACATCTGATTTTCCCTGTTTTATCTGCTGGATATGCTTGGGCTATATGTTGTTCCATTCCGTGGAGGGCTATGTTGGCTAGAAGAGGGGAAAATACCCCACCCTGCGGAGTTCCCTCGGATGTCTCGTTGTATCCTTTCCGTTCTGACCATTGGCTGAAGTCTATGACTCCAGATTTAAGCCACGCTCTTATTTGGCGCTTAAAGGACGGACAAGTGTTTAGTTTTTCTATTAGTTTTGAGTGGTTTATTTGGTCGAAACACTTGGCGATATCGGCGTCTAGCACATATTTTGGCTTTGACCGGATGGCTAATCTGATTGCCTCAATCGCGTCATGGCATGACCGTCCTGGTCTAAATCCATACGAGTTTGGCTCGAAAATCGCCTCCCATTCTGGTTCTAATGCCAGTTTGAGCAGCCCTTGTTTTGCTCTATCTCGCATGGTAGGTATTCCTAGAGGGCGCATTTCTTTCTTTCCAGGTTTGGGTATCCATACCCTTCTGGTCGGATTGGCTTTCCCATCTAGTTTCAGGTTTTCCGATAGCTTCAACCGCTGTTCTGGGGATAGAGATTTGATTCCATCCACTCCCGCAGTGTTTTTGCCTTTGTTTTCCTGTGTTACCCTTCGCACGGCGAGTAGTCGTGCATACCAGGATTTGACCATCATCTTTTGGAGTCTGCGAACTAACTTTACTTCCCCACGCTGCGAGGCTTTGTAAATCCGCTTTTGGAGCTTGAATACAGCGAACTCGACTTTACGCCAGTTCACTGCCTTCCATTCCACTTTTGAGTTGATACTCTCCGTCTTGGACATATATACTCTTACTTCACGAACGTACATCCCATGTAGCTGTGAGTCTGTTGGCATATCCTCTCCCATTACAGGAGGGCGTTGGCTTCTGACTCAATCCCTCACAGAGGCGGCTTCCGCTAGCTACTACTCTTGATATCGACCTTCAAGAGAGCCGACCCTCTGTTTGATTCGTTCCTGACTTCCGTTGTTACTGACTTTAGAGCCTCTCTGTACGCCGGGTTTGATGAGTGTCAATGGTCGCGAAACAAAACGCCATTTATCGTTTCACCGTGAGCTTCTTTTGCTCCCTGCGTATCATCCTCTTTTCGCAAGATAATCCTGACGACGGTTTTGAGAGTTCACTTTCGTTACTCATGGTCAGATGCTCGACGTTTTCATCATATGAGGATTATGATTTGCCGCCTTTTTACCCCGCTTCATTCCGGCGCTTGCTAGGCTCTCCGTCCTGGGGGTATGCTGTTACCGGGACACCACCGGAGGAAGACTTGAGCTTTCTAGGTTACTTGCTCTCACTTCCACGGAAATCAAGTTGTCTCGGTTTCGGGTGTGGTTAGTCTTTTGTTAACTATCGGGTTATATTTCCCGAACCCTTCCCTTTTGACCTCTTTTTGTTAGAGGTGCGCCGTTTTCAGGTTTCCCCTCGGTACGACAACGAACCGCACTGCTTCTTTGACTCTTAACTAGACGGTTTCCCGTCCCCGTCAGACCATCTCCACAGGCATTTTCTTTATTGTCCAGTCGGGTAAGGTTCGAGCGTCACCACTCTCTCCTCCCCTAAGAACCGGACATGAGACTTTCGCACTCATCCGGCTCAAGCCTTACTTCAAGCGAGTTGACTTGGATTTGGTATGTACCTGTTTGTGACAAGCTGTATGCATGTGCTGAAGGTTTTCTAGGTCGTCTAATCCGCCTTGAGCAACAGGTACTATGTGATGGGTTTCAATTTCCTCACCGTTGAATAGTGGTTCGCCACAGATAGGACATTTGCAATTTTGGTTTTGGGCTATTTTATAGTTCCGAGAGTTCTTTTCCCAGTAGCTCTTACCATGTTTCTGGTGGCGTTTTTCCCAATATTCCCTGAGCAAGGGGTCATCCGGTGACGCTTCTCCTTTGACTTTCACATGGCGTTCTATGGGCGTGTACGCTATTGGGTAGAGGATTAAATCCTTTTGTTTCCCTTGGCGGTCGCTAGTTGTTGTGGCGAACGTCCATTTATTGCCATTTATGGTAGTGAAGTAACGCTTCCGAACCCATCTTGTGTTTTTGTTGGGATGTCTACGCTTTGCCCAACGCCAAAGGTATTGCCATATTCTTGAGGAAATATAGCGAAAGGTTTCTTTGCTAACTACCCCTTTGTAATAATTAGCAAAACCTCGGAGGACTGGATTCAGTTTCCTAATAACAACCTCTTGTTCGCATCCATTCATTGCTATGATTTCTTGCCCTATTCGCTTACAGAAGTCTAAGACTTTCTTCTTCGTGGGCTTAATAAGCAATTTGCCATTGTAATGGCGGTGATTGAATCCAAGGAAGTCAAAACCATCTTCCATCGACGTGATTAGCGTCTTCTCCGCACTGAGATTCAAGCCTCTTTCTGACAACCATCGCTGTATCTGGGTTTGGACTGTTTCGAGACTTCCTTTGTCTCTAGCCGTAACGATAAAATCATCGGCATATCTAACCACACCAAGTTTTGGGTTGGTGGATTTTATGTACGTTTCTAAGCCATGCAATCCAATGTTGGCTAGTAGAGGTGAACATACCCCTCCCTGTGGTGTGCCCGTCTCTGTTGGGTTGAATTTCCCATCAAAGATAAATCCAGCTTTTAACCATCCTTCAACCAAGTTTCTTCTGGGGAAGTTACCTAATTGTTTAAGGATAGATTCATGGGCGATATTATCGAAGAATCCTTGAATATCAGCTTCTAGAACCCAAGTGTCACCACCACTCCGCTGATTAGCATTTAATCTAATCCAGCTTTGACTTATGGCATCTTGACAGCTTCTACCGCATCTAAAACCATAGGAGTTTTGTTCAAATACGGCTTCCCATTCAGGTTCTAGTGAATTGACTATTATTGCTTGTTCGATTCTGTCGCGCACGGTCGGGATTCCGAGCGGTCGTTTCTTACCGTTGGCTTTAGGAATCATTACCCGTTTTGTGGGGTCTTGATTGCCGCCTATCCAATTGTTTACCAGCTTCACTCGCTGCTCTGGGGTATTGACTATTTCTTTGTCAATTCCTGCCGTTGACTTACCTTTATTGGTTTGAGTGATTTTCCGAACAGACAATAATAGGTTGGCGTAGCTTCTTTGCATTAATTTTTGGAGGCTTCGTAGCTTCCGCCAGTTACCAAGTTTTCTCGCGAGAAAGATTCGTTGACGTAGATTCTTAACCGCTTTATTGATTTTGCGCCAGTTAATCTGACTCCAATCTTCCAGTGGTTTCCTTAGTCCGTTTGTTGTACTTGTGTACGACATCTAACTTGTCTTTAGATTAAGTTTCCTTGTTTAGTCTCTTTCTCATAAGACCCAGAGTAAGTCTGCTTTCCTTTCGGTCATGGGCAAATTTTGAACCCATATCCTATTTATTACAGATAGGCATTCGCTTTTTACTCCATCCTCTACCCTCCAGAGAGTTCTGTCCTCGTTGCCTTGGACTTACTAGGAATGTTCGACCTTTCCTAGACTTTGTAGGGTTTACCCTGTTGTATCGCTTAGTTGTTTGTTCTCTGTTAGATGCTGTCTTTTCTGCGGTAGGGTTAGTATTCACACGTCTGAATAAGCATCTAATATCAAGACTACCTACTTACCTTTTGGTTGAAGTCTTACAGCCTTATTTGACTTCTTGTGGGGTGACGCAGTTTAACGACAATTCACTTTCGTTCATCATAAGAGAACTCCCTCTTGCTCCTGACCAGCTTAGGCTGCTAGCTTCGGCTACTTTCGTGCCCTGCATTCCGCTTCTTTCGTTACCTACTAGAGCGTGGGCGGGGTCAATGACCCTTTTACGTGAGGGTAGTGGGTGTGAATCCACTAGGGGAGTAGGCTCCCCGTACTAAACGACCATTTCAGGTCGCGCAGATGCGTCCCACCTCAGACAGTTCGACTTGGCTCACTGCAAGCAGTCCACGATTGCAGACAATTTGTGCAGCCGCTACATCTCTATGTGTTGTGTACCCGCATACAGGGCAAGAATGAACCCTATCTTTGAGTTCTTTTTTCCCTGTATGTGCATCACATTGAGGGCAGACTTGAGAGGTATAATCTTTGTTTACCCCACCAAAATACACACCACGTTTCCAGCACACAAATTTCAAGATGGACAAAAACTGACCATAACCAGCATCTAAAGTGTGCTTTCCAAACAGTCCCTTTGCCCATACCCGAAAATCAATATCCTCAGCAAATATCATCCCAGCAGAGTCACACAGCTTATGGGCAAGTTTAAAGTGCCAGTCCTTTCTGGTGTCGCTGATGCGTTGATGTAGCCGTGCAATTTCCCGATTTAACTTGTGACGATTGTTTGACCCTTTTTTCTTGTGTTTAAGTCGGCGTTGCAGTAATTTTAACTTGCGGTGCAGTGAACTTAAGAATCGGGGTCTATCTATCACATCTCCATCAGAGGTTGCTACAAATTTATCAAGTCCCAAGTCAATACCTACTGCATGACCAGACGGTATAGGGTCGGGTACATTGACATCACATTCCAGTGTCAACATCACAAAATATCCAGATGCCCTGCGCACAATTCGAGCTTGTTTAACCACAAACCCATCTGGAATTTCCCGTGA
The DNA here is from genome assembly GCA_003505715.1 of Cyanobacteria bacterium UBA8803. Classification (GTDB taxonomy): domain Bacteria; phylum Cyanobacteriota; class Cyanobacteriia; order Cyanobacteriales; family Coleofasciculaceae; genus UBA8803. The sequence continues at coordinate 10,430 of DNXU01000481.1, read as the reverse complement.
TTTGACGTATTCGAGCCACCCTAACTGAGGCAACTTGATTTGATTCCCCTTTAAAAAGTGGGACTTACCCAACTGTGGATAAACAAACGACCGCATTCGGTATTTGTTCTTGAATCGGGGAAATCCCATTCTCTTGCGTCCCATGTCTAAGAACGCTGTTTCCAATTTCCTTAAAACCTGTTGCAGTACTTGTGCGTTAACGGTTTTAAGTTCTGGGAACTCGGATTTAGCTCTCGTTAAAGCGCTTGCCTGTTCGTAGTAATTAGGGTATTTAGCCTCAGCAGGAATGATGTATTCTCCAGATATTGAGCAAGCATTAACCTGACATTTACGAGAATTGAGCCAATCTTTACGCTCACGCAAAGCATAATTCCAAACTTGGCGACACACTGTTAGTGTGTGTTCAATTATCTGAACTTGCTTTGGTGTCGGGATTGCTTTGTACTCGTAGGTCAGACTCAACATTTGCTGATCACCTCCTGTTGTTGATTATAATCGCTACTACAGCAAACATCAACAGTACCCAGAAAATGGCTACGCTTTCAAAGGAAGACTATGAATACCGACGCACTGAAAACTCAGTATCGTCAATCAATTATCATTTTGTATTTGTGCCTAAACGTCGCAAGCCTATATTAATTAAAGATGTGGCTCATGGTTTACAAGAGATTATCTTTGAGTTGGTCACGGAGCATGGATGGAAACTCATTGCCTTAGAAGTTCAACCCGATCATGTGCATTTTTTCATTAATGCACCTACTCATGAGTCACCTGCTGATATTGCACGGTGGGTTAAAGGCAGAGCATCACACCACTTACGAAAAGAATTTCCAGAATTGAAAAAACTACCTGCATTGTGGACTCCAACCTATTTCGTAGCAACAACAGGGCAAGTCAGTACAGAGGTAGTTAAAAGGTATATTGAAAACCAACGTGGGAAATAATGGAAACGTTGGGCTAAAGCCCTAAGTCGCTTTCATCCCCTCGCTGAAGCGGAGGGGTTCTCAGCTTTTAGGATATCCTGATAGGCGATCGCAGCATAGCCAGCAGCATAACTGCTACCAGATATGAACCGTAGACGCACTTCCAAAAAATCTCAACCCAACTCCTCTGATGGCAAAGTTCCTACTGACAATCAGCAGGACAATCAAAATGAATTATTTCCAGTTGTCGGGATTGGAGCCTCAGCAGGTGGATTAGAAGCATTTACCCAGTTGCTGAATTATTTGCCAACCAATACGGGCATGGCGTTTGTTATGATTCAGCACATGGCTCCAGAGCAGGAAAGCATGTTGAGCCTAATTCTTGCTAGGGCAACCCAGATGCCTGTGCATGAGGTGCAGGATGGGATGAGGGTGGCACCGAATCAAGTTTATGTGATTCCGCCCAATGCCAGCATGACTATCGAGCTTGGCGTGCTGAAGCTAAAGCCTCGTCCTAGGAAAAACACGCCCTTTATGTCGATCGATACATTTTTGCTTTCCCTTGCTGAGGAACGGAGCAACAAAGCAGTTGCTGTTGTTCTATCGGGTGCCGATTCTGACGGGGCAAAAGGACTAGAAGCAATCAAGGCGGTGGGTGGTATTACCTTTGCCCAATGCCAAGAATCGGCACAAGTTGATGGTATGCCCAATACAGCGATCGCCACAGGCCAGGTAGACTTCATTTTACCTCCCGACAAAATTGCTGAGAAGCTAGGGGAGATTAGCCGTCATCCCTACTTTGTCAACCGGGCTAGGACAGAATCGGAGCCTCGCGCCACCTTGCCTGCCAGCCAAGATGCTCTCACCGTTATCCTCAATTTGGTGCGGAAGGCGACAGGAGTTGACTTCAGTAACTATAAATTAACTACCTTAAATCGACGGATTCAGCGGCGGATGCTGCTATACCAGCTGGAACGCTTGGAGGATTATGCTCGCTATCTCCAGAGCAACGCAGCAGAAGTAACAGCATTGTATCACGATGCCTTGATTCATGTCACCAGTTTTTTCCGCGACCCGGAAAGCTTCAATGCTTTAAAAAGCCTGGTCTTTCCTGTCATCATCCAAGATAAAACACCAGGGACACCGATCCGAATTTGGGTTGCAGGCTGTTCGACGGGCGAAGAGGCTTATTCGATTGCCATTTGCTTGCTAGAGTTTTTAGCCGATCAGGTGCCCCGATTGCCGATTCAGATTTATGCAACCGACGTTAGTGAGGCAGTGATCGAGTTTGCCCGCAACGGTATCTACACGCCCAGCCAAGTCGCAAATGTTTCTCCTGAACATCTCTACCGATTCTTTGTTCAAGTTGAGGGGGGTTACCAAGTCACTAAGTCCGTGCGCGAAGTTTGCGTCTTTGCCAGACAAAACCTGATTGGTGATCCGCCCTTTTCTCGGCTGGACTTGATTACCTGCCGGAATGTGCTGATCTATCTGGGCAGTCCTTTGCAGAAAAAGCTCCTACCCATCTTTCACTACGGCCTTAAATCCACGGGCTTTCTCATGTTAGGCTCCTCAGAAACGGTGGGTGACTTTACAGACTTGTTTACTTTATGTGACAAAAAGAACAAAATTTATGCCAAAAAGCTGACAACGACTCGGCTCAACATAGAATTGACCGCCAGTACCTATTCTCCAGTAACCAGTCCCCCCCCACCCCTCGTGACCGAACATCTTCCAGCCGACTTGGAATTGCAGAGAGAAGCAGACCGGATTGTCTTGAATCAATATGCCCCAGCTGGTGTCGTGGTAGACACCAACCTAGAGATTCTGCAATTTCGAGGACAGACCAGTCCTTATCTAGAACCAACTCCAGGTCGGGCAAGCTTGAACCTACTGAGGATGGCAAAAGAAGAATTGCGGCGAGAGCTACAGACAGCCATCTACCAGGCAAGACAACAAAAGCAGTCGGTCAAACGGGAAAACATACAGGTGAGAGAGAGCCACCGCCTTCGCCATATCACTATTAGTATCACTCCGTTCCAAATTGGGGAGACACAAGAGTGTTGTTTAATTCTATTTGAAGACGCTCCACTCATCCCGGCGTTCTTAGAGACCACGGGTGATGGCAGCAGTCCTTCTAAGCGCAGGACAAGGGAGACAGCTGAGATTGCTCGGCTCAAGCAGGAACTAGCAACCACAAGAGAGCATCTGCAATCGATCATTGAGGAGCAGCAAGCCACAAACCAGGACTTGAGAGCCGCCAACGAAGAGATTTTGTCGAGCAATGAAGAGTTGCAAAGTACGAATGAGGAACTGGAAACGGCAAAAGAAGAAATTCAGGCGGCGAATGAAGAACTAAACACCGTGAATGATGAACTGCGCCGTCGCACCCAGGAAGCGACTCAGGTGAGCAACGATTTGCAGAATCTGCTCAACAGTATCAATATCCCGATTTTGATGCTAGGAGCTGACCTACAGATTCGACAGTTTACTCCCGCAGTCGAAGGTATCTTCAATTTGATTTCAACTGATGTCGGGCGACCTTTGGGCGACATTACCCACAACTTAAATATACCCATCTTAGAGCAACAGATTTTAGAGGTGATTCGTACCCTCAACTTGAAGGCTCAAGAGATTCAAGATCGAGACGGACGCTGGTATGATTTGCGGATTCGACCCTATCGCACAATCGATAACAAGATTGATGGGGCGGTGCTGGTATTGATTGATATTGATGACCTCAAACGCAGTACTGCCCAATTAATGGAAGCCAGAGATTATGCCGATGCCCTTGTAGAAACTGTTTGGGAACCTCTGATCGTACTCAATCAAGACCTACGGGTGATTGCTGCCAATCGTTCCTTCTATGACACGTTTCAGATTGCACCAGTTCAAACAGAGCAGCCTGTGATTTTTGAATTGGGCAATGGTGAGTGGAACATTCCCCAATTGCGATCGCTGCTAGAAGAAATTTTGCCCAGTAATAGCCAGTTTCAAGATTTTGAAGTCGAGCATGATTTTGAGCAGATTGGGCGTAAAGTCATGCGGCTTAAGGCTCGCAAGTTGCCTAGGATCGACAATACACAGATGATTCTGTTGGCGATCGAGGACATCACTGAGCAGTAATGTGAAAGTCGGGAATGGGGAATGGGGAATGGNNTGGGTTTACCCTGAGCGTAGCCGAAGGGGAATGGGGGAATTAGGCTTTCATTCTTTGTTGTGTACGAAGTTCACAAAAAGTAAATTTTGGTAGTAAAAGCTACAGAAAAATATTAAGTTTATATGTATAGACCCGCAGAATTACAGTAAGTAGGGGAGACGCATCTTATGGTTAAGGGAATTACATACAATAACTCTCATCCAATTACCAAACACCAAGCGAATATGGCCGCATCCCTGTCCCATCGTTTAGAAGTAGCCAGGGAAATGCATGATACTCAACTCCTGGAATTGCTAGAACAAGAGAGGCAGCAGCTAACCTCAGCAGCAACCTCAAAACAAGCTGTTCCAGAGTTTATCGCTGGACTGAAGAATTTATGGCAAGGCTTGATCGAGGCGATCGCTTGCAGTTCGGAACTACAAGTATGGCAGACTTGGAGCAGCTCCGGCATTGGCTGGTGGCACGCTTACGATCCTATGACGGGTCAATCTGTTTGTACTGACTCAGAATTAGAACTACGCCTGTGGATCGAGCAAAATTATAGGGGCAGTTAAAGATTGAGCAGCAAGATTTCCATCACTCCTTTGGTTAAGACTGCACCCCGTCCTTTGATTATCGGTCACCGAGGGGCTAGCGGTTTGCGTCCAGAGCATACTCTGGCTGCTTATGAACTCGCTATTGAGCAAGGAGCTGACTATATTGAGCCTGACTTGGTTTCTACCAAAGATGGCGTTCTGATTGCTCGTCACGAGAACGCATTGGCCGTTGTCAAACTCGATCAAGGGGGTAACATTGTTTATGATGCCCAAGGCAACCCCATTGTCACCTCTGAAACGACCAATGTTGCTGACTTAGAAAAATTCGCTGGCCGCCTGAGTGTTAAAGAAATTGACGGGGAAAAAATTGGAGGCTGGTTCTCAGAAGACTTTACTTTAGCAGAGATTAAGGAACTGCGAGCCAGAGAGCGTATCCCTGGGATTCGCCCTGGAAACGTGGCGTATAACGATCTGTTTGAAATTCCTACTCTTCAAGAAGTTATCGATCTGGCCAAGCAAAAAAGCGCAGAAACGGGACGAACTATTGGCATTTATCCAGAAACTAAGCACCCTAGCTACTTTGATGCTATCGGGCTATCAATGGAAGAGCCTCTAGTACAGATTCTGGAAGCGAATGGTTACAGCGATCGCGAAGATCCAGTCTTCATTCAGTCCTTTGAAGTTGGGAACCTCCAAGAGCTGAATGAAATGACGGATCTGCCTCTGATTCAGTTATTGGAGGCTACTCACACTCAGCCCTATGATTTTGTTCTCAGTGGTGATCCTCGCATCTATGGTGATTTAATAACTCCTGAAGGACTGGCTGAGATTGCCACCTATGCCAATGGTATTGGTCCTTGGAAACGGTTAATTATTCCGGCTGACCCGATTGATGTAAATGGGGATGGTATGATCGGCGATGCTGACTTTTTGCTTGGCCCCCCCACTTCCCTAATTGAGGATGCTCATGAGGCTGGTTTACTGGTTCATGCCTATACCTTCCGCAATGAAAACCTTTACCTAGCTCCAGAGTATAACGGCAATCCAGAATTAGAATACGAGCAGTTCTTCAGCTTAGGTTTGGATGGTCTATTCACGGATTTCCCTAGGACTGGGTTTGAAGTAGCTAACCGCTTCTATCCTTTAGCTGGTAATGGGTAATGGGTAATGGGTAATCGCATTTAAAGTGCTGACCAATTACCAATTACCCATCAGCTATTTTGATTGATGTGTCTCACCCTATCGGTCAGTAGATAGAGGCTTTTTGTTAAAAATATTGTCAAAATTATTACAAAGGTCTTACATAAGTTACGAGTCACCTAACTCAGCGATCGCTATTGCTGGGAACGTGTCACTCTTAATACAAAGACACCAAACTCGCTACCAAGGAGTTAGCCAATTATCAAGGCTGAGTTTCAAGCCATTTGAAGTTTCAGCCGAGAAGCTAACAGCTGTGGCTCCCGATGAGATGAGTGGTAGGGATACCTTGACTGAAGAGCCATTTCCTGGTAAAAATGGCACTCTGGCTGTAGCAGTAGAGGGATAGATGGACAATTAGCCGAGCTATATCGGGCTACGGTCATTGTCCTGAAAGACTATGATTGATTGCATGTCGTGTTCGAGCAAACCTTCTCAGTGACTCCATCTCATCGTTCCGATTCTCGGCCTGCTCCCCTAACAGTATGGCATACCCAATCCGTAGAACAGTCGCTTTCAGAATTGGATAGCAACGCTCAAACTGGCTTAACCTCCCAACAGGTAGCGGAGCGATTGCAATACTACGGTTTAAATGAACTGGAGGAGACAGCAGGCCGTAGTTCTTGGACTATCCTCGTGGATCAGTTCACCAACATCATGTTGCTGATGCTGATTGCTGTGGCAATCATATCAGGGGTTTTGGATGTGCTGGCTATGCAGAAAGAACCCCTCTCCCCAGGGCAAGTTCCGTTCAAGGATACAATCGCTATCCTATCCATCGTGATCCTCAACGGGGTTCTGGGTTATCTCCAGGAAAGCCGCGCTGAAAAAGCTCTTGCTGCTCTCAAAAACCTTGCTTCTCCTAAAGTCAGAGTTCGCCGTGATGGGAAAGCCATGGAGGTAGACAGCAAACAGCTCGTGCCAGGGGATATCATGCTCCTAGAAGCTGGGGTACAGGTCGCAGCAGATGGTCGCCTGCTCGAAGAGTCGAACTTGCAGGTACGAGAATCAGCCCTAACTGGAGAAGCTCACGCTGTCACGAAACAAGCTGAGGTAGAACTGCCGGAAGATACCCCCTTAGGCGATCGCGTCAATGCTGTGTTTCAGGGAACTGAAGTTGTCCAAGGACGAGGCACGGTTTTAGTTACCAACACTGGCATGAAGACGGAACTCGGACGCATAGCTCAGATGCTGCAAGAGGTGGAAAGCGAACCGACTCCGCTGCAACAGCGCATGACTCACCTAGGCAATGTTTTGGTCAGTGGATCTCTAGTACTGGTGGTATTGGTAGTAGTTGGTGGCTTGCTCCGCAGCGGTGGAAATTTGAGTATTTTGCAAGAACTGGTGGAAGTTTCTTTGAGTATGGCTGTTGCCGTTGTTCCAGAAGGCTTGCCAGCTGTAATCACCGTGACATTGGCTTTGGGAACCCAGCGCATGGTGCGCCGCCACGCCCTGATTCGCAAACTGCCAGCTGTAGAAACTCTAGGCAGTGTTACCACAATCTGCTCTGATAAAACTGGCACCCTGACCCAAAATAAAATGGTGGTGCAATGGCTAAGTACTCCCTGCCAGACGTTCCAAGTGACAGGTGAAGGGTATGCGCCAGTCGGTGAGTTTCAGCTTGATGAATCACCAATTTCTACCGAGGAGTATCCGGAACTCAAGTTATTACTTCTAGCCTGTGTCTTGTGCAATGATGCGATCTTGCAGTATGAAGAAAACGAGTGGCGGATTTTAGGAGACCCCACAGAAGGAGCGCTCATTGCCCTAGCCGGGAAGGGCGGAGTTGATAAAGAACCTGTGAGTCGTCAATTTCCTCGGGTGAGGGAAATTCCCTTTTCCTCTGAGCGCAAGCGCATGAGTGTAATTTGCGCCACAGGCAACAGGCAAGAGGAAAAAAGTGATTTCCCGCTCGCCACTCCCTACTTAATGTTTACCAAAGGTTCGCCAGAGTTAGTTTTAGAACGTTGCCGTTCGTATCATAACGGCGACCGTACTGAGTTGTTGACAGACGAACAACGAACCCAAATTCTCAAGCACAATAACCAGATGGCTGGTGCTGGGTTGCGGGTGCTGGGTTTCGCCTATAACCCTGTGGAGGCATTACCGGAGCAAGGCGTGGCAGCCAGTGAAACTATTGAGCGAGAATTAGTGTGGTTGGGACTGGTAGGGATGCTAGATGCTCCGCGCTCGGAGGTATTGGATGCCGTTATGCGGTGTCGGGATGCCGGAATTCGGCCTGTAATGATTACAGGAGACCATCAGCTTACCGCTAAGGCGATCGCTCATGCGTTGGGAATTGCCAACGAAGGCGAGCGCGTCCTCACGGGACAGGAGTTACAAAAGCTCTCCCAAGAAGAGTTAGAGCAACAAGTCGAACACATCAGTATCTACGCTCGCGTTTCTCCAGAACACAAACTCAGAATTGTGCAGGCGCTCCAGCACCGGGGCAAATTTGTCGCCATGACAGGAGATGGTGTCAACGACGCCCCTGCCCTCAAGCAAGCTGACATCGGCATCGCCATGGGCATCACTGGTACTGATGTTAGTAAAGAAGCTAGCGATATGGTCTTGCTAGACGACAACTTTACTACGATTGTCGCTGCCACCGAGGAAGGGCGGACAGTCTATGACAATATCCGCCGATTTATTAAATATATCCTTGGTAGTAACATTGGTGAGGTATTAACCATCGGTGCAGCACCCCTGATGGGACTCAATGCAGTTCCCCTCTCTCCCTTACAAATTCTCTGGATGAATTTAGTTACAGATGGTTTGCCAGCCCTTGCCTTAGCAGTTGAACCAGCAGAACCAGACGTGATGAAACGTCCCCCCTTCAGCCCCCGCGAAAGTATTTTTGCTAGAGGTTTGGGGTCTTATATGGTGCGCATCGGCATTATCTTTGCCATTGCCACAATTGCGTTAATGGCACTAGCCTACGAATACTTCCCTGCTCATTGGAAGACAATGGTCTTCACCACACTATGCATTGCTCAAATGGGTCACGCCATAGCCGTCCGCTCCAACAATCGTCTAACTATTGAGGTAAACCTATTTACCAACCCTTATTTACTCTGGGCCGTGACCGTAACTACAGCCCTACAGCTATCCCTAATTTACGTCCCTTTCCTACAAAACTTCTTCGGTACTGAACCCCTAACTCCTACAGAACTCCTGATCTGTATAGGCTTCAGTACCGCATTATTTGTGTGGGTTGAGTTAGAAAAGTTGTTCATCCGTTGGTATAAAAAAAGAGACTAGTACAAGAATGCAGAAGGCACCAAAATAATTAACCATTCAACCAACAACCAACAACCAAC
>DNXU01000481.1:0-1225 GCA_003505715.1 Cyanobacteria bacterium UBA8803 | reverse complement strand
ACCAACCACCAACAACCAACAACTAACAACCAACAACCAACAACCAACAACAATGAATAATGTACCTAAAAAGTCTCCACTTGCAACAATTTCGTAACTACCGAGATTGTTTGATTGATTTTGAGGCTCCTAAGACTATTTTGGTAGGAAATAATGCTCAGGGAAAGTCGAATTTGTTGGAAGCGGTAGAGTTGCTCTCGACTCTGAAAAGCCATCGGTCGGTGCGCGATCGCGAATTGGTTTTGGAAGAAGCCGCGATCGCTAAAATTCAGGCCAATCTGGAACGCGCTTATGGCTCGGTAGAACTGGCTTTAATTCTGCGCAGTCAGGGACGGCGTACTGTTGCTTTGAATCGAGAATCCTTGCGCCGTCAGCTTGACTTTTTGGGTATTTTGAATGCGGTGCAGTTCTCCAGTTTGGATTTAGAACTGGTGCGGGGTTCCCCGGAACGGCGGCGCAACTGGTTGGATGCAATCCTCACGCAGCTAGAACCAGTTTATGCCTACATTTTGCAGCAGTACAACCAGGTTCTGCGGCAGCGTAATGCCCTTCTCAAAGCCTTTCGCTTTTCAGAGGCACAAGAGAAGGCAGAATTGTCCTCCAGAGACTTTCAGGCAGAACTCGCCCTTTGGGATGCTCAACTGGCGACAGCAGGTTCGCGAGTCACGCGGCGTCGAGCTAGAGTTCTGAAAAGGCTGGCACCTTTAGCTCAAGCATGGCACGCTAGTATCAGTGGTAAGAGTGAAATGCTGGAAGTGACCTACGCACCTAACATTAGTCTGGAACAGGATCACCCAGAAGGAGTGCAGCAGGCATTTTTAGATAAGATCCAACGGCGTCGCATTCCCGAACAGCGTCAAGGTACGACCCTGGTCGGCCCTCATCGAGATGAAGTAGAGTTTACCATTAACCAGACACCTGCTCGCTCCTATGGTTCTCAAGGTCAGCAGCGAACTTTGGTGTTGGCACTGAAGCTGGCGGAGTTAAAGCTAATTGAGGAAGTTGTCGGCGAACCACCACTCCTGCTGCTGGATGATGTGTTGGCGGAACTAGACCTTAATCGTCAAAATCAGCTCCTTGATACCATTCAAGACCGATTTCAGACCCTGATTACTACCACCCACTTAGGGGCGTTTGATTCCCAGTGGCTAAACTCGTCGCAAATTCTCTCAGTTCAAGCAGGACAGATTACCAGAGTGGCATGGTGAGGGATGAGGGATGAGGG
>DNXU01000473.1:6998-8633 GCA_003505715.1 Cyanobacteria bacterium UBA8803 | reverse complement strand
GATACGTACCGTGACAGAAGTGGCAGACTCGTTAACTCAAAACTCACAAGTTTCAACCGAACACTCTTCTAGACCACCAGAACTAGAGGTGGTCAACATGACTAAGCGATTTGGCTCTTTTACGGCCTTAGAGGATGTTTCCATGACGTTGCAACCTGGCACGTTTCACGCCTTATTAGGGGAAAATGGGGCGGGTAAAAGTACCTTGGTTAAATGCATCATGGGGTTCTATACCCCTACCTCTGGGGATGTGCTGATTGATAAACACAAACATACCATTGCCAGCCCCCGCGATGCTCATGGGTTTGGTATTGGTATGGTTTATCAGCATTTTACTTCCGTGCCTGCCATGACGGTAGCGGAAAATCTAGTGCTGTCTCGGTTTGACAGTCCCAACCTGATCGACTGGAAACAGGAGCATCAGCAGTTGCAGGCATTTATGGAAACTGCGCCATTTCACCTGCCTTTAGATACCCCTATTGCTCAGTTAGCTGCCGGACAGAAACAGAAGTTAGAAATTCTCAAACAGATTTATCTCAAAGTTCGCATTTTAATTTTGGACGAACCCACCTCCGTACTGACACCCCAAGAAGCAGATGAGATATTGGGGTTACTGCGGCAAGAGGTCACGGCAGGTGAGTTAAGCGTGTTAATGATCAGCCACAAATTCCGCGAAGTAATGGCATTTTGCGATGAAGTTACTGTCCTGCGGAAAGGGAAATTGGCGGGTCACGGTTTGGTGAAAAACTTAACCGTCTCCGACATGGCAGAGATGATGATGGGGGAGAAAAGGGAACCAAACCCAGTAGAAAAAGCAGCGTTTGATGCTAAAACTCCAGTCCTGCAAGTCCAAAACCTGCACGCCAATAAAGATAATGGATTACCTGCCGTCAATGGCATAAACTTGATAGTTCATAGTGGCGAAATTGTAGGCATTGCTGGCATCAGTGGCAATGGTCAGCGAGAACTCGTCGAAGTGCTAGCAGGCCAACGTCCGGCTACCTCTGGGCAGGTGTTGGTTAATAACGAAATTTATACTGCCACCCGCGCCGAGATGTTTAAACATAAGGTCTTTGCCCTACCCGAAGAACCCCTACGCAATGCCTGCGTCCCTCACATGAGCGTGGCCGAAAACATGGCGTTGCGAACCTTTGACCGTTCGCCACAAGCCAAAGGATTTTTGATGTTCCTCAAGGTCATTCGGCAGATGGCTGAAGGGTTAATTCGTCAATTTTCCGTAAAAACCCCTTCTGTAGACACACCCATCGGCAATCTTTCCGGAGGCAACGTCCAACGCGCTGTCTTGGCACGAGAACTTTCGAGCGATCGCATTAATTTACTGATTGCCGCCAATCCCTGTTTCGGACTCGATTTTAATGCAGTGGAGTTCATTCACGGTCAAATTGTGGCAGCCCGGAACCAAGGGGTAGCCGTACTGTTAGTGAGTGAAGATTTGGACGAACTCCTGAAACTAGCCGACCGGATTTTGGTGATTAGCGAAGGTAAGTTTGCTTATGAAAGCGCGATCGCAGATGCGGATTTCGCCACTATCGGTCGCAGCATGGCCGGACATTAAATTTGTTGTTGGTTGTTGGTTGTTTGTTATTTGTTGTTGGTTGTTGGTTATTGGTTATT
>DNXU01000473.1:673-6950 GCA_003505715.1 Cyanobacteria bacterium UBA8803 | reverse complement strand
AACAAACAACTAACAACAAACTACCAACAACAAACTACCAACAACCAACAACTAACAACCAACAACTAACAACCCTTATGACTCCAATATCTGCTCAACCTTACGATTATGAACTGCCCGAATCTGGTTTGGCGCTGCTAATTATTGATATGCAGCGAGATTTTTTAGAACCAGGAGGGTTTGGTGAAGCTTTGGGTAATGATGTCAGCCGCTTGCAAGTTATTGTCCCAACAGTGAAGAAGTTGCTGGAAGCATTTCGCTACCGAAAATTACCAATTTTTCACACGATTGAGTGTCATCAACCTGACCTATCAGATTGTCCGGCAGCTAAGTTACATCGGGGACAAGGAGCCTTAAAAATTGGGGATGTTGGGCCAATGGGACGGATTTTAATTCTGGGTGAACCAGGGAATGAAATTATCCCAGAATTGACACCTCTGCCAGGTGAGGTTGTGATTCAAAAACCTGGTAAGGGTGCATTCTACAATACCAACTTCCAAGTCCTTCTACAAAAGCAAGGCATTACCCATCTAATTGTGACGGGGGTAACCACTGAGGTTTGCGTGCAGACGACAATGCGAGAGGCTAACGACCGAGGTTATGAGTGCTTGTTGGTTGAGGATGGAACGGAAAGTTATTTTCCGGAGTTTAAACAAGCTACCTTGGAAATGATTCGCGCTCAAGGAGGGATTGTGGGCTGGACAGCAACTGCTGATTTGGTTTTACAGGGTTTGACTCAGTGGCAAGGTTGCTTGGAACCTGCTTGAATCCTGGCTCCATGCCCTACTTCGCTTTAAAAAATCCTGTAGGGGTTCACTTTAGCGGCAAATATGGTGAACTTCACAGATATGACTTAAGTCAAAACCCGCCCCTTCTACCCTAAGCAAGATGTCTAAAGGACGATAGTGTGAAAACCTGAAAGTAGGAGTTAGCGGTAATGTCAAATGCCTCATGTCTTACTGGTTGATGATGAAGCCCCCCTCCGCGATAGCCTTACTTACACGCTGCGCAAAGAGGGTTATGAAGTAACGACAGCAGCAGATGGCATGAGCGCCATCAAACAGTTCCATAAGCACGTACCCGATATCATCTTGCTAGACCTGATGCTGCCGCAAGTAGATGGTATGGAAGTATGCTGGCGAATTCGGGCTTTTTCTAATGTACCAATTGTCATGCTGACGGCCAAAGACCAAGATATTGATAAGGTTTGGGGTTTAGAAGCAGGAGCAGATGACTATGTCACTAAACCCTTCAACACCCGCGAACTGCTAGCGCGAATCAAAGCGGTCTTGCGCCGCCGTAATGAAGATCGGCTTTAAAAATGGTAGGGTTGGCAAGAATTAAATGGAATTCTATCCACGCCAAGTTGTTTGCAACGTACTTAATGTTAACAACTTTGGGCACCACTCTCATGGCAGGCTACATTCTGTGGTCGTTCCATGCCTACTTCATGCGGACGCGGCAAACTGATTTGGAGAACTGGACGGTTGCTTTGAGCGAAAGTGTGGCCGATGCTTTACAGGAGCAGGACTTGCAACGAGTGGACTTACTGGTGCAACGGTATGGCGCACCAGAAACTGTAACGCTGCGGGTTTTCGATCCCAAAGGTCGCCTGCTGACCACCTCAAGCCCAGAGGTAGACAGACAAATCGCAGATTGGTACAAAATTGCAGGTGTGAGGGAAGCACTGCAAAATCAATTAGCACAGGGAATTACAAAAGGGGTGCTGTCCACCGACGATCGCCTCTACATTTCCAGACCCATTATCCGTAACGGGCAACTGCTAGGGGTGCTGCGCATGTCAATTACCCTGAAACAGTTTCAGCGACAGTTTGCCAGGGTGATTTGGACGATTTTTGGCACCTTGGTACTGACTATCTTTCTTTGTGCCCTAATTAGCGATCGCTTTGCCCGCAGTTTATCTAAACCTGTGGAAACGATGCGTAATTTTGCCATTCGCGTCGGTAGCGGTCATTTTGATGACAAGCTAGCTATTCGGCAGAGCAATGAGTTGGATCGCTTAGCGTTGGAACTCAACCGCATGAGCGAACGCTTAGCATCTCTCGATCAAGAGCGCAGGGCATTTCTCGCCAATGTTTCTCACGAGTTGCGCACGCCCATCAGTAATGTTCAAGTAACTGTAGAGGCGCTCAGAAGCGGTGCTGCTGAAGAACCTGAATTGCGCGATCGCTTCTTTCAAACCGTAGAGGACGAAACCAAGCGTATGTCCCAACTAATTCGGGATCTACTCGACTTGGGACGCTTGGAAGCAGGAGTTACCCAACTCGAGCAGCAGAACATCTCCCTCCGTAGTTTGATCGAGCGTGCCGTGAGAGCGATGGAACCCCGAATGCAAACTCTTGGTGTATCTTTAGCAGTAGATGTTGCCGATCTCCAACTTCAGGGCGATCCAGAACGGTTGTTGCAAGCCCTCTTGAATATACTTGACAACGCCATCAAACACTCCCTCCCCAATTCTCAGGTTTCAATTTCCGGACGCAAAGACGGGAAACACGCGCTAGTAAAAATCCAAGATAAGGGACCAGGTATCAGTGAAAAAGACCTGCCCCGCATTTTTGAACAGTTCTATACTACAGATCCCTCCCGTAAAGGGAGTGGCAGCGGTCTGGGGTTAGCGATCGCCAAACGAATTGTTGAAGCTCATGGGGGCAGCATTACAGCCAGCAGCACACCGGGTTACGGTGCTACTTTCACCATTTGTCTGCTGCTTTGAGGAAGCGAATGATACCCTTTAGAGAGTAACGTCTCTACAAGAAATCAATCCTCCACTTTGCTCAACCAGACCAAATCTCCTAACCTCAGTCACAATGCCACAAGAATTCCGACACATTATTCCCACCGCACCAGGAGCAGATATTTTTGCTATCTACCAGCTGACTCATGAATTTTACCGCGAAACGCAGGATCGGCAGGAGTTCGAGCGCTACTGTGAGTGGTATCGGCTCACAGCGAAATGTCACCAGCAAGAGTTACAAAAAATGAAAGGTGACATTAACCTGTTTGGTTGGTTTTGTCACCGTTAAGATTAATTGACAAATGGTTGTGGGTTGACGGTTTACTGTTAAAAGCAAACCGTCAGCCAACACAATATTTTAATACTCACAACTGTTCTAATTCATCTTCACGGAAATGAGCGCGAAATTTTTTGTCAAATTGGACTTGCAATGGCAAGTTGGCGCTCACGGGTCGGCCTTCCCACTCGAGAACGATCCCAATTACTTCTCCTTCGAGACCTTTGATATCAAAAGGCTCATTGCGGTGGGCAGGATGGTGATAAACCAGTATAGATTTTTTAACTCGAACGCGATCGCCAACTTTCATAGAATGAAGTTTGTTTTTTCTCCAACAGCCTAAACTTAGCCAGAAATTGCTCAGGCAATTTTAAACTATTCTTGCACAGCAGTGTTCCTTCCTTAGATATTAGTGCTGTGAACGCTGAAGGCAGGAGGCAGACTTCGGAGTTCACGAGACTCGAGTGAGCCTCGCCGAACTCCGAAGTCCGAACGTAGGCAGAAGGAAACAAAGCTGGTACAGTAAGATTTTTAACTTTTTGTAAATGGTGACAAAATGAAGGATGCATTGCTTCACACTGCTAAAGACGTGGCAGGCCGAGCAAAAATCATGCGTCCTGCTGAGGTCTGCAAGGCTGATGTCACCACAACTCGCAGTTCGCCACCAACGTGGTTTCGTCCCTCTTCCACAACAACCATAGTACCATCGTCCAAATAGCCAACTCCCTGAGCGGGTTCTTTCCCCTCCTTAAGAATTTTCAAGTCCAGACTGTCACCGGGGAGATAAATGGGACGCATCGCTTGAGCGAGATCGTTGACATTGAGTACCGGAACCTTCTGTAAATTGGCAACTTTGCTCAGGTTATAGTCGTTCGTTAACAGCGTGCCGTTAATTTCCTGGGCAAAACGCACCAATTTAGCATCTACGTTGTGAAGGTCTTCATAATCTGCTGGGTGAATGACTAGGCGATCGGGATAAGCTTGTTGCATTTCCTTGAGGATATCTAAGCCGCGCCTTCCCCGGATGCGCTTCTGCTCGTTAGCTGCATCTGCCAGCTGCTGCAACTCTTGCAGGACAAACTGGGACACCAAAATTTGTCCCTCAATAAACCCGGTATTAAGGAGTTCCTCGATCCGACCATCAATAATGCAGCTGGTATCTAAAATCTTAGCCGAAGCTGGTTTGAGCGTGCCTTCAGCTACCAATATTGTTTCTAAGCTGTTGGGGTTAATCAGTCGCAGGAAGGTTCGACCGTGGGTATCGGCCAGACTCACGCCCAAGAAAGCAAACATGACGCTGCCTAAAATTCCGGCTATAGGCTTAATAAAGGAAAACTCCGAGGGGAAAGGCAGCAAGAAAATTGGTGCCAGCATTAAGTTGGCTAACAGCAGTCCAATTACTAAGCCCACGGCTCTAGTTAAAATCACCTCAATCGGCAGTTGGCGCACTTGCGCTTCCAAGCGACGATAGGTCACCTGTACAGCCAAACCAACCCCAAAACCAATCAGGGCAGCAAAACCAGCTGTAGTCCAGCGCAAAGCCTCTAGATTGGTTACCTGCTCTTGCACGGAGCTAGGTAGCAATTTAACGCTGTCGAATCCTACCCCTGCTCCTGCTAGGATGAATAAAAGAATAATGACAAAATCAAGCATCATTTCGATCCATTTAATTTGTGTGGCACTTCCTTAGGAAATTTAGTAGACAAAACTAATGATAGTCGGCGCTGAGATTCATTATATCTTTCCTGTCATTTTCTTTATTCAAGCTGATCGTTTGAGATTAGCTATTAAATTAATTGGAAACTGATTTAATTAAAAACTGTTAACCCAGCATTAAGGATGATCTTGTCTGAACAATTGAAAGCAAGTGGCCAGAACCAGGTATTGAATTGCTCAAACCAATTTGAGAGAGCTGCCAGATGGGGAACTCCCAGTTCTGCCTACATTCACATTCCCTTCTGCCGCCGTCGGTGCTACTACTGCGATTTCCCCGTATCTGTAGTGGGAGATCGAGCGAGGGGCAGCACTTCGGGTACGATTGAGCAATATGTCGAAGTGTTATGTCAGGAAATTAAAACAACACCCGATCCGATCTGCTCTTTAGAAACCGTTTTCTTCGGTGGGGGAACGCCTTCGCTGCTCTCAGTTGAACAGGTCGGGCGCATTCTGGAGACCTTGGAGAAGCGCTTTAGAATTGCTGCCACTGCCGAAATTTCCCTGGAAATAGATCCAGGCACCTTCAGCAAGGAACAGCTCCAAGGATACCGGAATGCTGGGGTCAATCGAGTTAGCCTAGGGGTTCAGGCGTTTCAGGATGAACTGTTAGCCATTTGTGGGCGATCGCACCAGCTTAATGATATATTCGCTGCTGTCGAGTTTATCCGCAAAGTAGGGGTTCCCGACTTTAGCCTAGATTTGATTTCCGGACTGCCCCATCAAAATTTAGAGCAGTGGCAGGCATCTCTAGAAGCTGCCGTGCGCCTCACCCCCACCCACATTTCTTGCTATGACCTGACTATCGAACCTGTCACCCCTTTTGGACGCCAGTACGCTCCAGGCCAAAAGCCTTTACCTACTGATGACACTGCTGCCCAAATGTACCGCCTAGCGCAGCAAATTCTTACAACTAGGGGATACGAACATTATGAAATTTCTAACTATGCTCTGCCCGGTCATCAATGCCGCCATAATCGAGTTTACTGGGAAAACCGTCCTTACTACGGGTTTGGCATGGGCGCTGCTAGCTATGTAGGGGGGTATCGGTTTACCCGACCCCGCACCCGACGGGAGTATTACGCTTGGGTACAACAGCTGATTGAGGCAGGTGGCATTTTAGATAGCCCCGAACTAGAAGAAACTGATGTATTGTTAGAAACCTTAATGCTAGGACTGCGTTTAGCAGAGGGTTTGAGTCTGTACACCTTAAAGGAGCAGTTTGGCGAAAAGACTTTAGAAAAGATTAGGAAGAGGGTGCAGCCTTACTACCAACAAGGCTGGGTAGAAGTTCTGGAGACAACAAATGGAGAAGCCATAGCTCTACCAGCCATTGAAAAACTGCCCATGACTGGACAGCTAAGGCTCACTGACCCAGAAGGGTTTTTGTTTTCCAATACAGTTCTCGCCGATTTGTTTAGGCATTAGGGAGAGGGAAAAGGGGAAAACAACATAGAACTTTTTCTGGTATCTTTTTTCTCTCCCTCTCCCCTAGCTTTCTCCCTAACCATGAGCGATCGCCAACAATAAAT
>DNXU01000473.1:0-618 GCA_003505715.1 Cyanobacteria bacterium UBA8803 | reverse complement strand
CTCATCCCTCCTCCCTCATCCCTTAAAAAGCGATCCCCTATAGATCCGGAGCAACTGCTCGCAACTCTGTATCAGAATATATAAATTTTTCTACTCATAAGCCTGCCTCCATATGATTAAGTATGATTGGATGAACCAGGGAGTGGGGTCAAGAATCGTGACGCTGATGGATTTAGATGAAATTGCACGACTAGGAGCTTCCCTCCGCCAGATCGATCAAAGGTTACTCCCAGCCAAGCAAGGAATTACCAAAGTTTGGTATCAGGGTGGTGAGCCTTATTTCGATGTAATTGTTGAACTACGCCAGGGAAAGATTGAGTGGTTTCAGTTTACCTTCCGAGGCAAATCAATTTCTTGGCAGCCGAATTTCTCTGACTTGCAAACTGGTCAGACTAACGAATTGCATACAGACGACCTAACCTTCCATCCCGCCAGTAAACTCATTGAGAACAACCAACAAAAAGATGTAGAGTTTATTAAATTAGCCTGTGCGATTTTACAAACCCATACTGGAGAACCGTTCTTCGACCAGATTCTACTTTTGTTTGAAGAAAAAAGGGCAGAGGGAACATAAAGCAAGCACAGAAGGGCATTCTTTTCCCTCACCCCTCACCCCTC
>DNXU01000474.1:3068-4052 GCA_003505715.1 Cyanobacteria bacterium UBA8803 | reverse complement strand
AGTTGGGGGGTGAGGGGGGCTTTCCTCCATTATCGGGCAAGCAAACTGAGCCACCCGACTGCCTGTCGTGTTGGGTATGAGGGAACAAAACTGGAACGACTGACCTTGTTTTAGTCCTTCATTAATCTTAGGATCGCTGTCCCTATCAATAACCAGATCTTGGTATCCTGGCATCCCACAGGAGTAGGCATAACGGATGCTAGCACTGTTCTCTTGAAGATCGACTAACGCCCCGTAGCAACCCTTTGCCCCCAAAGCCTTAGTTAATTCCAGCACGGTTGTCTGCAAAATTTGGCTCTCATCAAGGCTATGGTGCAAGCGATCGCCAATTCGGTTCAGGATAGCTTCAAACTTAAGGGCTTGCTGTAGCTGGAGATTTTGCTGTTGAAGTTGGTTGAGACGCTTGTGCAGTTGGCAGTATTCCAAATAGGCATTAAGCTGCTGTACTTGCCGTTCCAGCTGAGATGGCTGGATAAACAACTGTGTTTTGATAAATTTGTTATTATCCGCCACCAGCCTTAAAGCAGAATCTTCCTGGCTCTGGTAGGGTCTAGAGCTGAAGTGTAACCTTTTGTGTAGTTTATTTGACAGAAGATTCTGCATAATCTTTACGGCTAAAGCTTTACAGGTTCTTAGACCTTAAAATCAAAAATCAAGAATCGAAAATCGAAAATTCCTCTTGCCCTCATGCCTTCACCAACGCAGAGATAGGTTGGGCAAAGAATGCATTCAGGGTTGTTCTGAGCTGAAATTCTTCGTGAAGAGCAACATCCCCCTCATCCAGAACTGGCATTGCCTGTCTGCACCGGGAACAATACCAGTAAATAGTGTTATGGCGAATATGACGCAGCAACCGATTCGAGCAACAAGGACAATCATTCATGGGGACTTCTCACACTCAACAATTATGAGTGTAGAGAGAAGAAGTCCAGAATTTTGCTAGTAAATCGTTCAGAAATTGTTGATGGGTGATGGGTGATGGGT
>DNXU01000474.1:0-2926 GCA_003505715.1 Cyanobacteria bacterium UBA8803 | reverse complement strand
CCCATCACCAATTACCAATCACCAATATTAAGTTTATTTAATTTTTTCCGAATAACACGCTCATGTGAGCTAAATATTAGTTTATAGTTTCCCAACAGGTTCTTTGAGACGATAACCTAACCCATGAGCGGTTTCGATCAAATCCTTAGGAGCGCCTACCGAGCTAAGTTTTTTGCGCAAACTGCCAATGTGACTTCTAATGGTTCCCTCATCCGGTGAACCTTCAAACGACCAGAGATGGTCAACGATCGCAGTGCGACTCAGGACTCGCCTGCCATTGCGGATCAGAAGTTCCATAAGAGTGTATTCTTTGGGAGTCAAGTGCAGTTTTTGCTCGCTATAGGTCACTTCATAGGTAGCTGGGTCTAGATGCAACTCGCCCCACTCTAAAATTGGCGGCGATAAAGCACCTCCTCGCCGCAGCAATGCTCGTATTCTCGCTAACAACTCTTCTAAATCAAGGGGTTTAACCATATAGTCATCAGCTCCTGCGTCCAAGCCATTGATTTTATCAGTGCTAGTATCGCGGGCAGTGACCATTAGGATGGGTATGGAATTACGATGAGAGCGCAATCTCTGGCATAACTTAATCCCATCTAGCTTAGGGAGCATCACATCGAGCAAAATTAAGTCATACTCTAGCATTTTGGCTTGCTCCCAAGCGGCTTCTCCATCAGTGACGACATCAACGGTATACAAATGGTCAGTCAGAAATTCTGCTACTACTTCCGCCGTGGCCGGATCGTCTTCTACGACAAGAATTCTCATGGTTAGGAATGGTGTTTAGGGTGGCTCTTGTAATATTTTCCAGTATTCTTCCCTAAACAGGCAAAACTCTCTCGTTGCGTGAAAAACTTGAAACACCTTGGCAGAAGCGGATAATGATGCACCTTGACAATAGGGTTAATATCCTGCTAGTTGACGACCAACCTACCAACTTACTGGCACTAGAGGCGGTACTGGAGTGCCTCGGCCAGAATTTGGTCAAAGCCACATCCGGTGAACAAGCTTTAAAATATCTCCTGCAAGAGGAGTTTGCCGTAATTCTTCTCGACGTGCAGATGCCAGGGATGGATGGGTTTGAGACAGCCAAACTTATTCGCTCCAGACCAACATTACAACATACCCCGATTATTTTTATCACAGCGATCAATCGAGAGGATGCCTACGTGTTTAAGGGCTATTCCCTAGGCGCAGTGGATTATCTGTTAAAGCCAATTGTACCGGACATCTTGCTCTCGAAAGTGAATGTATTTCTCTCGCTGTTCAAGATGACTCGTGAAGTCAAACAACAAGCCGTACAACTCAAACTCACCAACAAAGAGCTAGAACGGGAAATCAGCAAGCGCCAGCAGGCAGAAGTGGCGCTACGCCAAGCTAATGATGAACTTGAAATCAAGGTGCGGGAAAGAACTGCTGCATTAGTCAAAACCAATATAGCCCTGCGAGAGAGCGAACAGCGCCTCCAAGCGATCCTGGATAACTCTCCAGCAGTCATCTACCTAAAAGACCTTGAGGGTCGGTATATTTTAGTCAACCGCCAGTATGAAATAACCCGTCATCTTACCCGATACGAGGTCATTGGTAAAACTGATAGGGATATATTTCCTCCAGAAATTGCAGCTCCATTGGTGGCTAATGACAGAATGGTGATTGAAGCTGGAAGTGCTTTGGAGTTTGAAGAAGTAATTCCTTTGGATGACGGCAGGCACACTTACATCGCCCTTAAGTTTCCTCTCTATCACTCTGATGGCACATGCTATGGAGTCTGTGGCATCTCCACCGATATCACCAAGCGCATACAAACCCAAGAGGCACTGAGGATCAGTGAAGAGCGCTTTCGTGTTGCGATTGAAAATTCCCCTATCATTGTTTTCAATCAAGATACCGAGTTATGTTACACCTGGATTTGCAATCCCACTGCTAATTATCTTGAAGAAGATCTAATCGGAAAATCAGATTTTGAACTGGTTTCGGCAGAAGACGCCCAAAGATTGATGGCCATCAAGCGTCAAGTGCTGGCAACGGGTGTGGGAATGCGACAAGAAATATTTCTCACTGTTGGTGAGGAAGTGCGTTACTACGATTTAGCTGTAGAGCCTTTGTTTAATTCAGCCAGGGATGTGATTGGCATTACCTGTGCCGCTATGGATATCACGGAGCAAAAGCAAGCTAAAGAAATTAGCCGTGCCTTAGAAGCAGAAAAAGAACTCCGAAGAGTGCAACTTCGCTTCTTTTCGATGGCATCCCATGAATTTCGCACGCCCCTCGGCACGATCTTGGGCAGCGCCCAAATCCTAGAATCTTGTGCCCAAGACTGGCCTGAGTCAAAACGGCTCAGAAATCTGCACCGCATTAAAAGCGCTGCCAAACATTTAAATCAACTACTAGATGATATTTTAACCATCAACCGCGCTGAGACGGGAAAACTGGAATTTAATCCTCAGCCCCTGGAGTTAGAAAAATTCTGTCAAAAGTTATTAGAAGAGATACAAATTAATGCCAATTCTAAGCATTCAATCGTTTTTACCAGTAAAATCAGGAACCAAAATTTCCGACTTGACGAAAGACTCCTACGCTCTATTTTGACAAATTTACTTACTAATGCAATTAAATATTCGCCTCAAGGAGGTGAAGTGCATTTTACTTTAACCTCCTCTCAAGACGCCGTCACCTTCCAAATCCAAGACCAGGGCATTGGTATTCCGCCAGAAGACCAACACCATCTATTGGAGTTATTTCATCGGGGTAAAAATGTAGAGAAGATTCCCGGTACGGGGTTGGGGCTAAGTGTGGTGAAAAAGTGTCTGGATCTCCAGGGAGGTCAAATTTCCTTCAAGAGTGAAGTGGGAGTGGGCACAACAGTAACTGTGATGATTCCTAGGAGGGATGAGGGGATGAGGGGGTGAGGGGGTGAGGGGATGAG
>DNXU01000239.1:5348-18115 GCA_003505715.1 Cyanobacteria bacterium UBA8803 | reverse complement strand
ACTAACAACCAACAACCAACAACCAACGACTAACAACCAACAACCAACAACCAACAACCAACAACCAACAACCAACAACTAATTATGGCAAGCAAACCTACCAGCAAAAGTACTAAAGCCGAGATTCTAGAAGCTTATGATGAATTGCTCAAAGAGCGAAAAACTTTAGAGACTCAACTCAAACAGCTTCAGAAGGAAACCAAAGAAAAACCACCTGTTGTTAACGAAAATAACCGCCACCATACTGTTACCCCTATGAATCAGCCAGTAGTTGCTCGCGACAAAATGATGGATACGATTGACAGCCTGCTCAAATTGCAATTAGGATTTGGTAGTGCTGTTAGTGAGTTATCAGAGAAACTGACCTCAGAAGCAGCGAAGCTGCAAGAGTTGCGCAATAGTGTAGCGGAGGAAGCTCAACAACTTGAAGACCTGTATGATTTAGCAGAAATTGATGAAGAAACACTTGATAGTTTAATTCAGACCTACGAAGACAATTCTAAAGCGTTTGAGGAAGAAATTAGCCAGCGGCGTGAAGCCTTGGTTCAAGAAATTCAAGAGTTGAGGCAAGGTTGGGAAAAAGAACAAGAGGAACATCAACGCACCATTAAGGAACGCAATGAGGAACACCGCAAAACCCGCCAGCGGGAAGAGCAGGATTACAAATACGATCTGGAGTTGCGCCGCAGTTTAGATCGAGACACCTATGAACAAAATCAGAAGAGCTTGTATAAGCAACTAGAAGAGACCAATCAAGCGCAACAACAGCAGTGGACGGAGCGAGAAAAAGGAATTGCCGAAAGCGAACAGAAATTTGAAGAATTAAAAACCAAGGTCGAAGCTTTTGACAAAGAGAAGGAAGCGGCGATCAAGAAAGCTAAAGAAGAAGGGAAAGGCATTGCCAACTCCCAAGTCAAAATTAAGGCAGATTTGCAGAACAAAGAAATAGAGGGACAAAAGCGTTTCTATGAACTGAGGATTCAATCCTTAGAACAAACTATTCAAAATCAAGAAGCACGGATTAAAAATCTCTCGCAACAACTAGATTCCGCCCTGAAACAAGTTCAGGATTTAGCTGTCAAGGCTATCGAAGGTTCTTCCAATGCCAACTCTTATCAGGCACTTAAGGAAATCGCTCTAGAGCAAGCTAAAGGACAAATGAAGAGCAAGTAATATCAAGTCCGGAGAGCATCTTGCTCCCTCTCGCTCTACTGGGGTGAGGGTAGAAGAGCGATATTACCGGACATGATATAAATCGATAATAATAATTAGATGCGAAAGAGAAGGATAGGCGAGGTATACCTCGCCTATCCTCAATAGTTTTTAGGTTTTCAGGATTGGACTTTGGACAAATTAGGAATTCCTCAGTCTTTGGCGAGGGCGCAGAGAGCGATCGCCCAGATTTAACTTGCTAAGGATGCAGGATAGGGGTTAGATCGAGAACAAACCCAGGCAGCACGTCTTCACCAGAAAGTGTAGGGGGTCGATCGATGGTGAAAGTGATAGTTTCACTCATCACAGAAGGTCGGTAAATTTCAACTAAGGGTGTTTGCGGATCAATCAGCCAACCCAAGCGAGTACCGTTAGCCCGGTATTCCTGCATTTTGGCACGTAAGTCATTAAGGGAATCTGTTTCAGAACGCAGTTCCATGACAAAGTCTGGACATAGGGGAGGAAAGCGCTTCCTGTCCTCAGGCGGTAAGGCTTCCCATTGTTCTAGTATCACCCAGGCAGCATCGGGGGAACGCTTGGCACTATTAGGTAATCGGAACTCAGTTGAGGAGTCAAATACTTTTCCCAATCTAACTTGGCGATTCCAAAGGCCGAGTTGTAGGTTGAAATCTGAATTTCTGATACCAGTTTCTCCACCTGTTGGGGGTATGACGATCAGTTCTCCATCGGCAGTTAGCTCTAAACGCCATTTTTGATTAGCTATACACAGTTGATAAAACTGCTCGTCTGTCAGACCTACAGCAGGGGGTACATGCAGAGTCAGAGTTTCCATCACAAATGTTATCGCCAATAGGGTTAACTTTTATTATGGCTCAATCCCATTGAGCTTCAAACCCCACACCCTACGCCCTACAGCCAATCAAGCAGGGCGAGTCAAGTGATTTTGTTGCTGGTACTACTATATTGAAGTAGCGACTCGCCCCTACATGGATGCTGCGACTTTAGCTTATAATCTACTCTAAAAGCCCCCTCTTCCAACTTTGGGAGAGGGGGAACGAAAATGCGCCTTGACATCATTACCTGCCCCTAGCACGATAGTACTGTCTGCCTGATACTCTTACTATTCTCCTGTTCAACCTGAAAGACATTGCTGTAGAGATTGGCGACGATCTGCTGACCGGCAACGGTCATTTCTAAGTATTGCAACGCGGGTTGGATGTACGGGCAGACAACATTCCAGAAAAAGTTGGGGTAGTTCTTGCGCAAATCGTTGGGATGGCGGTAACCTAAACACTTGTTGGCTCCAGTTTCTTCAAACTCGTTGAACAAGGCAGGAATTTTTTGTAAGTAGTGCGGGTCAGACAGCTGACCGATTAAGTCTGCCGCACGGGTTAAACCGGGATAGTTAATGGTGTCTTGGTGAGCCTCATCCGCTGGCACCGGAAAACGGGTTAGCTCAATATTGCGTTTCACTGCTGCTACATCAATCAAGGGGTGAGAGCTAAAATGCTCTTCCACAAACATCTTCCCCCGATCTACATGATAAGGTGTTAGACTAGCATCCGTTGCCTCGCACGGCAGCGAAATCATCATATTGCCTCGACCAACCGCATACAATCTGTGATCGCCTCTATCTTGCTGACATACTCCTTTGACATAGCCAACGTCATGACATAACCAAGAAACTATCGAGTTCAGCCAATCTTCGCTCTTTACGTTACCCTCAAGGCGATGCTTGCCCTGTAGAACTTGTTGACCCACCAGGGTAACCAGGACTGTGTGTTCTACATCGTGGTAAGGAGCGTCGCTCTGGGCAATTTTTTCCAACGCCGTGTTGGCGACCCAGTTGATGAGGTCTGCACAGTCTGTCCTGATACTACCGTAAGTCTTACGGTAGCTGGCTTCTAGGCGTTGGGCACAGTTACGTATCATCATCTTGGTGAGACTAAGCATTGCTCTTCCCCTAAAAAATCTAAAATTAATCGCTGATATTGATTAACCGAGTCAATTGTTCAGCAATCTTTGATGCACCCTGATTGCTGATTTACTCAGGGGTTAAATTTCAACTGGGTTGGCTCGGAACACCTATTCCTAGTTTGATTTACAACTCAAAAAAAGGGAACCAGAAAACCTCACAGAAACTTCATAAATTTATGTATCTTCTTAAAACTTTAGAAAATATTAAGATTTCTGTGCAACTATCACTCTCATAAAACCTCAGGTAAACTACATGGTAATCATTCTCGATATTCAGCCACCTCATAAAACCTCATAAAAACTCACCTCCCTACCCTAAAATTAAGTAACACGAGTTTTCCCCCACTTTCCACTGTCCACTTACATGCTCCCCATAGCTGACTGTACAGCCTTAAATGCCGACCCTGTGTTCAATCCTATCGATAGAATCAAACAGAAGCAAGGGCGATCGCGCTGCGTTTTGGGTCAAAGGCATGACAAACTCCACAAAATCCTCAAAAGCTAAGGTTGAGGAAGACCAAAACTTTAGCGTGCAGAACAAGAGAGTAGGTTAAACGTCATGGAGTCACAGGAGAGTGCAGCTCACTTTTGCAGGTGGAGAACCTGATTGAGCTAGCCAGCTTGCAAAATTATAGTTGAAAGCAAGCTTCAGATGTCAATTGCCATAGGATAGATGAATTTTAAAGAAGCCCTGGAATTTGTAGACCAACTAACCTATGCCAAGACGGGCAAGCACCTGAATGACTTGGAACGAGAAGTCTTTATGGGATCTTGGCAAGGACGCACCTATGAAGAGATTTACCCTCATAACCCGGAGTATATCGAGAAATACGTGGGTTACAAGTTATGGCAGAAGCTGTCTAGCGTCTTGGGAGAAAAAGTTACCAAAAAAAAGGTTCAAGGAGCTATTGAGCGAGCCATCCAACAACAGCAGCGAGTTTTTATCAGCTATCACAACCAAGAGCCAGACTTGAGTTTAGCTATGCAGTTGCGTGATGCGATCGCCTCAGCAGGATACCAAGTCGCGATCGCTGCTGTCGGCACTATCGAGTGCGATCGCCCCAGGCTAGCAGAAGACTGGCTGACTCATATTGATGTCCAATTGACGCAGTGTGACTACTTGGTGCTGCTGTTATCTCCCCAAGCCGCCATCAGTGAAATGGTGATTGAGGAGTTGCGGCGGGCTAAGGAATTACGGTATTCTCGCCCTAACCCTAAGCCCATCTTGCTCCCCATCCGGGTGAATTGTCCCCTCACTACGCCCTTGAACCACGACTTGCGCAGTTACCTCTACGGTATTGGACAGCAGGAATGGCGATCGCCTGTCGATACACCAAGAATTATACGAGTTATGCTGGCTCTGTTATCCGGGAGCGGGGAGTGGGGAGTAGGGAATGGTTTAACCCAGAAGGAGGAAGAGGACAGGGGGAAAGACTATACCCCAATAAGGGCAAACGCAAATAGGGTAGAGTCTCCACTGGCTACTGTAGTACCTGTCCCTGTATCATCTTTCCCTACTCCTTTACCCGTAGCCGAACCGGAGTTACCGAGAGGTCAAGTGCGTCTGGCTTCAGCGTTTTATGTGGAGCGAGTCCCCGATGAAGCTCAATGTTATAAGGAGATTTTAAAACCAGGGACGTTGATTCGGATCAAAGCCCCCAGGCAGATGGGCAAAACCTCATTGATGGCGAGAATTCTTTATCAGGCGAGAGAACATGGGTGTCGGACGGTGCCGTTAAGCTTTCAACATGCCGATGGGGAAGTTTTCACCAATCTGAATCAACTATTGCAGTGGTTCTGTGCCAGGATTACTCGCAAGCTACGCCTACCTTATCAAGTGGAAGATTATTGGCATGACGATACCTTTGGCAGCAAAGTTAACTGCACTACTTACTTTGAAGACTGTCTGCTATCAGCAGCCGATGAGCCGTTGGTGTTGGGTTTAGATGAAGTCGATCGGGTGTTTCAGTATCCCCAAATTGCCGATGATTTTTTTGGTCTCTTGCGAGCTTGGTATGAAGAAGCTGGTTATGGTGATAGTGATAGCGATCTTTGGGAAAAACTGCGGTTGGTAGTCGTCCATTCGACGGAATGTTACATTCAGTTGAATGTTAATCAATCCCCCTTTAATGTCGGTTTACCGATAGAATTATCTGAGTTTAGCCCAGAGCAAGTTTGGGACTTAGCACAGCGGCACGGACTCAATTGGGATAGTTCCTACGTCGATCGCCTCATGAAGATTGTAGGTGGGCATCCCTATCTGGTGCGGGTAGCTTTCTATCAGATTGCTAGAGGGGAATTGACCCTAGATCAACTCGTGGAGATTGCTCCTACAGAAGCAGGGATTTACGGGGATCATCTCCGCCGACATTTGTGGAATCTCCAGCAGCACCCAGAGTTGGCAGCAGCCTTTGCTAAGGTAGCGATCGCGAGCGCACCTGTGGAATTAGAGTCGGTACTGGCATTTAAGTTACACAGTATGGGGTTAGTGCAGCTGCAAGGAAATGAGGTTACGCCGCGCTTTGAGTTATACCGTCAGTATTTTAGCGATCGCTTGGGGCGCGTGTGAAATCTTTATCCTAATCCAACGGAGTTAAGCTTTCGTTGTGAGCGAAAGTTCATGGGTGTCTACATTGAAAATAGGAAGGGAGCCGCAGGGGAGAGAGATTTTCAGGCTTTGTTTGTGCGTGATCGCGCAGGGTGTCTGACTTGGAAATCGAAAATTAAAATAGGATGTTGTTTAGGGGCGAGTTGAGCCATTAAAGAGGTGCATTTTACCTTACCAATAACTATTGTTTCCTGACTCAGAACCAATTATGAGTAACGTGCAAAACTTAAGCTATACCTATAAAGTAGGCGGACATTTGCCCCCGGATGCTCCTTCCTATGTGGTACGCAAAGCCGATCGAGAACTCTATGAAGGACTCAAGGCGGGTGAGTTTTGCTACGTCCTCAATTCCCGGCAAATGGGCAAGACAAGCTTGCGGGTGCGCACCATGCACAAGTTGCAAGCAGAAGGCATTGCCTGTGCCGCAATCGATCTAACTCGGATTGGTTCCCAAGATATTACTCCCGATCAATGGTATGCGGGAGTAATGAAAGCACTGGAAAGGAGTTTTCGCCTGCCAATTAATTTAAGGTCTTGGTTGCGCGATCGCGAGTTTCTGTTTCCGGTGCAACGCTTGAGCGAGTTTATTGAACATGTCGTGCTAGAGTGTGTCAACTCGAAAATTGTAATTTTTATCGACGAAATTGATAGCATTCTCAGCTTGCATTTCCGAAACGATAATTTTTTTGCCTTGATTCGTGCCTGTGAGGGCTTTGACCGCTTGACATTTGCCCTACTGGGTGTGGCAACCCCCTCTGATTTAATTCAAGACAAAAACTGTACCCCTTTTAATATTGGCCGTGCCATTGAGTTGCATGGCTTTGAATTAGAAGAAGCTCAACCTCTCGCTCAAGGATTGGCTATGAAAGCGAGCAATCCCCAAGCCGTGTTAGAAGCGGTGTTGGATTGGACGGGGGGACAACCCTTTCTCACTCAGAAATTATGTCATGCCCTCTTTCATTTGCCATCTACCATACCGGATGGCCAAGAAGCAGAATGGGTCGCTAAGCTGGTACAGGAAAAAGTCATCGATAATTGGGAAGCTCAAGACGAACCCCCTCATCTGAAGACCATTCGCGATCGCCTACTGCGGACAGAGAAACGTACAGCTCCCCTTTTGCAGCTGTATCAGCGAATTTTACAACAAGGCGAAATCCTGGCTGATGAGAGTCCTGAACTCATGGAATTACGCCTGTCCGGATTAGCGATCGGGCGTGCTGGCACCTTAAGGGTTTATAACCACATTTATACTGCTGTCTTTAATACCCGCTGGGTTAACAAGCAGTTAGCGGCTGTAGCCCCTAATTTTAAACAACTGGCTCTCCAGCAGGAACAAAAACTTCTGTCTTGGCTGGGGTCAATGGAGAGCAAAGATTTTGATGATGTACTCTACGAGATTTTGGGTTCCCTGACTCTGAAATTAGGAGAATTGCTCAGTATCGATCGCATCACAATTTTATTTATCGACAAAGAGAAAAATGAACTTTGGTCGATGATTGCCAAAACGACAGGTAGCACTCCCACAAAAATTCAGATTCTAGATAGTCAGACGGCAGGACGAGTGACGATCTATAAAAAAGCGGTTAGCCTGCCCGACCATTTTTCTGAAGATTGGTACTCTATTATTACCCAAGATCAAGACCAACGCACTGGATATCGCATCTACAATGAATTAACTTCACACTTGTTGAACGAGCAGGGCGAGATATTCGCTTTCGTGCAGTTAGTCAATAAGCTCTCATCCCGGTACAATCTCACCGCTCCCTTCTCAGAGCGCATCGATACCGAAGGCTTCACCGACATTGATAAAAAACTTGTTGCTGAATATATTCCAGCGTTGCAAGGCATCTTAGAAAAATGCCTATCTTGTTACAAACTAACCCAAAGGTTGCAAGATTCTATCGCCCTCACCGAAGCTACGCGAACGGTTGCTCAAAGCAGTCTGGATTCTGAAGAAATTATCGGACGGGTGATGGCAGCAGCAAAACGGCTGATGCACGCCGATCGCAGTACGCTCTGGTTGCTAGATAAAGAGAACAATGAATTGTGGACGAAAATTCCCTTTGAGGATAGTTCGGTGCGGGAGTTGCGCATCAAAGTCGGACAGGGTTTTGCTGGTCAAGTCGCCGCCACGGGTAAACCTGTGAATATTCCCTTTGACTTGTACGACCACCCTGGATCGGAAATGGCAATTGCTACGGATCAAAAAACAGGTTATCGCACTTGCAGTTTACTCTGTATGCCGATTTGGAGCCCTGATGAGGAGTTGCTGGGCGTCACTCAATTAATCAACAAACGCAGGCAGGGTGAGTTTCCGGATTATAACCCCGATGATTGGCCAGAAGCTCCAGAATCTTTCCAAGATAGCTTTGATGCCAACAGTCAAAAATACATGCAAATCTTCAACTCCCAAGTCGGAGTAGCGCTGCACAATGCCCGACAATTTGCTGCCATCAAAGAACAGGCAGAAAATAACCCCAAAAATATTGTTAGTAAAACTCTAGCAATGCTGAATAAGGTCATGGACGGTCAGGGGTTTGATGACATTCTCGATAGGACGTTGCGGTCGATTACCCTGAAAATGGGAAAATCATTGAGTGCGGATCGCACGACGATTTTTCTATTAGATGAGGAGAGAAATGAGTTCTGGTCAATTATTGCCGAAACAGAAGGCGAGAATTCCTTGGAACTGCGCATTCCGGCGGATAAAGGAATTGTTGGGGAAGTAGCAGCTTCTCAGCAACTCATTAATATTCCCTATGATTTCTATGACGATCCCCGCTCTGACACGGCCAAAGAGCAAGATCAAAAAAACGGTTACCGCACCTACACGATGTTAGCCTTGCCGCTGGTGAACGAGCAGGGAGAATTAGTAGCTGTAGTTCAAGCTCTTAACAAGTTAAAACAATTTAACGACCGGACAGCACCTTTATCAGAAAAAATTGACCAACAGGGTTTTAGTAAGGCTGATGAAGAACAATTTTCTGAAAATGCGCCACTCATCCGCATGATTCTAGAAAGTTTTAAATCCTATCATAAAACTGCTAGAGGGCAACGGGTAGCAGCAGCACTGATGGCAGCAATCCGTTCGGTGAGTCAAAGTGCTTTAGAACTTGAAGAAATCCTGCGGCGAGTGATGGATGCAGCCAAAGAACTGATGAATGCTGACCGCAGCACCCTTTGGCTTTTGGATCTCAACACCCATGAATTGTGGACGAAACTTCCCTTTGACAACGGTTTGTTGCAGGAGCTGCGGGTGCGAGTTGGAGAGGGGTATGCTGGCAAAGTAGCAGAAATGGGAGTGCCTTTAAATATTCCCTTCGATTTGTATGACTATCCCGATTCAGAAACAGCCAAAAGAACAGATCGCAAAACGGGGTATCGCACTTGTAGTTTACTGTGTATGCCCGTTTGGAATCCCGATGGCGAGTTAATTGGCGTGACTCAACTCGTGAATAAAAAGAAACCGGGTGAGTTTAGTGATACCAATCTGGTGGATGAGAAGAATATACCAGACTACTTGCGCGTGAGTTTTGACCAAAACGACCAAAAGTACATGCAACTTTTTAATAATCAAGTTGGTGTTATTCTTCAAAATTGGGAACTATTGGCATCGGTGAAGCGGCACGAGCAAATCCTGCGCGATGACTTGAATGGAATTGGGGGTTGAAAGGTTGTTGGTTGTTGGTTGTTTGTTATTTGTTATTGGTTGATGGTTAGTCAACTTTCTTCATTCCCCAGTCCAGGATTAAAGATTTGTTGTGCCGTCAAGTTAAAGCTGCTCGTTTAGCAGGGCTGTTACTGCCTGCTGGGATAATTGTTGGTAGGCTCCCTCAATGATGCCTTTCCCTCTTAGAAAACCAGTATTGGCACCGGGACAGATATACCTTAGAGTTTCGGGGGTGAAGCGAGCGATTAGAGCTTTGACACTATGAATTTGCCTCGGCCAGTGAAAGGTTTTGGGCATCTTTAAGGCGACGGGATTTCCTTGTTGGTTCGGCAGTAAATGACGCCCGGAAAACAGAACGCCACCGCAACTTTTGTAGTAAAGGCAAGCAGAACCAGGAGAGTGTCCGGGTGTCCAGATGGCCTGGAGATTTTCTGAGAGGGTAAACTCGTCTTGAAAAGGAGTAACCTTTAGTCCAGGGAGCAAGTAGGCTTCTTGTTCCTGAACTAGGATGGAACAACCCATGGCTTCCTGAATTTCCCTGGCTTTGCCAATGCCACCTCTATGGGTGATGAAGAGCCAAGAAACTCCCCCAAGCTGGCGCAGGAATTGCTCGGTGCTTTCATTCCAAGCAGGACAATCGACCAGAACATTGATTGAACTAGTAGGGGACAACTTGAAATTTGCCCCGAAGTCAGGGTTTAAGGTCTTGGAGTTATTTGTAGGTTCGCTCCAGATTTCCCCTGCTTCAGAGTTACCCTGCTTCGTGGTGGTAGCATTTTCTACAATAAGATAAGCTGTGCCGCCCAAGGTATCTCGATTGGGGGGAAATGCGAAAATAGTATCAATAACTGGGCGCGGTGGTTTAAGCGCAGTGGGATGCCACTCTGACGGCGAGCTTTGAGGAGGAATAACTTGGTCTGGTTGTGATAAATCGGGTTGCACAATGTTTGTATACCTGTAATTGCAGCGGATGATACTTCCAACTCGTCAATATCTTGCCTTTACACCGATTATTATTTGGACATTATGGAATTTTGGTTACTCCTAATTTTACTGGTTCTCCTAACCTACTTCATTGGCAAGCGCCGGGTTGCTAGCATCAGCCAGACGCCAACCACGGAGCCAACCTCAGCTCCAGGAGAAACCGTTCCACCTGTGGCTCGTGAATCCATGCTACGTCCAATCACCAAACAGGAAGAAACAGAGCTGAGAAATTGTTTTCCTTGGGGGGTNNGTATACTATCTCCAAAATGTAGAGTACCGACCTCAAGCGGTTTTGTGTCGCGGCAAACTGCGCACCAACCCTGATACAGCCTACCGCACGGTGCGGGAAAATATTGAGGCAGAATTTGGCGATCGCTTCTTTGTCATCTTTCAAGAAAGCCTCAGCGGCAAGCCTTTCTTTGCACTGGTTCCCAATCCCTACGCTCAGCCGAAGACTAAGACGGAAACCGAAAGCTTGACGCGACCAGGTTTAGCCTTAGCACTGCTATTGATTACCTTATTCACTACAACGATGATGGGGGCAACTCAGATTGCGGGGTTGTCAATGGAGCAGGTGCAGGAGAACCCAGTGCTGCTGCTGCAAGGACTTTCCTATGCGGCAGCTCTGATGGCAATTTTAAGCACCCACGAACTGGGTCATTACCTGGTTGCCATACTCTACAAAATGCGTACCACCTTGCCTTACTTTATCCCAGTGCCTTTTTTTCTAGGGACTTTTGGGGCATTTATTCAAATGCGATCGCCCGTGCCGAACCGTAAAGCCTTATTTGATGTGGCGATAGCCGGACCGATAGCTGGTTTGGTCGTAACCTTACCTCTGTTATGGTGGGGACTGGCTCACTCCAGTACAGTCCAGTTATCTGAAGTTTCAGGGCTGTTGAATATTGACTCTCTCAACCCCAGATTCTCCTTGTTGCTAA
Source organism: Cyanobacteria bacterium UBA8803 (assembly GCA_003505715.1). Classification (GTDB taxonomy): domain Bacteria; phylum Cyanobacteriota; class Cyanobacteriia; order Cyanobacteriales; family Coleofasciculaceae; genus UBA8803. The sequence goes on along the minus strand of DNXU01000239.1, from coordinate 6,762 downwards.
GCTTGTTGAGCAAGTGGGCTATGGGCAGTAAATTGACACTGGGCATGGCCATAGACCTGCATCCTGTAGCTGTAGCGGGTTACATTGGTTTGGTGGTCACAGCCTTTAATTTAATGCCAGTCGGACAACTTGATGGGGGTCATATCGTCCACGCCATGTTCGGTCAGAGAATGGGAGCAGCCATTGGTCAGATTACCCGTCTGTTGATGCTGGCTCTGGCTTTGATCGAAACAGATCTGTTAGTATGGGCGATTATTTTGATTTTAATGCCCGTGGCCGATGAACCCGCACTCAACGATGTTTCAGAACTGGACAATTGGCGGGATCTGAGTGGCTTTCTCGCTCTAGTGATTTTAGTCAGTATTGTTTTACCAGTGCCTGCTACTATTGCTGGGTTGTTGAAGATTTGAGCCAAACAAAACATGAGGGATCAAGACGCTCTTAAAACACTCCTTTCATCCCTCATCCTTCATCCCTCATCCCTTCCCGTTACTGGGATCACAAGAATTGGCAACCTAGATCACACGGTTGGTGCTTATACCTATGTATACTAATCCCTGGGTAAGGTTTAATTGTGTGTTAGCGTAGGTATAAACTACCTAGGGTGATCGGCTTTTTTCTACCAATTGACTTTCTTCAGGCTTACGCTGCTTGAACGTAATAATATAGATTTGAGAGACGGTGCAGAGAGCGCCACAAGGCTAATATCGGACTATGTCCCCTACGCTAACCCTCTCAAATAGCAGAAGACCGTTACTCAGGCGTAAGTACCGTTCCTGAAAACCAGTCGTTGTCAGGGAAAAATTGAGGCGATCGCCTCGTAGTGAACGTCATCAACAACAATTACTGCCCATTGCAAGAAAATGCCTGACATTAAAATCTCTCAATCCGATCAACCCTCGGCCAATCTGCCCCTCATTGATTTAAGGGAAAATCCTCCCAAGCCTGCAAAGCCTTTAGAATCCAATGAAATTCACTGGTTGATTATTGAAGACGACAAAGGGCGTCGAGAAATCCCCTTAGGAGGGGAAATCTATTCTATGGGCAGAGATCCAAGTTGTGATATTAGACTATTTTCCATGTTTGTTTCTCGCCGACACGCCACGTTAGTGCGAATAGATCGAGAAGTGGGGAATTACGATTACCAGATAGTGGATGGTGACCTGGAAGGTAATGTTAGTTCTAATGGTATTGTAATTAACAGCCGCAAAGTAACTACCCACTCGCTCAAACATAAGGACGAAGTTGTATTTGCTTGTGGAGTCAAGGCCAAATATTACCTGATCAAGCGGGATGAAACAAAAGCTGGGTCTAACGATCCCTTTGACATTACCCTAATTGACCCTGCCATGATTGACGAATAAGCAGATTAAGTGCTTTCCTTTGTTGTACTAATAATTGGTAATTGGTAATT
>DNXU01000239.1:3814-5238 GCA_003505715.1 Cyanobacteria bacterium UBA8803 | reverse complement strand
TCACCCATCACCCATCACCATATAAGAGGAAAAGTCCTTGTTGGATATCCAATTCCAACAGCGAGTTTTATGGAAAAACACATCGTTCATGTAATTGGTGGTGGACTGGCTGGTACAGAAGCTGCGTGGCAAATTGCGCGAGCGGGAGTGCCTGTGGTTCTCCATGAAATGCGGCCAGTGCAAATGAGTCCAGCCCATCATACTGGGGAACTAGCAGAATTGGTATGCAGTAATTCTTTTGGGGCACAGGCTAGCGATCGCGCTTCCGGTTTGTTACATGAAGAACTGCGCCGCCTCGGCTCGATTATTATTGGAAAAGCCGATACCCATGCGGTTCCGGCTGGGGGTGCCTTGGCCGTAGATCGAAGTATATTTAGTCGGGAATTAACGGAAACCCTCGCTAGTCATCCGCTGATTGAGCTACAACGAGAGGAAATACCGCAAATCCCTCCTGAGGGTGTGGTGGTGTTGACCACTGGCCCCCTGACCAGTCCAGCTTTAGCCACAGACCTGCAACGCTTCACGGGTCTGGAATATTTCAGCTTTTTTGATGCTGCGTCGCCCATTGTAGTGGGAGAGTCAATTAACCGTGAGATTGCCTTTATGGCCTCGCGCTACGACAAAGGGGAAGCAGCGTATCTCAACTGTCCCATGAATCGCGAGCAGTATCTCCACTTCTGGCGGGAACTCTGTACGGCGCAAAAGGCAGAGTTGAAAGATTTTGAGCAAGAAACCGCCAAGTTCTTTGAAGGATGCTTACCCATTGAAGAGATGGCGCGGCGGGGAGAAGATACGATGCGTTACGGCCCACTGAAGCCAGTGGGACTATTAGACCCACGCACCAAAAACCTGGAAGAAGATCTCATGGCAAACCCCGATCGCCCCTATGCTGTAGTGCAGCTGCGGCAAGAAGATAAGGCAGGACAGTTGTGGAACATGGTAGGATTTCAAACTAATCTGCGTTGGGGCGAACAAAAACGGGTCTTTCAGCTGATTCCCGGTCTAGAGAATGCCGAGTTCGTGCGGATGGGAGTCATGCACCGCAATACATTCATTAATTCTCCAGAATTGCTGTATCCAACATTACAATTCAAAAAACGTCCTACCTTGCTCGCCGCAGGTCAACTGGTGGGCACAGAAGGTTATACGGCAGCCGCAGCAGGGGGTTGGCTGGCAGGTACAAACGCGGCACGGCTCGTATTAGGGTTAGAACCCGTAACACTGCCAGCAACCACAATGATGGGAGCGCTGTTTGAGTTTATCAGTTCGGCATCACCCAAGCATTTCCAACCAATGCCGCCGAATTTCGGGATTTTACCAGAGTTAACGATGCGGATTAAGAACAAGCAACAGCGCTATGGGGCATATCGCGATCGCGCCTTGACTGATTTGGAGGTGATGGGTGATTGGTAATTGGTGATTGG
>DNXU01000239.1:1481-3619 GCA_003505715.1 Cyanobacteria bacterium UBA8803 | reverse complement strand
ATCACCAATTACCAATTACCTATTGCCAGACTTTTGGTCTGAAGGTAGGCAGACTGTGAAAGTGGACCCCTGCCCTAGTTGACTTTTTAGGTTAATCTCACCGCCCATCATCTGGCAGAAATGGCGGCTAATTACTAACCCCAGTCCAGTGCCACCATACTTGCGCGTGGTGGAGGCATCTCCTTGGGTAAAGGGTTGAAACAATTTCTGCTGTTGTTCATCAGAGATGCCAATACCCGTGTCCGAGACGCGAAAGCAAATCCATTCAGAGGATTTGGGATTAGGGATTTGAGTAGAGGGAGTGTTGGACTGAGGTTGTGTTTCAACAGGTTTTGGTGCCTGACTCTCTAACCCCAATCCCAAATCGTTAGGCTCACGGGTAACCTTTAGCACAATCTGACCTTGGTGAGTAAACTTAGCAGCGTTGGAGAGCAAATTTAACAGCACCTGCCGCACTTTAGTTGAGTCAGCATACATCGTGCCTAGCTTCTGGTCACAGTGAACCTCTAGAACATTACCATTTTTCTCCATCAACGGTTGTGCTGTCGCGACTACATTCTCAACCAAAAGGGGAATATCAAAAGTTTCCCAGCAGAGAGTCATTTTTCCTGCTTCAATTTTCGATAAGTCGAGGATGTCGTTAATCAGTGCCAGCAGATGTTTACCAGAATTACTGATTGACTGGAGATCGTTAATAAAATCCTGCTCGTCTAAGCCTAGCTCTAGAGCGTCTTCCTGAAGCAGTTGGCTCAAGCCAATAATCCCATTTAATGGGGTGCGCAGTTCGTGACTCATATTCGCCAGAAACTGACTTTTCGCCTTATTAGCGGCTTCAGCAGACTCTTTAGCTTGTTGCAACTCTTGAGTTTGTTTTTCTAAGGCTTGACGAGCAACTTCTAGATTCAGGCTGTGTGCTAACAAACGGGCAATAGCAAGGGATAGTAAGATGGCTAGCACCAATGCCATCCAAATTTGGCGCTTTAAAACTGCTACAGCTTGTTTGAGGTAACTAGACTCAATACCAATGGCAACGACAGCTTTCGGCTGGGTGGCATTGGGGAATGTAGAATAGACGCGATCGAACTCTGAGTCAATTAAGATTTCATATACTGAGCGACCTTGTTGCACGGTTCGGAGTGGCTGCCTGTTGGTTGCTCCTCTAGGGAACCCTGGACTGGACAAGACGTTACTGCTAGACGTAATCAATCTCCCCTGAAGTGAGAAAAGTTGCAGCTGGGTGGTAGGTTGAGAATAGATCAAAAAGTCATCTAGCCAAGCTCTATCCAGGTTCTGAGCCAGGACTAAGGTTCCTGGCGGTTCTCCCGTACCATCATCGCGAGTAATGGGAGATACAGAGACAAGCAGCACTTGGCCATTTCCTGTATCAATTAATTCTTCAACGGGCTTTTGTGTTACCATCAAAGCGCTAATTCGCTTGCTCACCAATGGCTGCCGCAAAAGCTTATTATTTTCAATTAAGATTTCTCCTGAGTTAGTAATCACTTGGATGGCATTAACCTGAGCGCTAAGCTTGAGCAATCCATCTGCTGTTGTCTTAATCCAAACCAAGTCTCGGCGTTTTACAGCGTTAAATAATTCTGTCCAATAGGCATAGTTAATGTTCAAAGTGCTGAGGCTTTTTTGGCTGGCATCTATATAGCCTTTAAAGGCCAAAATCCTATCTTCCAGACGAGTTCGTTCTAGAGCAAAAAGATGTTTGGGCATTACCCACGCTGCCCAACCGCTTAGCAATAAAACGGGCACGAAAGAAGCAATAAAGGTGAAAATTAAAGCTTTGGGCTGTAGGTTCTTTTCCTTGACTCCTTGCCAGATTGATTTAACCGGGGGTGATAATTCACCTGAATCTATAGACTTACCTTTTCGTGATTTTTGGGAAGGTGACATATGCAGTGGGAGCAAAGGCTGCAAAAACTGAGGCTTTAAACCTCAATTTTCGCCAATTATCCAGAATGGGGAGCGTTATGGATAACCATGTTATCTGAACCTATCCCTTTAAAAACGACTGATTTGCACCCCCATATGGCTATAGTTAGCAAGACTTACCCCTTTTATCCCTCCACCCGTCCTATATCAGGAGAGAATTAATGAAAATCATTCTCCCCTCATCCCTCATCCCT
>DNXU01000239.1:0-1426 GCA_003505715.1 Cyanobacteria bacterium UBA8803 | reverse complement strand
TCCCTCATCCCTCATCCCTCATATCTATTTTCAAGCTAGCCGACTATCGCACACCTCTTCAGTTTGCGGAATGTCCTGTTGACCCTGGGCGCATTTTTCCAGGTAAGAAATGGGAAGAGCAATGGGCCAAAATACGGTTGCCACAATAAATACTATGTAACACAAGCGTTTTTGCTCGGCGGATAAGTCAGTAGCTCGTTGGAGCGCTTTCACCCAGTTGGTGGAGAACTGCAAGGCTACTAACAAGTAAATTATTGGTAGGGCTATCATGATTAACCTCACGATGATTATCGGCTAACTAAAGGCACTCAGGAGATAAAGCTAGCTCCCTTAGTTAAATAGTCTGAAGTTCTGATGTTTGCGAATAGGTTCGTGCAAACGTTCGCGATGTTTGCTTTACTGTATAAGTTTTCCTACTTAGTTGCGACCAAAGGGATGACCTCCCTTGCCTCTCGGAAGCTCCGCCTGCTCTTTCATCTTTGGCAACAAGCAAAAGGAAAGCCAGCACCCAACTTAGTGTTAGCTGCTGCACTGCATTATTAGATTAATAGGTTACCATACCAAAGACTGCTATCCTGTTCCGGAAAATTTTCTAAAGTTTTAACAACTCCAGCTCCTGTAAAGACGATCGCTGCTTCCCGGTTAAACGGTAGGATAGTTACAACAGTAGAGACGTTCCGCGCCGGAACGTCTCTACCCTAAAATAGGGAATGGAGATTCGAGGAGCTGCGGCAGATGGAGCAACAAATTGTTCAACAGCAGTAGTTGCCAGACCCAATTAGAGTTATACTCTAATATGAGTGTGCTGTAAAAGCTACTCCAAACAAGGGCACGTAGCTCAGTGGATAGAGCATCAGATTCCGGTTCTGAGGGTCGGGGGTTCAAATCCCTCCGTGCTCGTTGAATGTCGATTGCCAAATTATTTGGCATCGATTGCTATGGATTTTAATATGAGCGCTTTAACTTTACAATTACCCCCAGTTCTCAAACTGACTGATGAGCAGTTTGAACAGCTTGCTGCGGCTAACCAAGACTTGCAGCTAGAACTCACGGCTAAAGGGGAATTAATTATTATGCCACCCACAGGAGGAGAAACAGGCGATCGCAATTTTGAGTTAGACGGACAGCTTTGGTATTGGAACCATCAAGCTCGTTTGGGGAAAGCCTTTGATTCTTCTACGGGGTTTCGATTGCCCAAGGGGGGGACTCGTTCTCCAGATGTGGCGTGGGTATCAATGGAGCGATGGGAAGCGTTAACGCCTACCCAACGAAAGAAATTTTTGCCTTTATGTCCTGATTTTGCTGTAGAACTGGTTTCGGAAACGGACGATGTAGAAGAAACCCGGTTAAAAATGCAGGAGTATGTCGATAATGGGCTACGGTTGGGTTGGTTGATTAATCCTAGAACTCGACAAGTAGAAATTTA
>DNXU01000422.1:32251-32518 GCA_003505715.1 Cyanobacteria bacterium UBA8803 | reverse complement strand
GGGAGGGAGGTTTTCATGCGTTATTGTTGTACTCAGTTCATGACAGCTACTTTACTTAAGTCCGGGCTATGCCCCAATTTCTATCTTAACTAGTCCTGCTGAATAATTTTTGGCTCTTGCCCCTAGGATGGGAGTAGGGGAAGGCTCGTGTTTCTTATAGCTAAAAGTAGGCTAACTATGGCTGCCATCACGTTAAGCGGTATTTATATTTATCCCATCAAATCGGCTGGTGGGATTTCTCTGGAAACATCTCAGGTGGGGAACCTT
>DNXU01000422.1:31484-32215 GCA_003505715.1 Cyanobacteria bacterium UBA8803 | reverse complement strand
CTTGGCTTTGAGTATGACCGCCGCTGGATGTTGGTGGATGAACGGGGTAAGTTCCTCACCCAGCGTCAACTTCCCCGCATGGCCTTGATTAAGGTGCAGTTAGCAGAAGATTGCTTAGTAGTTGAGGCTCCCAATCAACCAAAGCTGGCCATTCCTCTGCAACCCAACCGTAGCGATCGCATTTCAGTTCAAGTGTGGAATGATATCTGTGAAGCTATTCCTTTAGACATAGAAATTAGTCAGTGGTTCAGCGAGTTTCTAGAAATACCCTGCCAGTTAGTCTACATGCCTGACAACTCCTGTCGCCCCGTAAACCCTCGCTATGCTCGCAACCAAGAGCAAGTGAGCTTCGCTGATGGGTTTCCCTTCTTGCTGATTTCCGAAGCATCTCTGCAAGATTTAAATAACCGTTTAGATCGACCCATTCCCATGAATCGGTTTCGACCCAATCTGGTGGTTTCTGGCTGTGAGGCATTTGCTGAAGATACTTGGCATCAAATTCACATCGGCTCCATATCTTTTCGAGTAGCCAAACCTTGTTCGAGATGTACGATTACGACAGTTGAGCAATCCCATGGTATGAGAGAAAAAGAGCCGCTGATAACCCTAGCTCAATATCGCCTCCGCAATGGCCAAATCTTTTTTGGACAAAATTTGATTCAAGAACAGTTGGGACAACTTCAGGTAGGAGATACAGTTGCTATTGACGTAATTGGTGATGGGTGATGGGT
>DNXU01000422.1:20806-31364 GCA_003505715.1 Cyanobacteria bacterium UBA8803 | reverse complement strand
CATTACCCATTACCCATTACCACCCTTTCTAGAAGAAGCGATCGCTACTACTCCATAAACTTGGATTCCCTGCTGGCGCAAGATTTTGGTAGCTGAACGTACAGTCGCACCTGTAGTGTAGATATCATCCACTATCAGCACGGGCGAGGTAGGGGAATTTTTGCGCCAGCTGTTGCCAAGGGTAAAAGCATCTGCCAGGTTTTGCTTTCGTTCTTCCCTAGAGGATAAATTAAACTGGGCTTCAGTTTCTCTAACCCTTTCTAAACCGTGAGGTTGATGCTTATAACCTGTAAACTGGCAAAAACTTTCAGCAATAAGTTCTGCTTGATTGAAACCCCGTTTTTGTAGCTTATTAGGGTGAAGGGGAATGGGAACTACTACTAATTTCTTGGCCCTCTTAGCGGCAACGGATTTTAGCCAAGCTTCGCCCAGCCAAAAACCCAAGGGACGCGATAGCTGAGGGTTATTTTCGTATTTTAGAGCAGCGATCGCTCGTTTCAAGATACCGCCATAATTGCCCCAAACAAATACTGGCAACTCTTCTTGCCAGTCTGCGCCAGGATTATTCAGCTGACAGCGTTGCAGCTGCCTCTGACAGTATTGGCATAATTCCGCTTCGGCAGGGCGATCGCATAATGGGCAATTAGGCTTAAGAAATAGTGTTAGCAGCCCTTTTGTAAGCCAATCGATTCCCTTTTTCATTATCTGGAAAATAGGGAATAGGGTAAGAGGGGAGAGGTAGAGGTTGTCATGCGTGTTAGTGTATGCAGTTCATAACGGTAGTTGCTAATCATCTCAATTATCTTTAATTTCATTGCCATCAATCTTCCGTATAAATACTGAATAAATCTAAAAAAAATTATTTAAATCTACTGAACATTGTAGAGACGTTCCGGTTGAACGTCTCCAGGACTCATCTTCAAGCGACATCGAGTAAAAACAATGACAAAAAGCCCACATACAACAGGAGGGCAAACACAACCACTACAAAGGGAGGCGTAAAAATTACGGGGAGACTAGCCTCTTCCAACAAGCTAGGCAGAAAACCATCGTAGCATAAACTATCGCCACAACTCCCGTAATTAAACAAAACAACAAAAACTTGGAGGGCAAAAATTCTCCGCAGAAAATTTGCCTTAATTTTAACTTTAGTCCGTCTCTTTGCAGTCCGAACTGTGGCACTTAGAAATAGCAAGATTGAACTAATGATATAGAACAAACCTGCAAATCCTAAGTAGAAAAAGATTGACATCCATCCCCCAGAAGTTAACATAAACAGAGGGGCGCTAATCAAAACGTAAATTAGATAAAGACTAAAGACCACCCAAATATTAGTCGTAATCATTAAAGCTCTAATCCTTCAAATCTTCTGAACAGCTTTTTTGGCCAGCTTCCCCTTACGATTGAAAGCCGTCCTCAAATTGGTAGAGCTAATATCCCATAACTAAATGAGGCTTCACCTCATCAGTGAAACTTCTCATTTATCAATGAAAATTCCAGCCATCATGAGAGAGCAAGGTCACCATCGGCTCTGTCAACATTTGATGACCTCAATACTTCTCAAGGCCAAAGCCTCTATGCTAATACCTACAGATAAACTCGCCCCAATCCGGAATCACTAGGCACAATTATCGCTCTTTTGTCACTCTAGGCAGAGGAAAAGTGGAAATCGGCAGCATTGTGGTTAAAGGGAATAGCGCCAGAGAATCGATTCATAAAAGAAATTAAGCGGGTAAAGTCCACTTCTAATAGCGAAATGGGAAAGACTTCTAATCAAAACTTAATGAGGTTGAAACCAATCAAGGGTTGTAGAAATATCAAAAAGGAGATTCTCATATTTTATGCTCAAGAGATTCAAGACATTGAGCTTCAGCAGAGCCAGTTGAGAAATACGGAAAAATCAAAAGTTGATTTGTTAAGGCAAATAGAGGATAAGTTGAGAGAAATTAAGGAAGAAATTTACTCATTAGGGTAAACTCCAACTCGAAACGTGAATGCAATATTACTTGACTAATCTGGCTTCACTGCAAGCTTAGTGTCTGACGGCTGAGTACCAAAAAACGAAGGTTTTCTAATACGCTAACCCTCCGTACTTCGACTGAAAAACTCTACTTCCACGTCTTATATTCTTTTTTAGCTGCCTCTGGCTTTCTCAAAGAAAGTCTAGCCATTAGATTGGATTTGATATAGCCAGTACTGACAGCAAAGTTGAACAAAGCATTAATAACCGTTTGATAACGGTTATGGGTAGTGTATCTGGTTGCACGAACCTTCTATTTTCGCTTAATTGGCAAATGATTAGTTGAACTTTCATGGTTGTTCGCGTCTTGCTATTTGTTCTCTCACCCAAGCCCGAAACGCCTTCATTGTTTTGTTCCTCCCTAAAGCTATACTCTGGCTGAGATATTGAGGAATTATCTCAATCAGGGGTAAATTGGGAAAATTTGGACTGTATTCGCACTTGGTATACTTCCCCTCTCGCAGCACGTTAATTTGTAACTTCTCATTCTCAAATCGCCACAGTTCCGGCACTCCCAACGCTTCATAGAGACTCGGATGAGTGCGATAAGTTACATCAATTTCAAGTGCTAAATCGGGAGGTGGATCTACGCCTAAGTCCAACCGTTTTTTTCCGCGAACTGCCGCCTCGTTTTGAATGTAAAAACAGTCATCCGGTTCTATACCTTTGACCATCTCTTCATTTTTGAATGTAGTCGAACCGAGAGGCCAAAATTCAATATCTAGTTCTTCTAAAAGGATTTTTACTAAATCTCCAATCAGGACTTTATTGGTTTCGTGTTCTGGCAGGGGGGTCATAATTTCCAGGGTTCCATTGTCATACGCCACTCTAGAGGCTCTTCGGTCGCCTAAATCCTCTAAAATAGTTTCAAATTCCTGCCAGCTTACGTTAGAGAGCAGCACTCTCTGTCCTGGTGGCACTGTGATTCGATTGAGTTCTAATAACATCCCGGAAGCCCCTACCAAATCTCAACTCTAAACAGTTGTCACAAAAACTGCAATTAGTGACCTTATTCTCACAGACTTTGTGACCTGACGGGGTGACAAAAGGAAAAATGAGCTGCCACCTAGGTTCTAAAGAGACACCTCCTCAATCTCGGCCAAATTAGGTAACAAGGGTGGCGACAATCTTGTATCCCTACTTTCTTCAACCCGCTGGCAACGCACCGCAAAGCTACAATCACGGCATCGATCTGTCGAGACTGGGACTTGCGGAAACGGTAGGCGATCGCTTTGGTAGCATTCCAACCACCTGCTTAACTGACTCAACAATTTAGTTAAATCCTGCCGGGTTTTCTCGTGCTGTACCCGATCGTAGGGAAACTTCAGGCTTTGCGGATGCGGCTGGGACTTGACAAACCAGTACGTCATGGAAANNTGGAAATCTGTTCTGGCAAATAGTCGCTGGTTTCTGCCAAAACATAGAGGTACAGCCGCGTCTGCCAGTCTGTAGCTAACCGTTGGCGGTGTTTGGGTTGAGCGTAAGTCTTCCAGTCTAGAATTTGGGCGCTAGTGTCGTCTTCAATTAACAAGTCGTAGATAACAGTCAGCAAATATCCTTGGAAATTGAGGGTGCGGCAATGTTCTGGCTCGCGAAATGTTTGAGGATCTCTGGTAAAAACCTCTGGAGCCGCATTTACCAAAGCCGTGACCCACTTTTGCAGTTGAGTATCCTCCTCAATCAGCAATTCTACAGGCAATCCCAACTCCCGTTGCTGCATCAACAAGTGAAAGCGGCTACCCCAAGCCAGATGCTCTTGTTGCTCTGGTGAAACAGGGGTGCCTAACTGATCGAAGTAAATGTGCTGAAACTTACGGGGACAGGTTTCTAGAATCTTTAAATGTCCTTGGGACAGGCGAGTTAGAGTTAAAGGGGAAATTTCAGCGTTCATAGTTTAGTCAAGACAAATACACTGCCTTCATTCCCTCGCCCAATTCTTAAATCCTCGTCTAGATAGGTAATATCTAACCAACCCCGCCGTTCTCCACTTGGGATGGCAAAATCAATGGCTGGAAATTTTTTACCCATTTCAATTTGCTCAATGAAATTATTGGGAGACTGATAGTCAGCTAAGCGTTGCAGACCGATGATAGACCGATCGAACTTGACATTCACCCGGCGTTCCGAGACTGGCTCAAACTGGGCGCAAACACTAATTAAGCCTTCAAGATAGGGCAGGCCAGAGACTTCGGCAATATTGTAAATTCTACTCCCAGCAGTACGAATGCATTGGTAAATTTGACCAAGTTGCACGAGGGGGAACCGACCAATGTTCAACAGCTCATTACTGGTAGTATAGAGCAGACGCCAGTTGCCCTCTAGCAGGGAACTACACTCCAGAGGCCGAGGATTAGGGTTGCGGTCTTCTAGTTGAGCAACGGCTACCAGGATGGCCGCTTTATCGGTTTCGGTTGCCAACAGACCGCGATTTTTGCCAGCGATCGCTTCGAGTAATTCAGCTTTGCCCACCATCCCGCAGTTACCTCCAAATAATTACGCCACTCCAGTCAACCATCCTCAAATTGAACCGAAGACCCGGATCTTACAAAAATCGGCTCAAATCAAAACTCCCTTGGGGAATCTCTTTTTTAAACCTAGCCGTACTCAAAACTAACAAAAGCCGCTCCGTATAATCTACGGCTCCCCGCATTTCGTCCCGTAAAATCTCTAAGCCACCATTGGCATACTCTTCAAAAATATGGATGCGCTCCTCCTCAGCCTTTTCATCAAACGCTGAGAGAATTTTGGCATCTTTCGTTTCTGCGATCGCCAAAACTTTGATCACCGAGTCATATCCCCTCGATACAAAAATCTCAATTCCAATGGGAGCTGGTTCTTTTTTAGCAATTGCCTCTAGAGGCGATCGCTTTTGCCCTTTGGCTCCCAATGCTGCTGCAAACACCATCACATCAGCATAGGTTTGGAACGGCCCAGTTGTATCTGGTGATGCCACTAAAGCTTTCACTAAATCGGCCTTATCCTTGGCCACCCTAATTCTATTTGCACCCATGGTAGATGATATCTGGTTCCTCGGAAACTGATGTTTTTTACCTTGATGGCTCCCTGGAGTGCCTATTTTTCTAAACGTTCGATAATTCCCCCGCCTAGTAAAATATCCTCATCGTACAAAACAGCAGCTTGTCCTGGGGTAATACTGAACTGAGGTTCATCGAAGACTAGCTTCAAGCGATCGCCTTCTAGAGGAATGGCTGTTACCGATACAGCTGGTGAGCGATAGCGGACTTGTACGGCAGCCCGGATGGGACTTGTCGGTGGATGAATTGAAACCCAGTTGACTCGTCCTACCGTGCATTCTGGTTGAGTCACGCTGGCGCGATCGCCTACTATGACACGGTTTCTAACGGGATCGAGAGCAACCACGTATAACGGTTGGGCAGCAGCAATGCCCAGTCCTTTGCGCTGTCCTATAGTGTAATGGTGAATGCCGTTATGCTGGCCTAAAACCTTACCCTCAACATCTACAATGTCCCCAGTACTTTGGGAAATGTACTTATCTAGAAATTGGCGCATCGAACCGTGAGACTCGATCAGGCACAAGTCTTGACTTTCTGGTTTATCCGCAGTTTTCAGCTGGTACTGAGCAGCAAGACTTCGAGTTTGAGTCTTCTTGAGTTCTCCCAACGGAAATATTGATGCTGCCAGCAGGTCTTGGGTCAAGTCATATAGGAAGTAAGACTGGTCTTTGGTCAAGTCTACTGCCCTGCGTAATTGATAGCGAGCGATCGCGCTATCATAACTAATCCTGGCATAGTGTCCCGTCGCAATCCGATCGATACCGAGCTGTTCGCGGGCATAATGGAGCATTGGGCCGAATTTCACAGCCTTATTGCACTGAGAGCAAGGCAGTGGAGTAATTCCGACTTCATAACCTGAAACCAGGTAATCAATAATATTGGACTGAAAGACATCCCGACTATCAACAATATGATGAGGAATACCCAGTTGTTCGCAAATAAATGCCGCATCGACCATTCCCTCCGAGCAGCATTGACCCTTCCCTTTCATCAACCAAAGGGTTAAGCCAACGACTTCATATCCTTGATGGTGCAGAGTAGCAGCAGCAACCGAACTATCCACCCCGCCGGAAAGGCCCACGACAACTCTATTCATGAAACTAGGCGTAGCACGTTTGAAACATAATTATACTTCTCTAGGTTAGCACTCACCCAAAAAACCAACTCCCTGGCAACATGATAATAGCCAGCGCTCATGAAGTGCGTACACGAAAATTGATTTCCTTCATCCCCTCACCTCCCCAGGGCTAATTTATGGTCATAGCTAGAAAATTCCTAAGCCTTTTGTACCGAGTACAAATTACTCCCCCAGCTCCCCCAGCTCCCTCACTCCCCCAGCTCCCTCACCTCCCAGCTCCCTCACCCCCTCTCCCCATTTTCAATGGTAAATAATTCTCATCAACCGCGAGACTATGATGCTGTCCTTAGCACTCAAAACTTAGCCCCTACAAATGCAGCAATTTTGGGGGGAATTGATGGGGTGAGGCAGCGTTTGGCCAGCCAGGATGCTACCATCAGGAGTGCTGCGCTCAAAGATGCTCAAAAGTATGGCGAATCTGGTTTAGATTTAATTATTCGAGGTTTGCAGGATGAGTCGCTGGCGGTGCAGCAGGTTGCCTATTTACTATTGCGAGAGCGCAAAGAACTCTCAGCCTCTAGGGCATTACGAGGATATATTCCCTATCGGCTCTTTGAGTGCCTTGACACCTTTAAAGCAGGTCAAGAGATTGCCCTTAGTCCGGATGGGAATTGGATTGCCTATTTACGGGGTAAGAATATTAGGATCTCTAACCTCCATACTAATGAGTTACTCTACACCATCCCCAAATATCCCAAAGCCCAAGAAATTTTAGCCCTGAGTAACGATATCAAGACCTTGATTAGGGTCAGGAACAGTTCCAGCAATGTTATTGAGATTTGGTATCAGGGAGAACTGCGCCACAGCCTTTACGGACATGAAGGTGAGATTGGGGCAATTGCGATTAGTCCTGATGGTCAGACAATTGCCACTGGCAGTAAGGATAAAACGATTAAGATTTGGAATTTAAAAACTGGGAAACTTTTGCATAATTTTGATAATCGCCTCATTTGGGGAGCGCATACCGATGAGATTTTGTGCGTTACCTTCAGTCCTGATGGCAAGACTCTCGCCAGTAGCAGCCGAGATGGAAAGATTAAGCTATGGTATTTGTACAGTAGCGATCGACCTCTAACTCTTAAAGGTTATGCCACCGTTGTTGCCATCAACCCCGATGGCCTTACTCTAGCAACTACCAATTGGTCTAGTCATATTCAACTATGGAATCTCTCGACTCACAAGGTAGAACGCACTCTGGCGGGGTATGCTGTTGGGGTTAGGGTCTTGACCTTCGGTGCTTATGGGCGGATTGTGGTGAGTGGCGGGATCGATAAGTCGATCAAATTCTGGGATGTAGCCACAGGAGAAGAAATCCAAACATTAACGGGACATCAAGATGCAGTAACTTGCTTAACTCTCACTCCAGATGGGCAACGTTTGGTGAGTGGTAGTTTAGATAGGACGGTTAAGGTTTGGGGCGTAAGTTAATTTTATTTATTTGAACAAATATTAATATTCAGATTATAGTTAACGGTAATGGGTGATCGGTGATTGGTGATTGGTGATTGGTGATTGGTGATCGGTGATTGGTGATCGGCTTGAAATTCTGACCAATTACCGATTACCAATTACCCATCACCCATCACCCATTACCAATTACCCATTACCAATTAACTTATCATCAAAAATGTGGCGGAGGCAAATTATAAAGACCAGGGGCAGCTTATTGTTACAAAAAGTGCAACAACATAAGTCATTAAGCCTGCTTAGTGCCATCTTAGAAGAGCTTAATGCTCTCGATTAAATCCTATGAAACTAATTTATGCCTTACCTGTAACCCTGTTCCTGGGTGGCTGTGTTGTTATACTTACCCATCTAAGCTTAGCGCAAGCACCGCCTGGGGCATCTCCCCGGATCGGCCAATCTAATCCCAATCAACCACAAAATCCCACTCAGGAGGCTGACCGTCCTATCGGCGGGCTGTATGTCCAATCTCCAGACGGGCAGCAACAGGTATTTCCGCTCAAACATACTGAAGTTAAAGCCAACGTCACAGGGAATGTCTCGCAGGTTGAGATTACTCAGACCTTTGAAAATCCTTTTCCAGAACCGTTAGAAGCAGTCTATGTCTTCCCCTTGCCTGATGAGGCGGCGGTGTATGATATGGAAATTAAAATTGGCGATCGCATTATTAAAGGCCAGATAAAAAAACGGGAAGAAGCCCAAGAAATTTATGAACAGGCGCGTCAGGAAGGCCGTACTGCGGGACTTCTAGAACAAGAGCGAGATAATATTTTTACTCAATCCCTGACCAATATTAAGCCAGGAGAACAAATAGATGTCACCATTCGCTATACCGACAGCCTAAAGTTTGAAGGTGGTGATTATGAATTTGTCTTCCCCATGGTCGTAGGCCCGCGCTACATTCCCGGTACACCTAGAGACAATACTGGCAATACTGACCGAGTGCCAGATGCCTCTCGCATTACACCCTTGATCCTTAAACCGGAAACTCGCTCCGGACATGATATTGGGGTAACGGTGGACATTGATGCCGGAGTAGCGATCCGGGAAGTGCGATCGCCCTCCCATCAAATCCGTACCGAACGCCAAGGCCAACGGGTGCGGGTCAAGTTGGGGGGTGAGGATACGATACCTAACAAAGACCTGATTTTGCGCTATCGGGTCGCAGGCGATCGCACTCAAGCCACGGTGTTGTCCCAAGCTGACGAACAGGGCGGTCATTTTGCCATTTATCTAATTCCAGCCCTAGAGTATCAGACTAATGAGATTGTGCCCAAAGATGTGGTATTCCTTATGGATACGTCGGGTTCCCAGCAGGGCGAGCCATTCTACAAGTCTCAGGAACTGATGCGCCGCTTTATCAATGGGTTGAATCCTAACGATACTTTTACGATTATTGATTTTGCCAATACTGCCACCCAACTTTCTGCCCGACCCTTGGCGAATACACCCCAAAATCGAGCCATGGCGCTCAAGTATATTGATGCCTTACAGGCTAATGGCGGTACGGAGTTAATGAATGGTATTCGGGCCGTACTCAATTTTCCTCCGGCTCCGGCAGGTCGCTTACGGAGTGTAGTTTTGCTCACCGATGGTTATATCGGCAACGATGAGGAGGTGATTGCTGAGGTACAAAAGCAGCTCAAGCCGGGGAACCGTCTTTACAGTTTTGGCGTGGGTAGTTCTGTAAACCGCTTCCTGATCGACCGCTTAGCCGAAGTAGGACGGGGTACGAGTCGGGTCATCCGTCAAGATGAACCCACCGAGGAGGTAGCGGAACAATTCTTTCGTCAGATCAACAATCCGGTGTTGACAAATATTCAGGTAAGTTGGGCAGGAGCAGGGCAGCCATCAGAACTCTATCCCCTCACCCCTCCCGATTTATTTGCCAATCAACCTCTAGTCCTGTTCGGACGGCAAGCAGACCGTCTCAATGGCACCCTCAGAATTGAGGGGATGACGGCAGGTGGTAAGCGCTACGAACAGACCCTACCCGTTAATTTCGATCGCGGTACAAATAACCCTGCCATCGCCCAACTTTGGGGTCGCGCCCGGATTAAAGACCTGATGAATCAGATGTTTGGTGGTGAAACTACGTCGGGTGTGGAAGCTGTAACCCAAACAGCCTTAGCCTATCGGTTGTTATCTCAATACACTGCTTTTGTCGCAGTGAGTGAAGAAGTACGAGTCGAGCCGGATGGCACCATACAGCGAGTGGAAGTTCCTGTTGAGTTACCAGAGGGGGTCAGCTACGAAGGAATTTTTGGCTCGACGGAGAGTACTGGTAATAATCTGTTCCATAGCTTCAGCAGCGGCAGCGGAGCGATACCCCTTGCACCACCTGCTATTGGGCCAGTCAATCAAAACGGCGGGGGAACTAGAGGCGCACCTTCAGAAGAGGAAATAGACGAAGTCCTCAGTCGCATTTCCTCTCCAATTCAGGTGGTTGCGGTTGATGGGTTAGATGCGGCAGAGGTTGATAATGCGATCGCTTCTCTCACCCAACACCTGCAATATCTCAACTTGCCTGCCAATTTCAGTGGCGAAGTAGTCTTTGAATTGCACGTTCAGGACGGCAGCATTCAGCGAGCGATCCTCGACGATCGAGAATCGACCCTACAGGATACCGCAGTAGTAGATCTGATTCGGCGATCGCTCCTAGCTTGGTCAGCACCACCATCGGTTAAGGACACGATTCGAGTCACTTTACGAGTTCAATCCTAGACTAATACCGCACTACCAGGAATTCTCTAGAGACGTTCCACAGGAACGTCTCTACATCTGGTTGAGTCCAACTAATTAGATTAGGACTTACGCACAGCCTCTATTAGTATGGTTTGTTACGCTGTGCTAACGCACCATTACCTGTATATATGGCGTTTACCCTGAGCATAGCCGAAG
>DNXU01000422.1:19221-20660 GCA_003505715.1 Cyanobacteria bacterium UBA8803 | reverse complement strand
CGAAGGTTTACCCTGAGCATAGTCGAAGGGTAGTTGTGTAAGTCCTGTGGATATCAATCACCCCAGGGATCAAAAACCACTTCAAACTCAGCCGCTGGCATAAAGCGGCTCAGTACTCTTTTGTGGTCGTGGGCGTCTTGACGATTGTAAAATCGCGCTACAGTGTAACGTCGTGCGTCACTCAAAAGACGGACTATGACCCAAGGACGTGTCAACTCATCCCGTGGTTGTATTGCTGAGGAACTTCTCAGAGTCCCCAACTCCTCCTTTTTGAGGGCATTGCTTACCAGTGATAGGATCTGCTCTCTGGCTGGGCTAGCGTTATTGGGTAACACAGTCCAGCTAGATATCGGTGCTGGTAAATAGGTCAGCAGGTAGGAATCGCCATGTTTACTCACTTTCCAAGACAGACGGCGGACTTGCTTAAAGCATTGATAGCCTTGCTCCCTGAGAACTAAACAAAGATTTTCGCCTTCCTGAGTCAGGCGCAGCCAGTGACTATGCTTCATAGATGCTCTGCAATTCAAAACAGCAATTGAGGCAATTTCCCCCCGACAGTTAAATGCTTGGGGGCAAAAGCCTCGTTAGCCACCGTAATCAAGGCTTATGAGCAAAGAAAGATCCAGGGTTACTTGAGTGAAAATGCATTTTATGGTATAGCAAACTCAAAAATGCCTCAGCAATTTGTAGGGTGCGTTACGCGAAAGCGCACCATTGCCCCTACCTATGGCGTAGTTACCTAACCTCTGTTTGGTAAACTCCACATAACGTCTAGAGCAAAGTACCCTTAAGGGTACTGTAAAAGACTAGCCACATTTATCACAATAAAAACAAAACCCAATTAACGATTTATCTAATTATCAGTCGTTGGTTCTCCCTTGTTGTTGGGCATAAGTTGCCAGTAGCAACCAACAACTGACTAATTAGCCATTGGTAAATATACTTTTGTGCAACCTGAACAACCGGAGAAAAAATGATTACCCAAGAAATGCTGACGCATCTAGTACAACAACTCGATACGTCTGTATCCTTAAAAGCGCTTCAAGAAACTACAGATGCAATAGATGAGGTAATTTTGGAGTCTGAGATTGATGGGATACGCTACTATCTGGCACGCTGTCGGCCCAAGTCCCAGTCCCGAATTTGCCTGAGTCCCCGCGAAAGAGCGATCGCTAAGCTAGTTGCTCAAGGATTGCCCAACAAACATATTGGCCATCGGCTAGACATCAGTCCTTGGACTGTAGCCACTCATCTGCGGCGTATTTTCGCCAAACTGGGTGTGACATCCAGAACTGCCATGATTACCCAGCTCATCCAAGAAAACTTATTACAGGATTAAGGAAAATTGACGTACTCAGGCCAGCTAAGCTAAACTGGTAATGAGTTTGTATTAATGAATCAACTGTCCTATCCAGAAAATAAGGATGAGGGATGAGGGA
>DNXU01000422.1:0-19160 GCA_003505715.1 Cyanobacteria bacterium UBA8803 | reverse complement strand
GAGGGATGAGGGATGAAAGGGGGAATAGATATAGATAAGCTAACCGAATAAATTAAAAGTATCAACAATGCAAAAGGAAGCGGCAATTTCTAAACCCATTAGATCCCTTGAGGATGCACTGAATCGGTGTCAGGCATTGGGGATGCGTCTTTCCCGTCAACGTCGCTTAATCCTAGAATTGCTCTGGCAAGCGAGAGAACACCTCTCAGCGCGAGAAATTTATGACCGATTGAATCAGCAAGGCCAAGCCATCGGTCATACTTCCGTGTATCAGAATTTGGATGCCCTATCGTCTCAAGGCATTATCGAATGTATTGAGCGCTCTGATGGACGGCTATACGGTAACATCAGCGATGCTCACAGCCACATCAATTGCCTGGACACTAACCAGATTATCGATATCCACATCCAACTGCCAGAGGATTTGCTCCAACAAATCGAGCAGCAAACTGGCGTGCGAATTACCGAGTATCGAATTGACTTCTACGGCTACCGCAAGAATCAACCAGAAGCACCAGCCCAGTAGATAGGAAATTAGGAGTGCAGATTAAGAGCTGATTTATAAATAAAAAATAAGCTTATGTAGGTTGGGTCGTTGGTAAAGAGACCCAACCGACAAATTAGTAGGTTCAACAATGAACCATGAACCATGAACACTTAAGAATCTTCTTGAGTAGAATCATGAATCATCACTGTATCTTCATAGGCAGCAGCATCATCCTCATCATCATCCTGTGCCAATACCGGCTTTTGTTGTTCCCAGTCTTCAATTTGTGCGGTATCACCGTCGTAGTTATCATCCCCGTGAGTATAGCGAACGGTAGGGAACATTGGCTCTCCTTCTGCACTCTCAATAAAAATAGTCGGTTCTTCCTCTAAGAGATCCTCATCCGTAAGGTTAGTCGTGACTTTGGGTGCTACCAAAGACTGTTGGTAAGCCTGAAACTCTGCCAGGGAAAATATAGCTCCACTTCTGAGAGCAAAGTTATGACTTTGTTGATCTAACTGAGCCTCGAACAGACAAGCATAAGTAAGGTTAGCCGAAGTCAGATTGGCTCCTCGGAGGTCACTACCTGACAAATCAGCTCCTTCTAAGTTTGCGCCAGAAAGATCGGCATGGGATAGATTAGCACCACTCAGCCTTGCCCAAGCGAAATTAGCTTTTTGGAGATTAGCAGCAGCTAAATTAATACCTATTAATTCAGCTGTAGAGAAATTAGCTTGCTCTAGGTTTGCCTCTGCCAGCATCGCTTGATTCAGACAAGCTTGAGTGAGATGGATTTGTTTCAGACTATGCCGTAGCCGCTGCCAAAAGGCAGTAGGGGAAAGAGCCACCGTTCTACCAATAAAACTTAAAAGCTGGTCAGCATCAAACTCTTGAGAAATGTCTGGGTTCCCGCAGGGCCAGAAGGGAATTTGTGCTTCTAGAGCTGCACAACAGAGCAATAGAAAGACATTAATGCCGACACTAGCATCAATTTGCAGAGCGTTCAAGGGATTTTGCAGGGCGTGGAACTTGGCTTGAGCTTGGTGAACAATGCCCTCATCCAGCCAACGTCCTCGACAGTAAGCTCGATAGAAGCGATAGAGGCGTTTAAACAAAACAGCAAAGGAAAAGGTATCGGCATTGCGTATTTGCTCTCGTCGCAGACGCTCGATCGCAAGTTCTGCGATTAGGTCAGACAATACACCGTATCCCAGCAACCCGTAAAGATGCTCGGCGATCTCGAGGGGTGAGTCCATAACAAAGGTGACCTCCCCGTACCGATCGCCAGCTTGTTGGGTCAGTTTTTTGAGCTGGAGAGCAATTTCTTCAGCCCCCAGATATTCTCCCAAGCTGGGGTGAGAAAATTCGAGCTGTAGGGGCGCAGATGGATTTATTGGCCTTTCCCCTGCCCCCCTGCTCCCTTGAGATCGGGAGCGAAAGAAAAAGGCTGGCAGGGACTGGGTAGAGATATTAGCCAGCGGGTCGCTAGCCAAACTTGGCTGGATAGCAGCTGTAGAGGTTTGATATTGACCGGTTTGGAGAATTGTCAGTGCTGCTAGTTGCATTTGGCAGCGCAACTGTTGAGGGTGACGATCCTCCAAAAGATTTGCGATCGCTTCTAAAGAGCGGCCAGCATGAGCTAAACCTTCCCGGATTAACTCAGGCAAAGGGCCGCTCCCCATAGTGGGTTCTCCCACCAACCAGCGGCAAATTTGATCGTAAATTTCCAGCTTAATCTCAGTTGCTCCCAGCTGAAAAAGGGTTTCATCCACTCGGGCATCCCGATGTAAAATACCCACCAAAGGAAGCATCAGAGGGCGGGATAGGAAGGTAGCCACCTCCTTGTTAGGCGGTTGCTTTTGAAAGACACCCCCATGTTTCAAAAAAGTAAAATAAGTCTGGGCAATAGATTTGGATTGTACCTTAGCCCAATTTAGGAACCATTGCCGGAATTCATCTTGTTCTAGGGGAGCGATCGCAATTCGCTGGAGTTTAACTGGTAATGGCAAAGTACTGCTTTGTCGGTAATTTCTGGCTAATAAAGTCTCCAGGGTAACGGAACGGCTGGTGAGAATGATTTTATGGCGAGGCCAACCAGCGGGAGTAACTCTTTGAGTCTGAAATCGTATCACCTGCTCGATAAACGCCAACAGATGACGCTCGATCTGGGGAGGTAGTTCATCTAAACCGTCAAGGAGCAGCAAGCAAGGAGGCGAGTTCACCGAGAACCAGCCATCCGTATCTGTGAGGCGTCCTGTTGGGAAAGCAGTTGCTAGGGTCTGTTCAAAGGTTTGGCCTAATCTAACGTCTCGGAGTCGGATCGAGATCGGCATCCAGTTCGGATAAAGTTCTTGAGCCACTCGAGCCGCCAAAATCTGGCAGAAACTGGTTTTTCCGGTGCCAGGATCACCCTCGATGAAGGTGATCGTCGCTTGCTCGTCCAACTGGGCGATCGCCCATTCCATCAAATCTACAGGAGGTGTGGGAGTAAGGGAGGGCACATTTCCTCCTGTTCCTTGCCCAGTTTTGCCAGTGAGGAGCTTACCTTTAAGGGGGACGTATAAGTCTTTCAAGGAAAACGGTTTGCCAAACAAGGGTTCGCTCAAGGCGATAGATAGTCCGGCGCGGTAATATTCCCGATCCAGGTCAAGCGGTAGGGTGAGGGGTAGAGATTCGGCATCTTCCAGGTTTTGTTCTTGAGCCGTCGGATCTCGCCAGGTCGTTAAATTCCCCAGCCGCACAAATTTCTGGAGTTGTGCTAAAGGTAGAGCATTCTCCGCGATCGCAGCCAGCAGATGGCCGGGGAGTCCATTACTTAGGCGTTGAGTGAGCAATTTGGCTTCAGTTTCCTCCGTCCCATTCGCTACAAACCATGCCACTGCTAAATTATTCATCTGCTGTCCCAGAAACGAGTCCGCTACCAAAGAAAGAGCTTGTTCAGCCTGAGAATCAGTAAGTCTTCCCGGTCGCAGGGTTTTTAGCAGCGCGATCAGTTGGGGATCGCTGAGGGGTTCGTCAGGTTCTTGAGGAGCAGGAACCTGCGCTCGGTTCACCCAAGGTCTTTTCAATCTAGATTCTTGCTCTAAAATGCCTTGTAAGGCATTTAGATAAGCAACTTGAAACGTGAGCCAGGTTCCTTCATTCCTTCTCAGCGGCTTTTTGCGACTCAAAATGCGCAGCAGCCCCACTGTTAACTGCGAGAGAGCAGGAGCGACTTGCCCTGCGGCCACAAAAGGCAGCTCCAATACTTCAGTGAGAGAACTGATAGAAAAAGGGGTAAGGCTCTTAACCTCC
Source organism: Cyanobacteria bacterium UBA8803 (assembly GCA_003505715.1). Taxonomy (GTDB): domain Bacteria; phylum Cyanobacteriota; class Cyanobacteriia; order Cyanobacteriales; family Coleofasciculaceae; genus UBA8803. The sequence continues at coordinate 15,379 of DNXU01000422.1, read as the reverse complement.
ATGTCTTGGGCAATGCGAAAGGCAATGCCCGCTATCTGGGCATTGGGATGTCCCAGTTGAGCTATTTCTATGTGGCGCTCCGCTAGCCAATGCCGAATGCTCAGGCTCATGCCACCCTAATCACTCCAAAATGATTACTCATCCTATTTTTAACCCTATACAATTGTCAGTTGTCCGCTGTCAGTTGTTCCTTAAGTACAACTCATCATTAGTGGAGGCTAGAAATCACCAGCTAGGTAATTTGGCTTATGGCTTATTCAGCTGGCGAATTCCATACCCTTCTTATGGTGACCTGTATTTAGTGACTAACCCATGCTCCCTGACCACTGATGGCTGACAACTCAGCAATGACCCATAACAAATAACAACTGATAACTGACGACTGACAACCGATCATCGCCTATCCGTGCCTAAAAAAGAATTGCACCGATTTTATCCCCGCGCCCCCCTAATGTTTCGGAAACGTCCGGGACGCAAACTCGTTATCCAACTGGTAAGAGACACTAAGGAATCCATTTTAGAAGAAAATGGATTGCTGACTCCAGACAGGGACCAAGAGGCAAGGCTGACTAATGGCTCTGCCCCAGGTTCTACAAGAAAACGCCGTCGCCAGAGTGGATTTTGGCGCTGGTCGATGCTGTGGCTCACTGTCTTGTCTATCTTGGGAGGCACCCTCGCTGCTGGTTTATTATTTCTGACTAGGTTACCTCCCCCCGTTGATTGCCCAAATATCTCCCCCTTGTCTACTGATAGCGAACGCTTGTACTGTGCCCAGCTAGCGGCTCAGTCTGGGCAATTAGAGCAGTTAGTGGCAGCAATTCGGTTAGTCCAGCATTGGCCTCGGGAACATCCTCTCTACTCAGAGGCGCAGCGCTTGCTCAATGAATGGTCTCAGATGATTGTGGAGATCGCTCAGGAGAAAATCGATCGGGGAGATCAGTCTGGTGCCCTGACGGCGCTGGAAAAAATTCCGGTCACCAGTCCCCTTTATCCTGAAGCACGAGCGCAAATGGCAACTTGGCAGCAGGAGTGGCAGCAAGCACAGGAAATTACAAGTCAATTCAAGGATGCTCTGGTAGTCCAAAACTGGTCTCAGGCATCCAAGCTGATTACAGCGCTATCACAGATTAATCACAAATATTGGAATGTCTACCGTGTTGATGCTCTGCTGAAGCAGTTGTCCATGGAAAAAGAAGCATGGCAGCAGTTAGAGGAGGCGCGGGAGTTAGCTAAATCTAACCAAGTGGAGCAATTAGCAACTGCGATCGCCCTGGCAGGGAAGGTAAACCCTAGCAGCTATATTAAAGCCCAGGCCCAAACCGAACTGTCTAAATGGAGTCGCACCTTACTAGATATTGCTAAAACCAGCTTTTACAGCGAGGATTTTGCTAATGTGGTGGCTGTGGCTGAGCGAATTCCGGTGAACACCGCCCTTTATCAGGAAGCTCAAGACTGGCTGTATTTAGGTCGTGCGGCTCAAACCGCCAAGCCAGACAACCTCTTAGCGTTAGTGGACGCTCTAGCGGCTGTCGGCCAAATCGATCGCCAAAGTCCCGTACACAAACCAGCCTCTAGTAAAGCAACCTTGTGGGAGAAACAGTTACAAGACCATCTCCAGTTGCAACTCGCACAACTCGCCGCTAGTTTTGACCAACGGACGACGCTTGCCTACGCTATTGAGCAAGCCAAGCTAGTTGCGCCTAACCGTCCTCAACGCCAGCGTGCCCAGACACTGATTGCTCGATGGCGCAAGGACATTCAGGAAATTGAAGACCGCAATACCTTCAAGGCAGCTCAACAGCTGGCTTCAGGGGGAACTATAGATCAGTTAAAAGCTGCCGTAGCCCAAGCCAGCAAAATTCAGCTGGGTCAACCCCTGCGCTTGGATGCTCAAAGTGCGATCGCTAAATGGAATCGTCAAATTCAAGCTCTCGAAGACCAACCCATCCTGGATTTGGCCAGAGCCTTAGCCGAGCGCCGGGATTTGATGACTGCTATTTCTACTGCCGGACAGATTCGTCCCGGTCGTACCCTGTATCCTGAAGCTCAGAAGGAGATTGGCGAATGGGTACTTGAAGTGCAAGCGACCCAAGACCGTCCGATTCTGGAGGCTGCTAATGCTCTTGCAGCTCAAGGACGGTTTGATGTCGCGATCGCTACGGCTGCCCAAATTTCGCCTGAACGAGCGCTTTATCAGCAAGCACAAGCTGCGATCGCCCTTTGGCAATCTCAACTCCCTACCCCCCCTAGCCCAGTTCAATCTACTACTACTGAGGAAAACTAATGTGAAAATAAGAATAAAAATAATTCAGCCCTCACTCCCTCAGGCTTGGCAAAGGACAAATGAAAAATGGCTAATAACCAATGAGCGATCGCTTAACTCAAATCCTCCTGATCGATGATGACCCAATTTTTCGGTTGGGTCTGAGTACTGCTCTGGAAGCGTTTTCTGATTTGCAAGTTATCGCTGAAGTCGATACGGGTGCAGCTGCGATGGAGCGTCTGGCCGCTTTGCAGCGCCAAGCTTCTGTAAATTTGGTTGTTTTGGAACTGACCTTAGGCCGCTCTCACTCGCATCTGCTATCGGGGTTATCCTTATGCCAGCAGATCAAGGCGGATTACCCTGATTTGCCTATTTTACTGCTTACGGCTGAATCGGAACCTACCCAACTATCAGCCGCACGAGAGTTAGGCGTTGAGGGTTATTGTCCTAAGGGATGTGCAATTGGCATTATCGTCGAAGTTATACGTCAGCTCAGAGAAGGTGAATCCTATTGGCAGATGCTGCCTGCACTGTCAACCGTGCCAGTGCCTGCTGTGCGTCCTCCCAGTTGGCATCACCAGTTGCGTTTGTCAGGGCTGCAACAAATTGAAGATGCTCTGGCGATGGTAACCTCTCAGCTACAACAACCCAAGTTGTCCAATTTGGACTGGCTGTTTTGGAGCGGACGCCGCCGAGAACTGTTAGCAGCTCGTTGGCTGGTGAACCAGCTATTGCCCACTGATGTAATTATCGTAGAAAAGAAAGGGGGAACACAGGTACAGGATCGCAGAAGCACAGGGGAACAATTAACCAGTTTTAACCATTCATCACCTCGCCCCCTGCCTGGGGAACCAGCACAAAATTCCTCGTTCAGTCTAAGCCTCCAGCCATCCACACCCCAGGATGTCACCTTGGCAAAACTCCAATCAGGTTTGCCAAACTTGACCGATGTGAGTCTAGAAATTGACATTCTCCAAGTTGAAAAGAGGCGAGATTTACTGTATATCGTGGTACAAAACTTTGAGGAGATGCTGGAGGCATTGCGCTTTGCGCAGGTAACGATCGAGCAGCTTCCTCAAAAACGATCGCGCTTGTTACAAGATTTGTGGCAAGTATCGCTGACTAAATTTTTTGGTAAATATTACACGTTGGCTTTAGGAAAGAGTGAAGTTGAAATTGTTAATGTTTTATTATCAGATGCGATTTTTGTCCAAACTGAGATACTAGATAAAATTCCCCTAGTCGTCGAACTGTTAGCCCATCGGCTGTTTGAGGCTCCCTTAACAATTGACAATGTGGCTTATCCGGCTAGAACACCTGAAGCTCTGGCTAGGTCAGAACTCCTGCTGCAAAACCTGATGATTCAAGTCGGAAATGGAGTAATCCAGACCTTGTTAAATCGATTAGCAGATGTGGAAACGATTAAGCAAAGTTTCTACGATAGTCGTTTCATTTCATCGCGAGAAATTGCCCGGTTTCGCAATAATTTATCGTGGAAATATCGGCGAGTGCAATTACTAGATGAGCCAAAAGCTATTTTTGAGAGCCGCTATGACCTGTTTGTCCTGAGCGACATCGGCATTAAAAAAACTTCAATCTATGCTCCCCGGCGTCAAGAGTTAGAACAACTGCGAGGTATCCCATTAGCTGTAACTATAGCCTATGAATTTCGGGATGCGATCGCACCTCGGTTGCGCGGTACTGTGGCTTGGGTAGGTAAGGGCGTGGTTTATGTGTTGACACAGGTACTGGGTAGAGGGATTGGGTTAATTTTGCGTGGGGTGATTCAGGGGGTTGGTAGTGCTTTGCAGGAGACGCGGTTTAGTAAAAATGGCGAAAGGGGGAAGTAAGCAGATTATCTACTGATAACCACACCCCTAGTAGATTTCGGCAGAAGTAACTGACCACTTCAGAAATAACCCTGGCAATTGAGCAGCAAGTTAGGTTAAGCTCGTTGATGAGATAACTGAGAGCAAAGTACCGAGACCTAATCGGGAGATCCTCGGAGCTACGGCACTTGGGAAGTATCGGGTGAGTAGCATTTGGTAACAAACTCAAATGCGTTGTGCGATCGCCCAGGTCGAGTACCCAAGTCCGTATAGTTGAACCAGGGGAGCATCTGGAGTTTAGTAAGAATACCAGGCCAAGGAATCCGGATGATTGCCAATGGAGTCAGCAAACGGTTATATATGCCTGCTTGCATGAAGATGCACTCCGTCAAATTGTTAATCGGCAGTGCCTTATTCCGTAAACTGTGAAACACAGACCGGGGGAATTTGGCAAATTTCTTGTATCTCACTTGTAGTGCTTGTTCAAAGAAGTTATGGACTCTGCCGAATCTCTAGATCTAGATCTGCAAAAGTTAGGGTTAGTGATCAAACGGCGCTGGCTGATCGGCGCAGTAGTCTTTTTGGGAATGGTTGGTCTGACCATCCCTATGGCTTTATTACAATCCCAACAGACTAGTTATGAAGCGAAAGGGAAGCTTCTGTTTAAGGTCAGTCGTACTGCCGATCTCACGGGTGTAGGTCAACAAGTGGGAGAACTGGCTCCCCTGACGACCAATAGTAACCCGATTACTACAGAAATAGAAATTCTGCGTTCTGTGCCTCTGGCTAAAGAAACCATAGCAGCGCTTAACCTGAAATCAGAGGATGGAACGCCGCTCTCACCTGAGGCTTTGCATGAGAAGCTGACGATCGAAAATCTGGCGGAAACTGATGTGTTGGAACTTGCCTATGAAAGCTCTAACCCTCAGGAAGCAGCGGCAGTTGTTAACTACCTGATGAACCTTTATATCAAGAACAATGTCAAGGCGAACCGGGCTGAAGTAGTTGCAGCTGTGAAATTTCTGAACGAGCAACTGCCTAAAGCTGAAGCCAACGTTAACCAAGCAGAAATGGCTCTGCGACAATTCAAAGAGGTCAATAAGGTTGTTTCCCTAGAGGAAGAGTCTCGAGCGGCTGTTGATACGCTGGCGAAATTAGACCAACAAATTACCGAAGTTAAGTCTCAGTTTAAAGATGCTAACGCCCGGTCGGCAGAGTTGCGGGATCAAGTGGGTATGAATTCCCAGGAAGCCATAGTTGCCAGTTCCCTCAGCCAGTCTCCAGGGGTGCAGCAGGTTCTCCAAGAATTCCAACAAGTACAATCTAAGTTAAGAGTCGAACAAACTCGCTTTCAAGATGAAGATCCCACCATCATCAGTCTGAAGGAGAGAGAAGCAGCCCTAAGGAATCTCCTGCAAGAGCGTGTAGTCCAGACTATTGGTGTTGTACGCCCAGTCTCTGCGAGCAGTTTGCAGATGGGGGACTTCCGACAAGAATTAACTTTAAATTTGGTTAACGCTGAAGTAGAACGTTTGGGTCTTGCCAGCCAGTTAAATGAGTTAGAAAATGTCCGGTTGGCTTACCAACAACGGCTGACGATTCTGCCCAAATTGGAAAAGGATCAGCGAGAACTTCAACGGCGGCTGGATGCTTCTCAATCAACTTATGAAATTCTGTTGAAGAAGCTACAGGAAGTGCGGGTGGCAGAAAACCAAAATATTGGCAATGCCAGAATTATTGAGCCTGCCGAGGTGCCGTTGCTGCCTTCCAGCCAGATGGTGCAAACTGTATTGCCAGTGGTGGGAGGAGGCGCACTCGGTATCCTGCTCGCCATTGTGACAATTATTACCCTAGAAGTCAGAGATACCTCTATCAAAACCCTGCGAGAAGTTCGGGAACTCTTTGGGTATACTTTGCTTGGTGTGATTCCCTCCTTGACTAAAAAAGGTATCTCTCGCAGTAGAGATCTAGAAGGGACTATCCCAGAACTTCCCGTCAGAGATACGCCTCGCTTGCCGATTTCCGAAGCATACCGGATGCTTCAAGCTAATCTGAAGTTTCTCAGTTCAGATAAAACGCCGCGAGTCATTGTTGTTACCAGCTCTGTTCCTAAAGAAGGCAAGTCTACAGTCTCAGCAAATTTGGCGGCAGCGATCGCGCAATTGGGACGGCGAGTTTTACTGATCGATGCGGATCTGCGCCATCCGTTGCAACACCATATTTGGGACTTAACCAATACAGCTGGTCTTTCTGACGTACTGGTCGGTCAGGCAGATTTCGCTGCTACGGTGAGAACAGGGATGGACAGCCTGGACGTGTTGACGGCTGGGGTCATTCCTCCCAACCCATTAGCTTTGCTTGACTCCAAACGGATGGCCTCATTGATTGACGATTTTTCTAAAACCTATCAGTTTGTCATTATCGATGCTCCACCCTTAATACTGGCCGCTGATGCTCTGACCTTAGGAAACATGACCGATGGTGTTTTATTAGTTGCCCGACCGGGGGTAGTTGATTCTACTAGTGCTGCTGCTGCTAAAGAGTCCCTAGAGCGAGCAGGTCAGAACATTCTGGGTCTAGTCGCTAATGGGGTGAAGCAGGAAAACCAGGCTGATAAATACCCCCACTACTACGAGTTCAAAGACTCTACCTCAGCGGCTGCTCCCGCTCAGGCCAAGGCTACATCGCTGAGTTAGAGTACCAAGCTCGCGAGCGAGATGAGCCTGACTCCCTAAATTTCATTGCACTTAAATCGGAATAAACTGATGTATCCTCTTTGCCTAAAAGTGGTTTAGTTCCCTTTTTGTGTGCCCAAAATATCGGTTCAACGCTTTCATAAAAAAAACGCTACTTAATCTTCTTTACAAAAACTTTATATACTTTTAGGTGACATTAATTAATATCTTATGCCAAGATCAGCTTGGCGTAGTCTGGGTCAAAGTTCTATCACCGCATTTGTAGCAAAATTATATTGGTGATAGGGCAAATGCTACAGTAAAATTCTCGGTGCATCCTCCAGATTAGATTGACTAACTGAGGCTCTAATTAAGGCAATTAAGGAGATTTATTTAGAGCCAGTAGCGATTCTATAAATTTAAAATTGGTGGAAGGTGGTAGCAGCATTTTTTATCTCCTCAAAGGAATTAAATTTGGGGTTTAGTGCTGAAAATAAACCCTACTCTAGCTATGGGGTTAATATCGATAACGAGAGGATGAAGAATGAAAAAACCAGTCATTGCTATTGGTCTGGATTCTGCCGATCCAGTATTGCTAGAAAAATGGATGTCTCAAGGACATCTAAAAAATCTAAGTAAAATATGCGAACAAGGAATTTACGGTCGGATAAAAAATATCGTAGAATACGCCGGAACTCCCACAGAGTTTTCATCAACTGAGCCAAGTTGGGTGATGTTTGAAACGGGTTGCCTGCCTAATAAAACAGGATATTGGGACACCGTCAAATATGAGGGCAGCAACTATGGAACTAGTTGTGACATTATTAAAGGCGGCTATGATTTTAAGGAATATCCACTCTTCTATGCTTTAGGCGATCGCTACCGAGTGGCCTCTTTTGATGTGCCTGTGGCCGCACTTTCTGAGGGAGTGAATGGCTTGCAAATTGTGGGTTGGGGTGGGCATTTCCCCTTTACACCCAGCCATTCCCGTCCCTCTAAACTTTTGCCAGACTTGATTCAGCAATATGGCCAAAATCCGGTTCTCCACAAAGATAACGGGATTTGGTGGGATCGCGCCTACATGACATGGATTCAGGACGCATTGAAACAGAGTATTAGTACTCGCTCAGCGATCGCTCGTGATTTATTAAAGCGGGAACCTTGGGACTTGTTCTTAATGGCGTTCCCCGAAACTCATACAGCTAGTCACGACTTTTGGCATCTGAGCCAACCGGATCACCCCCTCTACCCTTACCAGAAGTTGAGAAATGGTATAAACGGCGATCCGATGCTCAACGCTTTTGAACAAGTTGATGAAGCGATCGGGGAAATTTTAGCTAGCGTTGCTGAAGATGCTTATGTCGTGTGTTTTGCTGTTCATGGCATGGGGATCAACGTCACCGATATGATGAGTATGACCTTTCTACCGGAAGTTCTCTATCGCTATAACTTCCCTGGTAAAGTTGGTCTAGCTCCCGGCAAATTAGGAGAAACTCCCCCACCGATGCGACTTAACCCTACTAGGGAGAACTGGTTAGGGGAAACTTGGCGGCAAAAGTATGAACCTAATCCGATCAAGCAGTTCCTCAAACCATGGACGCCAAGCAGGTTTTTACACTCTGGACTCAACGATATAATTTCTCCTTACCAGCTAGCCATACAGGGAGATGACTTAGATTACATGCCTGCCAAATGGTACTCTCCCCTTTGGCCTCAAATGAAAGCCTTTGCTCTACCCGCTTTTGCAGACGGACATATCCGCATCAACCTCCAGGGACGAGAAGCAAACGGTATTGTTGCTCCCTCAGAGTATGAGGCTCTCTGCGATGAATTGACGCAAATGGTGTATCGTCTCAAGGATGGCAGAACAGGAGAGCCGCTGGTGAAAGAAGTAGTTCGGACTCGGCAATCTCCGACTGAAGATGACCCTAAACTTCCTGATGCCGACCTAGTAGTAGTGTGGCAAGATCGCACCACTGATGTGGTCGATAGTCCTGATGTTGGACGCATTGGCCCGGTGATTTATTATCGTCCCGGTGGCCACCGAGCCAGCGGATTTTTCATGGCCAAGGGAGCGGGTATTGCTTCGGGTTCTAGCTTGCCAGGAGGTCGAGCCGTGGATGTAGGTGCGACTATTCTGGAATTGATGGGTGCACCGATTCCCGATTATTTTGATGGTAAACCTCTGCTAAATATATCGGGGTCTCGCTTAACGGTTGAGATTTAAACAGCTCTGATGGAGTAGAGTAAGTCACAATCGCGGGGGGGCATTCTAATTTAATCATCCGGATGCACCCCAAAACTTAGGGAACAGGGAACAGGAAGGGACAATAATTGAGGCAAACCGCATTAGAACAATACTTTTGCAAGAGTTCTAATGAACCATGAACCATGAACTATGAACCCACCTCATGAGAAAATTCCTAAGATTTGCCGAACAAGCATTCACCGTTTTGTACTTGATCCTTTATTCAGGAGGGCCGCTAACGGTTATTCTCTCAGGAGGTTATAGTGAAGGGGGCGAGCGAGTAGTAGCTGAAGTAGATTTTAGCTTGGTTAGGCTGATCTTTTTTGTGAATTATGCCATAACCTTTGTCCTCCTGGTTGCCCGGTGGAAAAAGGTTATTTCTTTGCTGAGAAAAGATAGACTGATCTGGGNNCTTGATAGCGATCACTTTAGCCTCTTTTATTTGGTCAGAGATACCAGATAAAACCATTAGCAATAGTATAGCATTATTAGGAACAAGCCTGTTTGGACTTTACCTAGCCACGCGATATAGTATAAAACAGCAACTACAGTTAATGAGGTGGACGTTTGGCTTAGCCATCGTCCTGAGTTTGTTGTTTATTATAGCCTTACCAAAATATGGGATTATGGGCGGTATTCATGCTGGAGCTTTGCGAGGCATCTACCCTCATAAAAATATTTTTTCCAAAGCAATGGCTTTGAGTGCCATTATATTTTTACTTCAGGCTACAACTGTTAAAAATCATCGTTTTTTTCCTTGGTTCGGTTTTAGCATTTCCTTAACCCTAATGATACTCGCCCGCTCGACCAGTGCCTTGTTAAGCACGATCGTTCTTTTGACCACCTTCCCGATCTACAAAACATTCCGGTTGCGCTATTACTTCATGCTCCCTACCGTTTTAGCCATCATTGCCATAGGTGGCACCTGTTCTTTATGGTTAACAGCCAATATAGAAGGTGTGCTGGGTTTATTTGGTAAAGACTTAACCCTTACTGGCCGTACAGAACNNGGGGCGGTGTGGGACATGATTGAGCAACAACCTTGGCTGGGTTATGGATACGGTGGATTTTGGAACGGCTTGCATAGTAAGGCTGCTTATGTGTGGCGTGTAGCTGGGTGGAATGCTCCTCATGCCCATAACGGTTTTTTAGACCTCGGCTTGGATTTAGGTTTCTTAGGAATATCAGTCTTTGCACTCGGATTTTTTACAAGCTTAGTGAGAGGGCTAACCTGGAACCGTTTGAGCCAATACTCAGAAGGTCTTTGGGCGCTGTTATTCTTAACTTACATGGTGCTATCTAATTTGACTGAAAGTACAATTCTGGTACGCAACGATCTGTTTTGGGTTCTCTATATCACTGTGGCGTTATCGGTACTAAGACAGCCTGAAGGAAAAATTAAAAAGAAAGAGGCAGTAAATAAAGAGGAAGTTTATAGAAGTTTTAGCTCGATTCATTTGCCAAGCAAGACAATCCCTTGACTGTAGAGATATTAGACTGAATAAAAGCTAAGCTCAGCAGAAAATTATTTTTCCCAAAACAATGAATCTCAACTCTCTCAAGGCTCGCATTGCTCGTCTCTCTGAGAAACCGATAGTACGCCATACCTTGTGGATGATAATGTCCCGGGGGTTGGGTTTAGTATTACAGGCAGCCTACTTTGTGATTATTGCTCGCGCTCTCGGTGCTGAACAGTATGGGGCATTTGTGGGTGCTATGGCGCTTGTTTCCATTGTCGGACCTTTTGTGAGTTGGGGATGCGGAGATATTCTGATTAAATATGTTTCTAGAAACCGAGCTGTATTTAGTCAATATTGGGGAAATGCCCTTTTCGTAGTCTTTTGTTCAGGTTTGCTACTGATTGTTTTAATACTCGTTATCGCTCATTTTGTTTTACCACCAAAAATACCAATTTTACTGGTATTTTTGGTAGCTATTTCTAATTTAATATTTGGCAAAGTTTCCGACACTGCTGTTAGGGCTTTTATGTCTGTTAGTAGGCTGGATGTCCTAGCAAAAATTACTGTTTTCAGTCAGGCCAGCGCTTTAATAACAGCAATAATTTTTGCAAATCTTTTTAAAAAATATGGAGTAATTGCATGGGCTTGCCTATATATACTAAATGCGGTGTTGGTTGCCTTAGTTCATTTCGTGACAGTTTCTCGGTTAATAGGTTCACCGAGGTTGGAATTATCGCTCATAAAAAATGAAATTGCTGAAGGCTTTTTCTTTTCTATTAGCTTATCCGCTCAAACTATCTATAACGATATCGATAAAACGATGCTGGCACGGCTTTCTACATTAGATGCTACAGGTATATATGCAGCAGCTTACCGTTTGATTGATGTTGCCTTTGTCCCTATAAGTTCCTTATCAGCAGCTACTTATTCAAAGTTTTTTCAGCAAGGAGCAACAGGTATTAGCGGTACGCTAAAGCTTGGCAAGCGCCTAGCGCTAAGTGCTGGTCTTTACGGAATCGTTGCTTTTATAGGGTTATTGGTATTTGCTCCGATCGTGCCTTATGTCTTAGGTGAGGAATATGCCAATACGGTAGGAGCTTTGCGTTGGCTGGCGTTGATACCATTTTTTAGAGGGTTGCAGTATTTTGGAGCCGACACCCTCACCGGAGCTGGCTTTCAGGGTTTGCGCAGTGCTATGCAAATTGGCATTGCCTTATTCAATATTTTGCTCAACCTTTGGATTATTCCCCGGTACTCATGGCAGGGAGCAGCATGGTCTAGTTTAGCGTCCGATGGATTGCTTATGGTCAGCCTGTGGTCTGTGGTGTATTTACTCTACCGCCAACAACCTCAACATCTTCAGGAGGAGAAGGAATGACTAGACGGCGTGCTTTCTTATGGGGTATGGGTCTTTTAGCAGGCATGGGCACCTTTACCGTAGTGGGTGGACTCAGGCATTGGCACCAACAGACTCAAGCTATTGATAACCAGGTCAGAGACTTTAGTGTTAAAGGAGATACCCCGCTGGGTCAAAGAGCTTTAGCCAAAGGATTGATTTATGGAGCCGCAGCTAACTACACAACTCTATCATCAGACGCTGAGTTTTCGGCACGCTTCATTAAAGAGTGCGGACTGCTAGTACCGGAAAATGAACTCAAGTGGGATACCCTCCGGCCTAGTCCAGATCGGTTTGACTTTACCCAAAGTGATTGGTTGGCTCAGTTTGCTCAAAATCAGGGAATGCTGCTGCGAGGACATACCTTAGTTTGGCATGAGGCTTTGCCGGGATGGTTTAAGAGTAAGGTGAACCACCAAAATGCTGAGAAGTTTCTGAGCGATCATATTAAGACGGTGGTGGGGCGCTATGCCGGGAAGATGCACTCCTGGGATGTAGTTAACGAAGCCATTGAGCTGCCAGACGATCGCCCAGACGGTTTGCGCAAAAGCCCGTGGTTTGAGGTTTTAGGTCCTGATTATATCGATCTGGCCTTTCGGCTCGCAGCTGAAGCTGATCCCAAGGCTTTGTTAGTCTACAACGAAAATCGGTTAGAAGCTCCCAAGTTTGAATCTAGGAGAACCTCAGTACTGAAACTGCTAGAGCGTTTGAAATCTAAGGGAACTCCCGTGCAGGCATTGGGAATGCAAAGCCACATCGGTAACGCCACCTGGAATGAATCACAAGCCAAAAATCTTAGAAACTTCCTAAAAGATGTGGCCAGTCTCGGTTTAAAAATTCTGATTACCGAAATGGATGTGATAGATGAAGATATGCCTTTAGATACTGCGGTTCGCGATCGCCTCGTTGCCGGAGTCTACGAGGATTTTCTCTCCATCGTCCTTGATGAACCTGCTGTTATTGCCGTATTGACTTGGGGATTGAGCGATCGCAGCACCTGGATTTCCAACTACAAACCTCGAAATGACGGCGCACCCGTTCGACCTCTACCCCTAGATGCCGAACTAAATCGCAAGTTGGCTTGGAACGCGATCGCTCGTGCTTTTGATCGCGCACCCAAGCGGAATCCTAATGACTAATGAACAAGTAGTCGCTCATGAACTGGGTACACCAAAACCCATTGAAAATTTTTATTCCTTCTACCCTCTGCCTTATTTTCCAGTAGCACTATGAAACTAGTTTCCATCATTATTCCTGTTTACAACGTCGAGAAATACATTGCTGCCACCGTGCAATCGGTTCTCGACCAAACTTATAAAAATTTAGAACTCATCATTGTTGATGACGGCTCTCCTGATAAAAGTATCGAGATTTGTCAACAATTTACCGACCCTCGCATTAAAATTTTCCGTCAAGGAAATCGGGGCGTTGCGGGAGCTAGGAATAATGGGGTGCGCCATGCACAAGGGGACTATATTGCCTTTCTCGACGCTGACGATCTTTGGTCACCTGACAAGCTAGAAAAGCACGTTCATCATCTAGAAACTTCGCCAGCTGTAGGAGTGAGCTACAGTTATTCGGCATTTATCGATGAAGCCGATAATCCTTTAGGTATCTATCAACTGCCCAAGACTAAGGACATTACTCCTCGTCATATCCTGTTACGCGATCCCATTGGCAGCGGATCAAATTTGGTGGCTAAACGGGAGGTGTTTGAAGCGATTAAATTTCAAGATAACCTTTACGGTACTTTAGAAGACTTTTATTTTGATGATGATCGCCAATTGCACCCCTCAGAAGATACGGAGTGTTGGCTACGCATTGCCCTGAAGTCTGGCTTGCAATTTGAAGGAATTCCAGAAGTATTAACGCTATACAGGTTGAATCCAGGGGGACATTCCCACAATTTTATGAAGAAGGCAAATTCTTGGGAGAGGTTACTGGAAAAAGCCCGCACCTATGCACCAGAACTGATGGCGCAGTGTGAAGATGCTGCTAGAGCCTACCAACTAACTGCGATCGCACGTCGAGCTGTCAATCAAGGAGCGGGTGCTATGGCTGTAGAACTGAGCCACCGCGCTCTCGGTTCCTACTGGCGCATCTTGCTAGAAGAACCGCGTCGCACGCTATTGACTTTGGCAGCAGCCTATACGCTCTGGCTGTTGCCCAAACCTCTTTACAGTCAGATGAAAGCCTTAGCTTTCAAGACTGCTGCCGCCAGCCAAAAACGCCAGATTCTTCAGGGTCAGTCCCGGTAATTCACTCCAGCCAGAAGGGATAGTAAGAAAACTATGGTTAAACCTCTCGTAAGCATTATCATCAACAACTATAACTACGATAAGTTTCTGCGCGAATCAATTGACAGTGCTTTGAGCCAAACTTATTCTGATACTGAGGTAATTGTGGTGGATGACGGTTCCGCTGACAACTCTCAGGAGATTATTACCAGTTACGGTAATCGCATTGTCCCCGTACTCAAGTCAAATGGTGGGCAAGCATCAGCTCTTAATGCTGGTTTTGCGGCCAGCCGTGGGGAAATTGTCATCTTTTTAGATGCCGATGATTACTTGTTCCCAAAAGCTGTGGAGCAAGTCGTAGCTATTTGGCAACCTGGCTTAGCTAACATCCAATATCGTTTAGAGTTAATTGATGCTCAGGGGAAATTGTTAGATATCTATCCCGCCCGCGAAGTCCCTTTCGATACTGGAGAGGTTTGGCCAATTTTACTGGAGAAAGGACGCTACTCTGCCATGGTGACCAGTGGTAATGCTTTTAGTCGAGAGGCATTAACGCAAGTTCTCCCCATTCCAGAAGCTGATTTCCGCATCTCTGCCGATGGTTATCTAATTACGGTCATACCCTTTTATGGGCAGATTTTAGCTATAGAAGAACCTCTAGGAGCTTACCGGAAACATGGGAGTAATTTGTGGGCTCTTTCTGGACAAGAACTTCCAGTTGCAAGCTTTCGCAAGTCAATCAAGCACGACTTTGATAAATATAAAGTTTTACTGAATAAGGCGCAAGAGTTAGGGCATACCGTTAACCATGAGTTGGGCTTTCACGATCACCCCCATTTGATATCGCGGATCGCCTCGTTACGCTTAGACCCCGAAAATCATCCAGTCTCTTTTGATTCACCTCTAGGCTTAGCGATAAAAGGGTATTGGGCGATTTGGAAATATTCCGAGTATCCCTGGAAAAGAAAGATCATCTTAAGTACTTGGTTCCTTTGGGTCGGGCTAATGCCCAAACCTTTAGTCAAACCAGCGATTACTTGGTTGGTTGCTTCCCAATCTCGCCCCAAAGCGATCGATTGGTTGTTGAAGAAGATTCGTAGTTTAAGTAGTTAATTGTTATTGGTTGTTGGTTGTTGGTTGTTGGTTGTTGGTTGTTGGTTGTTGGTTGTTGGTTGTTAGTTGTTGGTTGTTGGTTGTTGGTTGTTGGTTGTTGGTTGTTGGTTGTTGGTTGTTGGTTGTTGGTTGTTGGTTATTGGTTATTGGTTATTGCT